>NZ_JALHBH010000091.1:0-68290 GCF_022836805.1 Pseudomonas sp. RGM 3321
ACCCAGCCTTTGTGGGAGCTTGCTCACGAAGGGGCCGGTGCAGGCGCGACTATCGTGCGGCGCTCTGCGTCGCATGCCTTTCTGGACGCTCCGCGTCCTCTTGACGACGCAGAGCGTCGAGAACTGCATTCCCACGCTGGAGCGTGAGGAACGATAACCTCAACTATCGTGCCCGATGCTCTGCGCTTCTGCCCGAAGGGCGTGTGAGCTTGCTCACGAAGACGCCGGTGCAGGCGCGACTATCGTGCGGCGCTCTGCGTCGCATGCCTTTCTGGACGCTCCGCGTCCTCTTGACGACGCAGAGCGTCGAGAACTGCGTTCCCACGCTGGAGCGTGAGGAACGATAAACTCAACTATCGTGCCCGATGCTCTGCGCTTCTGCCCGAAGGGCGTGGGAGCTTGCTCACGAAGGGGCCGGTGCAGGCGCGACTATCGTGCGGCGCTCTGCGTCGCATGCCTTTCTGGACGCTCCGCGTCCTCTTGACGACGCAGAGCGTCGAGAACTGCGTTCCCACGCTGGAGCGTGAGGAACGATAACCTCAACTATCGTGCCCGATGCTCTGCGCTTCTGCCCGAAGGGCGTGTGAGCTTGCTCACGAAGAGGCCGGTGCAGTCACTGATTACTCTGCGTGGACATGCCGGCCTGCGCAATGGCAAAACCCGGTAACCAAGCCCCACGCCTTCACCACACGACAACGACTAGCCTCATCGGGCCCATTCCTAAAGCAAGGATGCTTCGATGCTGCCTACCTTTCGCCTGATGACGTGCGCTCTTGTGTTTATTCTGCCCGGCCTCGGCCATGCCAGTCAATGCCCTGACTGGCCTGCAGCCAAGGCACGCAGCGAGGTCACGGCCTTGCAGCAGCAGGTTGCCGCGTGGGACGACAGCTATCATCGCCAGGGCCTCTCGCAAATCCCGGACGGGCTTTACGATCAGGCGCGGCAGAAGCTGAGCGTGTGGCGCTCGTGCTTTGCCGTGTCCACACCCGAGTCCGATCCGCTAACGACAGCAGTTGGCCCGCTGCCTCATCCCGTACCGCATACGGGCGTTAACAAGCTGGCGGACGAAGACAGAGTCAAGGCCTGGCTGAAAGGCCGCAACGACCTGTGGATTCAGCCCAAGATCGACGGCGTGGCAGTCACACTCGTTTATGAAAAAGGTCAGCTGGTGCAGGCGATCAGTCGCGGCGATGGGCGCAAGGGCCAGGACTGGACTTCGCAGGCACGACTGATAAAAGCTATTCCTCAGCGTCTACCTCAACATGACTCCCTGATCCTGCAAGGCGAGCTGTACTGGCAGCTGACCGATCATATTCAGGCACTATCCGGCAGCGTCAACGCGCGCAGCAAGGTCGCAGGGCTATTGGCGCGACAGACAATCAGCACGCAGCAGGCTGATGCCATCGGGCTATTCGTCTGGGACTGGCCGAACGGACCTGCCAACATGACTCAACGACTCGCAGGCCTGCAAGCCATGGGCTTTGAGGACAGCGAGGCGTACACGCACCCATTGGAAAATCATGTTCAGGCTGCGAAATGGCGCGAGCACTGGTACCGCAATCCTCTGCCATTCGCGACAGATGGCGTGATCATGCGCCAAGGCCAGCGCCCACCGGTGCAACGCTGGCAAGCCAGTGCGCCTTACTGGATCGCGGCCTGGAAGCACCCTTACGCACAGGCACTGGCCGAGGTACGCAAGGTCAGCTTCAATATCGGTCGCAGCGGCAGGATTACCCCTGTGCTGGAGCTGACGCCCGTACGCCTCGATGACCGTACCGTCAGCCGCATCAGCACCGGTTCACTGCAACGCTGGCAAACGCTGGATATAAGGCCTGGCGATCAAGTTGCCGTAAGCCTGGCCGGGCTGACGATTCCGAGACTCGACGGCGTGATATCCCGCGCGGCCGAGCGAGTTGAAATGATCATTCCGCAAGCCGGCGACTTTCATGAGTTGAGCTGCTGGCAAGCCACACCAGGCTGTGAAAGCCAGTTCCGCGCCAGACTGATCTGGCTCAGCGGCAAGAAAGGCCTTGCGCTGCCCGGCGTCGGTCCGGGGACCTGGGACAAACTTATTGAAAACGGCCAAATAGAGAGCCTGCTCGATTGGATGACCCTGAATCATGCTGAGCTTGCTAACATTCCCGGCTTCGCAGAGCGCAGCAGCGCTAAACTGCTCGCCAGCCTGCAAACAGCGCGTGAACGGCCGTTTCAAACGTGGCTCAAGGCCATCGGACTGCCGCCTACAGGAAGCGCAATACTTCCTGACAATTGGCAGGAACTGGCCGGGCGTAGCGTTGAGCAATGGCAAGCAGAGCCGGGCATAGGGCCTGGCCGGGCAGCGAAACTGAGGTCTTTTTTTCAGGCCCCAGAGGTGCGGGCATTGAGCCATCAATTGCAGGCTCAGGGTATTTCAGGTTTTAAGTAGCGGACGTCCATTTTTTGGTCCGTGTTCAAACGGAGTTCATATGCAGTTTTTATCACCACTGATCCTTTTCACCAGTTGCACGCTACTGGCTACAACGCTGCTGGCAGATGAGCAGGCACCCGCACCTTCCGAGTGCCAGATCAAAAGTCAGGAAATCAGCAGCAAGATTCAGGACGCCAAGACCGAAGGTAACAAGGCCGAGCAGACCGGGCTTGAAAAGGCCCTCGCCGAGGTCAATGCCAGCTGCACCGAGACCTCATTGATCAAGCAGAGAAAGCAAAAGGTGCTGGACGCCAAGCAGGAAGTCAGCCGCCGCCAGACCGACTTGAACAAGGCCATGGACAAAGGTGATCCGGAGAAGATCAACAAGCGCAAGGACAAGCTGGCGGAGTCGCGCAAAGAGTTGCAGGAAGCCCAGACCGACCTTGAGAAAGTCCAGCCTGACGATTGATCAAGGTCGCGGCGCTGCTGCTTATCGGCAGCGCCGCAACCTGGCTGTCAGGACACGGCCGGGAAAGCCGACACGCCGAACAGCGCGATGATCAGGCCCATGCCCACCAGCCAGACAAGCGAGCGCAGTGCGGCCAGATCGGCCAGGTAAAAGATGATGTACAGCAGGCGACTGGTGATAAACAGCACCGCCAGCACGTCAATGGTTACCAGCTGCGCGTTACCGGCAATGTGCGCAATGATCACCGCTGCAGCGAACGCCGGTGTCGCTTCATAGCTGTTGAGCTGGGCAGCATGCGCACGGCGCGGGAAACCCTCTAGCTTGTCGAGAAAGGCGCGCGGGTCATGATTGTGTCCGCTGCCGAATTTGCCGCTGCCGAACTTGGCGATACCGGCACACATAATCGGCAGCAGGATCGCGACCAGCACGCACCAGAAAGCAACTGTCATACGTCCATCCTTATAGGTTCAGCTTCATCTGAAGCATCCGGGCAATACCCGCTCACAAGCTATGAGCCGGGGGGCAGCGAAAGGTTCTTGAGGAACGACCAGCAACCTGACGCATTACACCAGTTTAGGAAAGATCAGGCTGAACGTCGTGAAGTGTCCGGGCTCGCTCTCGACCGTCACCTGCCCTTCATGCAGGCTCATGATGGAACGCACAATCGCCAGACCGAGCCCGGTCCCGCCCTGCTGTCGCGCGCGGCTGACATGAACCCGATAGAAGCGATCGAACAGCCGCGGCAGGTGTTCGGAATCAATACCCTCGCCCGCATTGCGCACCGCCAGTGACACTTCATCTGCATGTGTGGCAAGGGTGATGGTAATGACACTGCCGGACAGACCGTGGCGAATAGCGTTGGACAGCAGGTTCGAAATCGCTCGCTGAATCATCAGCCGGTCGCCTGTTGCCTTCGCGTTGCCCTGAACCTGCAAGGTGATGTCGCGCTCTTCCGCCGAAGCTGAAAACAGCTCGGCGACCTTGTCGGCCTCTTCGCGCAGGTCGATGACCTCAACCGGCAACGGCGCGGCAGGCTGGCTGACACTGGCCAGAAACAGCATCTGGCTGATCATGCGCGACATGCGCTCCAGCTCCTCGGTACACGATTCAAGCGCCTGCTTGTATTCTTCCGAAGGGCGCGGCCTGGACAGCGTGACCTGCGCCTTGCCCATCAGGTTGTTCATGGGCGAGCGCAACTCATGCGCGAGGTCGTCCGAGAACTGCGCCAGTTGCTGCACATCGCCGTCCAGCCGGTGCAGCATGAAATTGACCGCATGCGCCAGATCGCGCAATTCATCAGGCAGGCCCTTCACCTTCATGCGATGAGACAGATCGCGAGCCGAGATCAGCGCCGTTACTTTTCTGAAAGCACCCAACGGCCTGAGACCACGACGCACCACCCACCAGGCACCGAAGCCGACCAGCAACAAGATCACCGGCAGTATCAGGAAAGTCGACTTCAAATAAGCGTGCAACAGCGTGCTGTCGCTTTCCCGATCCATCGACAGCCTGACGAGAATGTCCTGCCCTGTCTTGAGGCGTATTTCCCTGTAACCCATCAGAATCTTGTGGCCGTGTACTGACTGCAACTCCTGAAAGCCTTGAGGTATGTGATCTGCCTCGGGGACAGGCAGGTTCCGGCCTTCCTCGTTACCGACCATCATCAATTGCTGCCGAGGGTTGCCCGCGTCGAGCACCATCAACGAGTAGCTGTCGTGTCCGATAATCTGGTCACGCAGGGTATGAGGGTATTGAACAATGTCTTCGATGCCGAGAAATCCCTCGCTCATGCTGTGTTCGATCTGCGCGAACTTCTCGTTCAGGCTGTCTTCGGCGCGCAGATCGAGCTGACGGGAAATAGCCGCATAAGCGAGCATTTCCATTACCAGCACCAGGCACGCAATCAGCGCAGTAACGGTCAGCCCCAGGCGCGTCGACAGACGCGTCGGTTTCATTCACGCACTTCCAGCACATAACCCACGCCGCGCAACGTGTGGATCAGCTTGGTCTCGAAAGGATCGTCGATCTTCGCACGCAGGCGACGGATCGACACTTCCACCACATTGGTGTCGCAATCGAAGTTCATGTCCCAGACCAGAGAAATGATCTGGGTACGCGACATGACTTCACCGCTGTGACGCATCAGCAGGTGCAGGAGCGCGAACTCCTTGGTGGTCAGGTCAATGCGCTGGCTGCCGCGAAACGCCCGGTGCCGCCCTTGATCAAGTTCCAGATCGCCAACCTGCAAAACCTTGGAGGTGGTGGTCTGCTCGCTGCGCCGCATCAACGTGCGGACCCTTGCCAATAGTTCGGGAAACTCGAACGGCTTGACCAGATAGTCATCTGCGCCCAATTCCAGGCCCTTGACCTTCTCTTCCAGGCGCCCTCGTGCGGTGACCATCATGACGCGCGTACTGACAGTCTTCCTCAGGCGACTCAATACCTCCCAGCCGTCCATTTCCGGCAGGTTCACATCCAGTATCACCACATCGTAAGCCTGATGCTGCGCGAGATAGAGGCCATCGAGCCCGGTTGCAGCGATATCGACGATATAGCCACTTTCGGTCAGCCCCTGATGCATGTACTCGGCAGTTTTCGGCTCGTCCTCTACGACAAGGATTCGCATAACCAGGCTTCCTGTTTGATGAACGGATGATGACGATGCCGTGCAGTGTACTGAAAAGAAACGCTTATCTTGCTGGATAACAAAATCGTAATTTTCCAGCAATCCCTCTGATAGCTCCGGTTACATAAAGTCCCCACAGCCAACTTCAGCGCCAAGGTGCCTGTTTGTTTTTTTGTTTTGATGGGGTGCTTCATGGACAGGGTAATTCATGCGACTGAAGAACAACGTACGTACTCGGCGTACCGGTCTGGTTACAGGGTGCCCGGCATGAAAGTCGCCGCACTTTGCCTGCTGCTGTTACCGTTTGCTGCTCCCGGCATCGCAGCAGCCCAGGGCATCAGTCTGCCTCAGGCACTGGAAGCCGCCTTTGCCCGTAACCCGGAACTGGCCGCAGCCCAGTGGGAGATCGGCGTCGCCGAGGGTGATCGCCAGCAGGCTGGACTGATTCCCAACCCGGTAGTGTCGTGGGAGGTTGAAGACACACGCCGCGAGACCAGCACCACCACCGTGATGCTCAGCCAGGCACTGGAACTGGGCGGCAAGCGCGGAGCACGCATCGAAGCCGCCAGCAAGGGCCAGGACGCCGCCCGGCTGGAGCTTGAGCGACGCGGCAACGAACTGCGGGCCGAAGTGGTTCAGGCGTTCTACGCAGCGGCGCGGGCGCAGACAGGTCTGGACCTGGCGCGCCAGTCCAGAACACTGGCCGAACGCGGCCTGCAGGTTGCCGAGGGGCGTGTTCGGGCAGGCAAGGTGTCACCGGTGGAAGCCACACGCGCCCAGGTACAACTGGCCGAAACCGACCTGCTGGTCCGGCGCGCCGAGACCCTGAAGATCAACAGCAACCGTGAACTGGCGCGCACCACAGGTTCGCCGGTCGCCTCTTTTGAGCGCCTGGAATACACCGATCTGTCGCCGGGCAAGCTGCCACCGAGCGCAAAGCTACTGAGCGCCATCAACCAGTCTGCCGAGCTACGCCTCGCTCAGGCGCAAATAGAACAGCGCGAAGCCGCGCTGGGTTCAGAACGCGCCAAGCGCATCCCGGACCTGACCGTCAGCGTCGGCAGCCAGTACAGCCGCGAAGAGCGCGAACGGGTCAACGTCGTGGGTCTGTCGATGCCGCTGCCGTTATTTGATCGAAACCAGGGCAACGTACTTGCAGCATCACGCCGGGCCGATCAGTCACGCGACCTGCGCAATGCCGTTGAACTCAAGCTGCGCACCCAGACCCAGTCAGCCCTCGATCAGTGGAGTACTGCTGCGCAGGAAGTCGAGTCCTTCAATCAGGTCATCCTGCCCGCCGCGCAGCGCGCCGTCGACACCGCAACGCGCGGTTTCGAAATGGGCAAGTTCGGTTTTCTGGAAGTGCTGGATGCGCAACGAACGCTGATTTCAGCGCGCAGCCAGTACCTGGAATCGCTGGCGACTGCCACCGAAGCCCGAGTGGCTGTCGAGCGAATTCACGGTGATCTCAACCGGTTCAGCTTCAACCCCTGACTTTCCTTTTCCGCCTGTATCGAGCGTATCGCAAGGTGCCGCAAGCACCTGATCGCCGGGAGCCTTTATGAACAACAAACGAAGCATTGCCATCACGCTGGCGGTGGTGGCCATCATTGGTCTGGGCAGTCTGACGCTGAACCCGCAGATGCTGCCATTCGCAACTGGAACAGAGCCATCAGGCGAGGAACACGACCATGACGCCGAGCCAGGTCATGCCGCCGAGAAGAGCCAAGGCAACGAGAAGAAAACACCAGGCACCGCAGCGTCAGAATCTTCCCATGAAGAGGAAGAAGGACACATCGAGCTGACTGCCGAGCAGATCAAGACTGCCGGCATCGAGCTGGCCACCGCAGAACCCCGGCAGATGAGCACGACCGTGACCTTCCCCGGTGAAATCCGCTTCGATGAAGACCGCACTGCGCATGTCGTGCCGCGGGTCAGCGGCGTGGTCGAAGCGGTGAAGGTCGATCTGGGTCAAGCCGTGAAAAAGGGCCAGGTGCTGGCAGTGATTGCCAGCCAGCAGATCTCCGATCAACGCAGCGAACTGAACGCAGCACAACGCCGCCAGGAACTGGCACGCCTGACGTTACAGCGTGAGAAGAAACTCTGGGAAGACAAGATCTCCGCCGAGCAGGACTACTTGCAAGCGCGCCAGGAATTTCAGGAGGCCGACATCAACCTGGCCAACGCCCGGCAGAAGATCAGCGCCATCGGTGCCAGCCTGAACCCATCCGCGGGCAATCGCTACGAGCTGATCGCGCCTTTTGACTCAATGGTCGTGGAGAAACACCTCGGCATCGGCGAGATGGTCAGCGAAGCGAGCAATGCCTTCACGCTGTCGGATCTGTCTCGCGTGTGGGCGACCTTCGGCGTGGCGCCAAGGGATCTGGACAAGGTGGTGGTCGGTCGTCCGGTCATCGTCAGCGCGCCCGATCTGAATGCGCGGGTCGAAGGCGAGATTGGTTACGTCGGCAGCCTGCTGGGCGAGCAGACTCGCGCTGCCGCGGTGCGCGTGACCCTTGCCAACCCGCAGGGTGCCTGGCGTCCCGGCCTGTTCGTGTCGGTGGAAGTCGCCGCCGAGCAGACCAACGTGGCGGTCAGCATTCCCGAGTCCGCGATTCAGTCGGTTGAAGACAAACCCTCGGTCTTCGTACGCAACGCTGAAGGTTTTCAACTGACACCGGTAACGCTCGGTCGCCGCGATGGCGGCTACGTGGAAATCGTCAAAGGCCTGGCTGGCGGCACACAAGTGGCCACCGCCGGCAGTTTCATCCTCAAGTCGGAGCTGGGCAAAGGCTCCGCCGAGCACGCCCATTGATCTGCGCCACACGAGTACACCTCCATGTTTGAACGGTTGATTCAATTCGCGATTGAACAGCGCATCGTCGTGATGCTTGCTGTGCTGCTCATGGCTGGGCTGGGCATCGCCAGTTACCAGAAACTGCCCATTGATGCGGTTCCCGACATCACCAACGTACAGGTGCAGATCAACACCTCTGCGCCCGGCTTCTCGCCGCTGGAAACCGAGCAGCGCATCACCTTCGCCATCGAGACCAACATGGCGGGGCTGCCCGGTTTGCAACAGACGCGCTCGCTGTCGCGCTCGGGCCTGTCGCAGGTCACGGTGATTTTCGAGGACGGCACCGACCTGTTCTTCGCCCGCCAACTGGTGAACGAGCGCCTGCAGATCGCCAAGGACCAGTTGCCGGAAGGCGTCGATACGATGATGGGGCCGATCTCCACCGGCCTTGGCGAGATCTTCCTGTGGACAGTCGAGGCTCGTGAGGGCGCGCTGAAAGAAGACGGCACGCCGTACACGCCGACCGACCTGCGGGTAATTCAGGACTGGATCATCAAGCCGCAACTGCGCAACGTGCCGGGCGTGGCCGAGATCAACACCATCGGCGGTTTCGCCAGGCAGTACCAGATCGCGCCTGATCCGAAAAAACTGGCCGCCTACAAGCTGACGCTCAACGATCTGGTGGCAGCGCTGGAGCGCAACAACGCCAACGTCGGCGCAGGCTACATAGAGCGCGGCGGCGAGCAGTTACTGATTCGCGCACCGGGTCAGCTGGGCACCGTGGACGACATCGCCAACATCGTCATTGCCAACGTGCAGGGCACGCCGATCCGGATCAGCAGCGTGGCCGAGGTCGGCATCGGCAAGGAAATGCGCTCCGGCGCAGCCACCGAAAATGGTCGTGAAGTGGTGCTCGGCACCGTGTTCATGCTGATCGGTGAAAACAGCCGGACGGTCTCGCAGGCGGTGGCCGCCAAACTCGCCGAGATCAACCGCACCCTGCCACAGGGCGTAGAAGCTGTAACGGTTTATGACCGCACCACGCTGGTGGAAAAAGCCATCGCGACGGTCAAGAAGAACCTGATCGAAGGCGCGATTCTGGTCATCGTGATTCTGTTTCTGTTCCTCGGCAACATCCGTGCTGCGCTGATCACCGCCATGGTGATTCCGCTGGCCATGCTGTTCACCTTCACCGGCATGTTCACCAACAAGGTCAGCGCCAACCTGATGAGCCTGGGTGCACTGGACTTCGGCATCATTGTCGACGGCGCGGTGGTGATCGTCGAAAACGCCATTCGCAGGCTGGCGCATGCCCAGCAGAAGCACGGCCGCATGCTGACCCGCAGCGAGCGTTTCCACGAGGTATTCGCCGCCGCCAGAGAAGCCCGTCGACCGCTGATCTTTGGTCAGCTGATCATCATGGTCGTGTACCTGCCGATCTTCGCCCTTACCGGTGTGGAAGGCAAAATGTTCCACCCGATGGCCTTCACCGTGGTCATCGCCCTGCTCGGCGCCATGATTCTTTCGGTGACCTTCGTGCCTGCCGCCATCGCCATGTTCGTCACCGGCAAGGTCAAGGAAGAAGAAGGCTTTGTGATGCGCACCGCCCGCCAGCGCTACGCGCCGATACTGAGCTGGGTACTGGGGCATCGCTCGATAGCGTTCGGCATGGCATTCGTGCTGATCGTGCTGTCCGGCTTCACCGCCAGCCGCATGGGCAGCGAGTTCATCCCGAGCCTGAGCGAAGGCGACTTCGCCTTGCAGGCGCTACGGGTTCCCGGCACCAGCCTGACCCAGTCGGTGGACATGCAGCAGCGTCTGGAAAAAGCCATCATCGAAAAAGTCCCGGAAGTGCAGCGCGTGTTCGCCCGCACCGGCACCGCAGAGATCGCCGCCGACCCGATGCCGCCCAACATCTCTGACAGTTACGTGATGCTCAAGCCGCAAAGTGAATGGCCGGACCCGGACAAGTCCCGTGAAACACTGATCGCCGACCTGCAAAAAGCCGCCGCCAGTGTGCCGGGCAGCAACTACGAACTGTCCCAGCCGATCCAGTTGCGCTTCAACGAACTGGTTTCCGGAGTGCGTAGCGATGTGGCAGTAAAGGTCTTCGGCGACGACATGAACGTGCTGAACCAGACCGCCGCAAAAATCGCCGCCACCCTGCAAAAAGTGCCCGGCGCCTCGGAAGTCAAAGTCGAGCAGACCACGGGGCTGCCAGTGCTGACCATCAACATCGACCGCGACAAGGCCGCGCGTTACGGCCTCAACGTGGCCGACGTGCAGGACGCCATCGCCATTGCGCTGGGCGGTCGTCAGGCGGGCACGCTGTATGAGGGCGACCGCCGTTTCGACATGGTGGTGCGCCTGTCCGAACAACTGCGCACCGACGTGAACGGGCTCTCCAGCCTGCTCATTCCGGTGCCTGCGAGTGCCAACAGCAACCAGCAGATCAGCTTCATCTCGCTGTCCCAGGTCGCCAGCCTCGACCTGGTGCTCGGCCCGAACCAGATCAGCCGCGAGAACGGCAAGCGTGTGGTCATCGTCAGCGCCAACGTGCGCGGCCGGGACCTCGGCTCGTTTGTCGAAGAAGCAGGCACCACTATCGATAACGGCGTGCAGATTCCAGCGGGCTACTGGACCAATTGGGGCGGGCAGTTCGAACAACTGCAATCGGCCGCCAAACGCCTGCAAATCGTCGTGCCGGTGGCATTGCTGCTGGTGTTGGCGCTGCTGTTCATGATGTTCAACAACCTCAAGGACGGCCTGCTGGTCTTCACCGGTATCCCGTTCGCCCTGACTGGCGGCGTCATGGCCCTGTGGCTGCGCGACATCCCGCTGTCGATCTCCGCAGGCGTGGGCTTCATCGCCCTGTCGGGTGTGGCGGTGCTGAACGGTCTGGTGATGATCGCCTTCATCCGCAGCCTGCGCGAACAAGGCCACTCGCTGCACGCCGCCATCAACGAAGGCGCCCTCACCCGCCTGCGCCCGGTGCTGATGACCGCACTCGTCGCCTCCCTCGGCTTCATCCCCATGGCCCTCGCCACCGGGACTGGCGCCGAAGTACAGCGACCGCTGGCGACGGTGGTGATTGGCGGGATTCTGTCGTCGACAGCGCTGACGCTGTTGGTGTTACCGGCGTTGTATCAGTGGGCGCATCGGCGGGAGGAGGAGGAGGCGGTTGAGGCGTTGAAATAGGTCTTTAAGTAAAAATTGCGCTGATCCAGCTGATCTTACCGTCAACTGGCCCAGCGCAGTCGGCACTGTCTGTAGCCAAAGTCTTACTCCATTTCCAGAAACGCAGCACACCTGCTGGCGAACAATTCAGGTAGACACCGCAGCCTTGAGCAATGATATTTCGAACCATGGAACACGTTACTAACTAGTTGCCAAATGTGTTGAAATGCAGCCTTATCACCCAGCGCAGAACGCGTTGCGCCGAAGATACTTAAGATCATGAATTTCCCGCCAGTGTGGGAACTCATTCCCCGTATCGGCCACTAACAGCGCAGTCGCTTGCGCATCGGCGGCAAACAGGATCGACGCTGAACGTTGTGTTTCTTTTCAATTCGCCACACGAAATGGCCATTTGAAAGACAGGACGTACAGTTTGCGCAAGTAAAGGAGTTACACAATGGACCTGACCTTTGGCACACCTCTCAGCCAGAGCGGACGCCTTCTGCAACTCACCACGCCGCTGGGCGAGCATCAGCTTCAGGCCCTGCGCATGCATGGGGTCGAGCGCATCGGGCGCGTGCCCCGCTACACCCTCGACGTGGTGGTGCAGGACACCGAATACGATCCTGAAAAACTCATCGGCCAACCCGTCAGCCTAGCCATCCTCTGCGATGACGGTTCTCCCGCGCAGCGCCATGGCCTTGTCGAGAGCGTGCGCTATCTGGGCAATGACGGTGGTCTGCATGACTGGCAACTGGTCTTCGCGCCCTGGTTCAGCCTGCTCGAATACCGACTCGACTGCCGCATCTGGCAGGACAAGAATCTGCCGGCGATTCTTGAAGCCGTTTTCTCGATGTACGAGCAGGCCAAGGGCAATTACCGCCTAGACCTGCGTCGTGAATACGCCCCGCTGTCCTACGTCACTCAGTTCAACGAGAGCGACGCCAACTTCGTGCAGCGTTGGTGCGAGCAGGAAGGTCTTTTCTGGTACGTCGAACACACCGCTGACAAGCACTGCATTGTCTTCACTGACACCGTCGACACCCTGCCCGCGCTGGCACCGCAGAGCATTCGCTTTCATACCCAGAACGCCACTGAAAAACAGGATGGCATTACCCAGTGGAGCAGCGGCTCGCAGTTGTTGAGCGGCAAGCTGCATTGGCGCAGTGTCGATTACCTGGCCCACGGCCAGCCACGCGAAACCGTGATGCCAGCCTTGCAGGCCGCTTCGGCGCCACAGGCGCTGGAGCGTTACGAGTATCAGGGCCAGTACGGCTGGCAGAAGCAGGACCGCGGCGAATGGCTGAGCCGCGTACAGATCGAGCAGCGTGAATCCCAGGCACGTCGCGTGCAAGGTCAAAGCGGCGTGCGGCAGATGGAAGCCGGACGCTGGTTTGAGCTGACCCAGCATCCGCTGTACGAACGCAAGGCAGCTGAAGAGCGCCAGTTTTTGCTGATCGAAGTCGAAATGTTCGCCGAGAGCAACCTGCCGCTGGCCAAGGAGAGACGCGAAGTGCCGGGGAGCCTGGCGGCGCTATTCAGATCTGTTCGTCCTGAGCCATCACCCCTTACCGGTGTGGCCGATTCACTGGGCGTGGGCAGCCACGGTTTCTTCCTCAATCGCTTCGAAGGCCAGTTGCACAGCGTGCCGTTCCGCAGCCCGTCGGAGCATTTCAAACCTAAAAGCCTCGGCCAACAGACCGCCGTGGTCGTCACGCCCAGCGGCCATGAAGTGTTTACCGACACCTTGAACCGGATTTGCGTACGCTTTCACTGGGACCGCCTGTCTCAGGATGGCGAGTTGGGCTCCTGCTGGCTGCGCATGATGCAACCGAGTAGTGGTCCGGACTGGGGCAGCGTGCATGTGCCGCGTGCCGGTGAAGAGGTGGTCATCACCTTCTTGGATAACGACATTGATCGGCCACTGGTCATGGGGCAGGTCTACGGCGGTCACAAACCCGCCTGGCACTCCAGCGGTTTGATGGCCGGCTACAAGAGCAAGGAAGTCGGCGGCGGTGGTTTCAACCACTGGGTGATGGATGACTCGACCGGCCAGGTCCGCACCCAGATCCACAGCAGCCACGGGCATACCCAGCTCAACCTCGGTTATTTGATCGACCAGCGAGGCAACAACCGTGGCGGTCTGCGCGGTACCGGGTTTGAACTGCGCACCGATGCTTACGGTGCCCTGCGCGCCCAGCAGGGTCTTTACCTCAGCACCTGGAAACGCAGCGGTGCTCAGGGTGCACAGATCGATGCCAGCGAAGCGCAGCAACAACTGAAAAACAGCGAGCAACGCGTCAAGACTCTGTCCGATACCGCCCAACAGCACAACGCCCTGCCCATGCAGGAAGGCCTGGACAGCCTGACCCAGCTCAACAGCGATGCCGACGTGACTTACGGCAGTGACGACGGCGCCCCGAGCCAAGGCCCCGGCGAGCAGCAACGCAACGGCGGCGACACCGCTTGGGCGATCCGCAGCGGTGGACGTGGCAAGACACCGGGTTACCAGCAGCCATTGCTGATCGTCTCATCCCCCGCCGACATCGCCACTGCGACCCCAAAAAGCACCCACCTGCACAGCGGCAAACACCTGACCCTGAGCACCGGCGAAGACGTCAGCATCGCCAGCGGCAAATCCCTGCTGGCCAGCGTCGCGCAAAGCATCAGCCTGTTCGCGCAGAATGCTGGAGCCAAACTGTTCGTGGCCAAAGGCAAGATCGAGTTGCAGGCGCAAAGTGATGCGATGGAGCTGACCGCGCAGCAAGGGGTCAAGATCACCTCGACCGCTGCCGGAATAGAAATCGCTGCTCAGGAAGGCATCCTGCTCACCAGCGGTGGCGGCTACATCCGCATCAAGGACGGCAATATCGAGATTCATGCGCCGGGGACGATTGATGTCAAAGGGGCGAAGAAGACGTTTAGTGGGCCAGCCCAGCTTAATCGCGACCATCCCGCCTGGCCCGAGTCCTCTGTGACCCAAGCGCTTACCTTTTATGCTGGGCAAACCAATGCCGGAAGCTCTAGTGCGTGGGCTGGTATGCCTTACACGTTGCGCGACGGGGCATCACTCGTCAAAAAAGGCGTCATGGATAAAACCGGGGCAATTGACGTTGATCATCACCCCACAACCAGCAATTACACGCTAGAACTGGCCAATGGCGTGAGTTACGACATTCCGGTCGGCGGTCAGTACCAAGGCGAGCAAAGAAATGCCGAATTCGCCAACAGCGGATTTCATCGCCATAGCAACCAAACGGGTTCAACGAACGCTCGGGCAGGAACTGAGAGCAAGTTCCGGGCCCTGTACACCTCGCTGAACAATCCAGAGTCAGAATCGGAAACGTGATGGGAACGACTAGCCCATTCGAGACCAGAGTTGCGACCGGCATGCATCCTGATGAACCTGCAGAACGGCCACGGCCTGTGCGATCAACTGTCAGCCATCCAGCTCGCGTCTCCGATCAGGCAGCGTGTCAAAAACTATAAGGACGAAACGCTCATGGAATCGCCACTTCCCCGCCTCAACAACATAACAGTGCCCATCGCACTCTCGCACACCAACAGCGCCAGGATTGTTCCGCGCTGGTTCGTCGAGGACAGCGAATTCAGCCCGATTCCGGCCACCTATAGACCGCTGGTCAACGGTTAGGAAGCGTTCAAGGCCGTCTATGAGGCCATTGCCAAGGCTGAAAAATCCGTCGAAATCATCTGCTGGGGCTTCCAGCCTTCCATGTATTTCATCCGCGACGGATCCCACCCCTGCATTGGCGAATTGCTCAGGCTCAAGGCCGCCAACGGTGTGAAGGTACGAATACTGGGCTGGGAAATGCCCTTCAACTCCGCAGGCGTAGCAGGCGAAGGCAATCTGCCGGGCAAAGGTGTAATCCGGATAAAATCCCGGGCCATGCAAAGCTCGACGCCTGATCAGTATGACTACGATCGCGACTGGTTCTCCGAATGCGCGGTGTCCGATGGCAAAGCGGCTGAGCGAGTCAAAGGCAAATCTCCAGTGTTTGTGAGTCGTGGCTTCAGCGCCAATGAACGGTTAGAGATCAAGCACTGGGTGAAGTATGAAGCGCTCGATCCCAATATCAGCGTGGGCATGCGCCTCGTCCTGAGCGCCAGCGCCTCGCACCACCAGAAAAGTGTACTGGTCGACTATGAACTGCCCAGCGCGGTCGGCTTTGTCATGGGCCACAATTCGCTGGACGAATATTGGGACACCGATCAACACTCGGCACTGAACCGTGAAGAAGGCACCAAGCCTGAGCCCTATCTAGGCTCGCGCGGCTCTACGCCACGCCAGGACATCTCGTGCATGTTGTCCGGGCCGATTCTCCACGATGTGCACCAGAACTTCGCCATCGCCTGGCGCAAGGAAACCGGCGAGGACCTGCTCGCCTGTCGCGATTGCGATCCGACCTCCAATCGTCTCCAGTTCCAGAGCGGCACGCGGTTGATGATGCAACTGTTGCGCACCCAGGCTCAGGTGGGCCAGCCCAAAACCAACCGCAAGCACAAGGATGACGTAGGCGACCATGAAAAACCTGTCTTTGACATCCAAAGCGGTTACATGGTGGCTGCCAATAACGTCACCCAGTTCGTTTACATCGAGAACCAGTACTTCCGCTGGCCGCCGCTGGCCGATCACCTCAAGACCCTGGCAGGGAAATACTTCAAAGCAGGCCGCAAGGAGCCCCTCTATCTTTTTGTCGTCACCAATGACACCAAGGACGGGGTTGGCATGGGCACAGCCAAGACCCAGGAAATGCTCGCCAGCCTGGGCCGGGCAGAGACCATTCCGGCCATCACCAAGCTGCGAATGATCAAGGAGATGAAAAGTGAAGCCCCGGTCAGACCTCGGCCGGACGGGCCAAATGACCGTGCCGGGCAGAGAAAGCTGGACGAATGGCAAGCGGACATGCACAGGAAAACCAAGGAGATTGAAACTTCCAACTTGGTAGCCAAGGAAGTGCCCGGTTTGAAAATTCATGTCTGTTCGCTGGTCGCATTCGACTCGCCGGCGGGCAAGCCCTGGATGCCGGTTTATATCCACTCCAAGCTGATGATCGTCGATGACGTCTACACCACACACGGCTCAGCCAACATCAACACTCGAAGCATGATGGTCGATAGTGAACTGAACATCTGCCATGAGCATCCGGAGTTTAGTCAGCCGTTGCGGCGGCGGTTGTGGGATTTGCATACGAAGGGGCGAGGGGTGCAGGATGATCCTAAAGAAGCTTTTGCAGCTTGGGAGGAAATCATCAAACGGAATAAAGAATCTCGAGACAACAAGCTTAAGCCTGATGCCCCTCTAGTTGAATTTCATTACTCTGAAACCTCTATGACGGACTTTGACTAATGCGCCTGACTCTTTTGCTTTCAAGCCTGCTACTGGTTGCCTGCAGCTCCAGCAACGCCATTACTTTACGGACAAAGGACACTCCCTTGAATCAGTTGAGCGAAGTCAGCACCAAACTGGCATTTACCTGCGCACACGAGAAAATCCCGGCCCCCTCGGCAGAAACAGACGTGTTGTTCCAGTACGCCCGCTGGTTGCAGAAAAACAATCAGATTCAGCAGGATGAAACGGTCGATATCGAGATCGGAAGACTGTACCGCATCGCGGCAGAAAACAACCACTACAAGGCCAACGTAAACCTGCAAAACGGCGCTATGCGTGGCCAGTTCAAGCTCACTGGAGGGGAAAGATTACGACTTAGCCAACAGCTGATAGATGCGCATGTGGCTTCGGGGTATTACATGATCGCCATCTATCTTCAAAAGGGCGCGGCGGGTCTACAACAAGACGAGGATATGTCCCTGCGCTATTTTCGCAAAGCGGCAGATGAGGGAAGTGCGCAAGCGCAAGCATACGTTGCCGAAAAACTCGCGCCCATTGATATTGCACCGGATATTGCAAGACAAATGCGTCGTTGTGCTGCAGAGCAAGGTAACGGCAAGGCAGCTGGAGCATTAGGTGTCCACCTATCAACAGCCAAGCAATATCGGGCCGCTCTGGAAGCCTTTCAACTTGGCGCAGCGGCAGGTGATGAAACCTCTGCGTCTTTTTTGAGCAAGGGCTTTCGCGGACCCCAACCCGATGATCGCTTGTATTATCTAGGCCAGCAGGAAGACTTGGAACGCGCCGAACGTTATAAGCAAATCTGGAGCCTTCTAGCAGATTGGTCCTATGCCAATCCAAGCGTCCCTGAAATCAACGAAATCGTTCCCCTGCCCCCAGCCAAACTCCCCGCATGGGATGGCAAGCTGAAATGGGTTGAAGAGCGTGAAGCCAACATACCGCCGCCCAAGCCTTCTGAAGCGCTGATTGAGCAACTGGCCAAGGCTATGGTCCTTGATCCTAAAACAGGCAAGCCGTTGCCAGGCTCTCCCGTTTACAGCAAGGAAGACTGAATATAGGGCGGTAGAGGCTTTCTGTTACGAGCCAGATTCTGCATGTGCCTAGAGTGATCTGCACATGCAAATCTCTGCCCAAACTCAAACCCGACACGCTCTCGTTGAACCTTATTATCGCGACGCTACTATGACGGACCATGACTGATGCGCCTGACTTTGTTGCTTTCAAGCCTGCTGTTGGCCGCCTACAGCTCCGGCAATGCCCTTACCTCACGGACGAAGGACGCGCCCCTAAGTCAGCTGAACGAAGTCAACGCCAAGCTGGCATTTACCTGCGTACACGAGAAAATTCCGGTCCCCTCGGCCGAGACGGATGTGCTGTTTCAGTACGCTCGCTGGCTGCAGAAAAACAATCAGATTCAGCAGGATGAAACGGTCGATATTGAGATCGGAAGACTGTATCGCATCGCGGCAGAAAACAACCACTACAAGGCCAATGTCAACCTGCAGAACGGTGCTATGCGTGGCCAGTTCAAGCTCACTGGAGGGGAAAGATTACGACTTAGCCAACAGCTGATAGATGCGCATGTGGCTTCGGGGTATTACATGATCGCCATCTATCTTCAAAAGGGCGCGGCGGGTCTGCAACAAGATGAGGATATGTCCCTGCGATACTTTCGCAAAGCGGCAGATGAGGGAAGTGCGCAAGCGCAAGCATACGTTGCCGAAAAACTCGCGCCCATTGATATTGCACCGGATATTGCAAGACAAATGCGTCGCTGTGCTGCCGAGCAAGGTAACGGCAAAGCAGCCGGAGCATTAGGTGTACATTTAAAAACAGCTAAACAATATCAGGCTGCTCTTGAAGCTTTTCAGTTAGGAGTCGCAGCAGGTGACGAGAGCTCAGCGTCTTTTTTAGAGAATGGCTTTCGCGGCCCTAAGTCAGATGATCGCTTGTATTATATAGGCCAGACAGAGGACCTTGAACGAGTGCAACGTTACAAGCAAATTGGCAAGGTATTGGGTAACTTATCCTATGCCAACCCAAGCGTCCCCGAAATCAACGAAATTGTTCCCCTGCCACCAGCCAAACTCCCCGCATGGGATGGCAAGCTGAAATGGGTTGAAGAGCGTGAAGCCAACATCCCGCCGCCCAAGCCTTCCGAAGCGCTGATCGAGCAGTTGGCCAAGGCCATGATTCTTGATCCTAAAACAGGCAAGCCGTTGCCAGGCTCTCCGGTCTACAGCAACGGATACTGATCAAAAGTCTGATGACGCCGATCCGGAAGAGATTCTGCATATGCCTATAGCGGGCGGCATATGCAAACTTTTACTCACGTCTAAAGCTGTCCAGAACGCCACTTATGCGTTTTATGTCTTAGCATGGATCGTACAGGAAGAATAACGTTCAAATCGATATCAAACTATCGCAGCCATCAAGAATATCTTGGGGTGAGCGACTATCAAACACTTTCTGCTCAAGGTAAATTCCATGATCACTTTGGTGCTTTTCCTATGTGTCTTGTCTGCAGTTTTTTATATAGGTCGTGTCATTTTTCGGATCATCAGCACCGATGAAAAAGGCCGGATTTCAAATGTGCTTACCCCAGCCACGTTGTTTAAAATGGCGTGCGCTTTTTTGGTCCTGTGTGTGGCTTCAGGCGCAGTATTTATAGGCGGCACAGCTAGCGCAATCAGCGGTTCAGGAGGAAGTGCCGAAGGTCAACAGCTTATGGATGCCATGTTGAGTCTCAGTAAGTTTTGCCTTTACGCAGCATCGGCTTTTGCATTAGCTGCATTGATGAGACTCCTTTCGAAATAGCGATGGCCAGTCAGCTTTTTGCGCTGGAAAAATCATGGGTCAGCCTATTGAGCTTTGGTGTTGATGGTTCACACAACGTGGTTAGCACTAAGAAGCGCCCCAAGGGACGCTTCCTGCCTGTTCGGAAATACTCAAAGCACACTCAACGGATACTCCACAATCACCCTCACCTCATCCAGATCTGATTCGAACGCAGTGGCCCGGGTTGTCGCCTGGCGCACACGCAGCGACAGGTCTTTAAGCGTTCCGGTCTGCACAATGTATTTCGCTTCGATATCACGCTCCCAGCGTTTTTGATCGGTCAGCGGGTTGCCTTGTGCGTCGCGGCGCATGTAGGTGCTGTTGGCGTTGGAGTAGTCGGCGTCGGTGCCTTTGCCGTAGCGGGTCATGAATGACAGGCCGGGCACGCCGAAGGTGGACATGTCGAGGTTGTAGGTGACCATCCACGAGCGCTCTTTGGGTGAGTTGAAGTCGCTGTACTGGATGGAGTTGGCAAGGTAGATGGAGTCGGACTGTCTGAGGTAGTCGAAATCGTCATCACCTTCGTTGCGTTGATGCGAGAGCGACAGGGTGTGCGCTCTGTATTGCAGGGCGACTTTTGCACTCCAGATGTCGTTGTCGAATTCGCCGAGCAGCTTTTTGCCTTCGTCGGTGGCGTTGTAATAGTTCAGGCTGCTGGTCAGCGACAGGTCGTCAGAGAGCGGCAGCACGTAGGACGCTGAAGCGTATTTCTGATCCCAGGCGTCTTTGAGTCGGCTGGTGTAGAGGCCAAGGCTCAGCCTGTCGGTGGCCTGATAGTCACCGCCGAAGTAGGCAACCCATGGAGAGTCCACGGCACCGCCGTAGAAAGTCACGAAACCGTCGCGCATGTTGCTGGAAACGGGCTGGCTCATGGAGTGCAGGCGACCGCCTTGCAGGGTCAGGCCGCTGATGCTGTTGTTGATCGCCGTGACGCCACGAAAGCTTTCCGGCAGCAGGCGTGAATCACCGAATGCAACCACCGGCGTCGACGGGAAGACATCGCCCACGTTGACGACGGTGTCGAAGGCCCTGGCCTTCAGCGAGCCGCCGACTTTGCTGTACTCGTCGCGGGCATTGCCCTGCCCATCGACCGGCAGCACATCGAATGCGCTGCGCCCGCCGTTGCGTCCATCGCCTGTGTCGAGCTTGATGCCGATCATGGCAAAGGCATCGACCCCGACGCCGAAGGTGCCTTGAGTAAAACCTGACTGGAATCGCCCGATGATGCCTTGCGCCCACGCTTCGGAGTAACCATTGCCGGTCGGGCTGGATTCGCCATTGCGGTGGTCGCGGTTCATGTAGAAGTTACGGTTGAGTACCGTCAGCGTGCTGCCTTCGATGAAGCCTTCTTTCTGTTCTTCGGCGAGTGCGGTAATCGGCGTTACACCTGCCAGTGTCGAGCACAGGGCAAGGGACAATGTTCTGAGTTGGGTCATATGTGCTCCGATGGATCGGCAGATTGTTTTAAACGTGTCGACCTGGCGCTTTTTCCTGGCTCTTTTTATAGGTACGAGAGCTGCCAGCGGGGCACCATCTTGAAGTGGCGAAGATAACGTCGAGGTGACGGCAGGATTACAAATATGAAAGGAAGTGAAGTACCGCCTGCGTTAGTTCAATACGGTGAAACAGGCATTGACCGGATACGTTTGTTTTTATTCTCGCCGAAGGCCGTAGGAGCAGAACGGGCGACGTTTCGCTGGTTAGCGAATACGGTTCATTTGCGGCGAGCATGCCGGCCTCTTCGCGAACAAGTTCGCTCCTACGCCCTTCGGGCAGATGCATGAAAAATGCTTATCGCCGACGTTTTTGCCGGGAATAAAAAAAGCGCCCCGAAGGACGCTTAAAGATTCGCCCCGACCAAAGGAGCAGGGAGCTGCTACAAAGGGCGAATAGGGGTGCAGCGGGTCGGGCAGCAAAGGCATCAGCCTTCGGACTTGGTCGACCGCTCAGCCTCGGCTTTCTCGTCAGCATTGACGTACCGCTCGGCTTTGCTGCTGTTCTGTTCCTTGAAGCGCATCTCCTGCGCCAGGCGCATCTTGTCGGCAGCGGGGCTTGCGTACTCGTTACCGTCGTCGGCAAAGGCTGCAGTGGCGGACAAGGCAGCTACGGCGAAGACCATCGATTTGACCAGTTTCATCATCATTACCTTTCTCGGTTGAATGTCGGACCTGCGCAGCGCTCGGCGCTCGTCAGGGATGAAACAAGCTTACGTCCGGATAGCTAACAGGAAGGTGAGCAGAGAATGACAATACTGTTAGAAAGCTGACATCTGCGAGATTACCGATTTGTAATGTTTCAGCCACTTTCCGGTTAGTGCGCACTTGGTAAGGTTGAACCACATTCAAACGGAGACAAAAGAAAATGCGCACCGCCAAATCGTTGTTACTTGCTCTGGTCATTCTTTCGCCACTGAGTGCTTACGCTTACACCACTGATGAAGTCAAAGCCACTACGGTGATCAAAGAACACCAGGCCAGCGTGCAGAAATACGCCGCTATCCATAACAAGCCGATGCCGGAGATCAAGGAGTACAAATACGGAATGAAGCTCGACGTCGCCAAGGTCATTCGCAAATCCCCGGATCTGCAAACCTGTAGCGTGATGCCGAAACTGATGACCTACGAGGACTCCAAAGGCAAGTTGAACACCGTGCAGTACCAGGTCCTGAGCGGGTGCAGAAACAGCCAATGATTCTGAACCTGCCAGGGAGGCCACCCACTGTTACGTCCCCCGTAAGCCCGGACCGTTATCCGGGCTGACTTTTTTGTGCCTGCAATGCCCCGCTTCTTGCGCTTTCAAGTCTGCCTCATTCACTGATTCCTGCCTTTTTTGCAACATCACCGCATCTGCGTGGTCAACGCAAACCCCACTGTGTCGTGTCGCGATGTGTCTGGACATGGATCCGGTCCATCAAACACAGGCTCGGTTACGGTGATCGAGACACTGCACTTACGGATTCTGGAATGACGGATGCTTGAACTTGCTGCTGGTTTTATCTGCCTCACTGCGCTGCTGACCTATGTGAACTATCGCTTTATCGGTCTGCCGCCCACCATCGGCGTGATGGTCACCGCGCTGATGTTCTCTTTGCTGCTGCAAGGACTGAGTTTTCTGGGCTATCCCGGTCTGGAAGATCGCGTACAACAGCTGATCGGTCAGATCGACTTCGGCGACCTGCTGATGAACTGGATGCTGTCCTTCCTGCTGTTCGCCGGGGCGCTGCACGTCAACCTTGCCGACCTGAGAAGCTATCGCTGGCCCATCGGCCTGCTGGCAACCTTCGGTGTGCTGATTGCCACCACCGTGATCGGCGCGCTGGCCTACTGGATCTTTGCCCTGTTCGGCTGGCACGTCAGCCCGCTGTACTGCCTGCTGTTTGGTGCGCTGATCTCGCCCACCGACCCGATTGCAGTACTTGGCGTGTTGCGTACCGCCAATGCCTCCAAACCGCTGAAAACCACCATCGTTGGTGAAAGCCTGTTCAACGATGGCACGGCGGTGGTAGTGTTCACCGTTCTGCTGGGTATCGCGCAGTTGGGCGAGACGCCGACGGTTGGCGAAACCGCCCTGCTGTTCGTCCACGAAGCAGTGGGCGGGGTGCTGTTCGGAGGGCTGATCGGCTATGCCGTGTACCTGATGATCAAAAGCATCGAGCAGTATCAGATCGAAGTCATGCTGACTCTCGCACTGGTGATTGGCGGCTCGGCGATGGCCTCCGAGCTGCATGTGTCAGGCCCTATCGCGATGGTAGTGGCCGGGCTGATCATCGGTAACCTGGGGCGTAATCTGGCGATGAACGACATGACCCGTCGTTACATGGACGGCTTCTGGGAGTTGCTGGATGACATGCTCAACGCGTTGCTGTTTGCGTTGATCGGCATGGAGCTGTTGCTGTTGCCGTTCTCCTGGCAGCACCTGATTGCCGCCAGCCTGTTGGCCGTAGCAATTCTGCTGTCGCGCTTTGTCACCGTGGCCCCGGCGATTCTGCTGCTGCGTCGCTGGCGCAAGGTGCCACACGGTACGATCCGCATCCTGACCTGGGGCGGCTTGCGCGGCGGTGTCTCGGTGGCACTGGCGCTGGCCTTGCCCACCGGACCGGAGCGTGACCTGCTGCTGAGCATCACCTATATCGTGGTGTTGCTGTCGATCCTCTTGCAGGGCCTGACGATCGGCAAGCTGGTGCATGCCGTCACCCGCTCGCCACAGGCGAAAGAGCCAGCAGAGCATTGATCAGAGTGATGCAGCGGCGCGCCGGTACTCACTGGGCGTCTGCTGCATCTCCACGCGGAAATGCCGGTTGAAGTTGGACAGGTTGGCGTAACCCACTTCAAAGCAGATGTCCGACACCGACATCTCGCTGTGCAGCAGCAACCGGCAAGCCCGCTGAACCCGCAGCTTACGCATCAGATCAATAAAACAATGCCCGGTGGTGCGTTTGAAAAAGCGCGAAAAGCCCGGATCACTCATGTCCAGCCGTTGCGCGATGACTGACAGACGAATATCGCTGGTCAGTTCAGTCAGCAGATAATCGAACGCCTTGTTGATCCGCTCGGAGCTGCGCGCATCGAGGGTCGGGGCATACCAGGCGCTGGCCAGCAGACGAGCCTCCTGCACAGGCGCTTTCATCAAGGTATTGACCAGTTGTAGGAACAGAATCAGCCGTTCCAGACCTTGTGCCGGGCCGATCTGCTCCAGCAGTTGCGCAGCCTGCATGGCCGTTTCGCCGGTGAACTCCAACCCACGACGTGCCTGCTCGAACAGACGCTGCAAATCGCCCAGTTCCGGCAGCGTGCCACGTAGCGCCAGCAACGCCGCGCCATCGAACTGCAACACCACGTCACGCCCGGCCAGGTGCTCGCCGGGGGCCAGATCGCCGATCCAGTCGTGGGGCAAATCGGGACCGATCAGGGCCACATGACCGGCACCGAACTCACCGATGTAATCACCGGCCACCAGCTTGCCACTGCCTTGGCGGATCAGGTGGATTTCAAATTCTGGATGGTGGTTCCAGCGGGCCAGCGAGTAGGGATAGTCGTGCTCGTACCAGCGAAAGTAGTGGTCTGGTTGCGGGAGAATAACCTCAAGCTCGGCGGGACGCTGCTCGAACAAGGCCGCTCGGCTGTCAGGCACTGGATGCCCCTTTTATCGTTATTAATGCTCTATGGACACCTAAACATACGCCCTGCCGCTCGACCAGTGCTAGCTCACAATTAATCCGCCACTGGTACTTTTTTGCTTTCAGAGCGCGGCATAGCCAGCGGTTAAAAAAGTATCAGCCGACCATTCGCCGTGCGTTTGTTCAGGCCGCAACAGGCTGCTGTAATCGAGCCGTCCACCATGGTGATTCAGCCGTGGCCAACAACAAAAACAATGACTCCCGCCAGCCAAGGCGCGGGATGGAGTGCCCTGAGATGAACATCCGCAAAGCGCTTTTCCTGTCCGCAGGCGTGTCCGCCGCCCTTTTCAACCTGACCGTCCAGGCCACCGAAACCGTGACCATCGCCACCGTCAACAACGGCGACATGATCCGCATGCAGCGCCTGTCGAAAATCTTCGAACAGCAACATCCTGATATCAAACTCAATTGGGTGGTGCTGGAAGAAAACGTCCTGCGCCAGCGCCTGACCACCGACATTGCCACTCAGGGCGGCCAGTTCGACGTGCTGACCATCGGCACCTATGAAACGCCACTGTGGGGCGCCAAGCAGTGGCTGGAGCCTATCACCGGCCTTGCGCCCGAGTATGAGCTGGAAGATATCTTTCCCTCGGTGCGGCAGGGTTTGTCGGTGAAGGACACGCTCTATGCCCTGCCCTTCTATGGCGAAAGCACGATCACCTATTACCGCTCCGACCTGTTCAAGCAGGCAGGTCTGAGCATGCCGCAGCAGCCAACCTGGACCCAACTGGGTGAGTTCGCGGCGAAGCTGCATCAGCCCGACAAAGGTATTTACGGCATGTGCCTGCGCGGCAAGGCCGGTTGGGGCGAGAACATCGCGCTGCTGAGCACCATGGCCAACGCGTTTGGCGCGCGCTGGTTCGATGAGCAATGGAAGCCCGAACTGACCAGCCCGGAATGGAGCAAGGCTGCGAATTTCTACGTCGATACGCTGAAAAAGTACGGCCCGCCGGGCGTGTCGAGCAACGGTTTCAACGAAACCCTCGCGCTGTTCAACAGCGGCAAATGCGCCTTGTGGGTCGACGCCAGCGTGGCCGGCTCCTTCACGACGGACAAGGAACAGAGCAAGGTGGTCGACAGCGTCGGCTTTGCGCCTGCGCCGGTTGAGGTGACCGACAAGGGCTCTTCGTGGCTCTACGCCTGGTCATTGGCGATACCGGCCACCTCAAAGCACAAGGACGCGGCCAAGACGTTCATCACCTGGGCGACGTCCAAAGCGTATATCCAGTTGGTCGCCGAGAAAGACGGCATCAGTAATGTACCGCCAGGCACTCGAACTTCTACCTACAGCGAGGCCTATCTCAAGGCTGCGCCGTTTGCCAGCGTCACGCTGCAGATGATGCAACACGCTGACCCCGCGCACCCCTCGGCCAAGCCTGTGCCATATGTCGGCATCCAGTACGTGACCATTCCCGAGTTCCAGGCCATCGGCACATCGGTCGGCAAGTTGTTCTCCGCTGCCGTGACCGGCCAGACCACCACTGAACAGGCGCTCAGCGCTGCACAGGCCGTCACCGAACGCGAGATGAAACGCGCCGGTTATCCGAAGTAAAGCTGCGGCCCTCAACTGTATTGGACGGATGATGAACCCATGAAACGACTTGAAGGTAAAAGCGCGCTGATCACCGGATCGGCGCGGGGCATAGGACGGGCTTTTGCCCAGGCGTATATCCATGAAGGTGCTCGTGTAGCCATTGCCGATATCAATCTGCAACGCGCACAGGCCACGGCGAACGAGCTGGGGCCGAACGCCTACGCGGTCAGCATGGACGTGACGGATCAGACGTCCATCGATCAGGCCATCGCCGCCGTGGTCGCGCAGACCGGCAAGCTGGATATCCTGATCAATAACGCCGCGCTGTTTGATCTGGCACCGATTGTCGATATCACCCGCGACAGTTACGAGCGGCTGTTTTCGATCAACGTCGCGGGCACCCTGTTCACTTTGCAGGCAGCAGCCAGGCAAATGATTGCCCAGGGGCACGGCGGCAAGATCATCAACATGGCCAGCCAGGCTGGCCGGCGTGGCGAGGCGCTGGTGGCGGTGTACTGCGCGACCAAGGCCGCGGTGATCAGCCTGACCCAATCGGCCGGACTGGACCTCATCAAGCATGGCATCAACGTCAACGCCATCGCACCTGGCGTGGTCGATGGCGAACACTGGGATGGCGTGGATGCGATGTTTGCCCGCTATGAAAACCGCCCGTTGGGCGAGAAAAAGAAGCTGGTCGGCGAGCAGGTGCCATACGGGCGCATGGGCACGGCGGACGACCTGACCGGCATGGCTATCTTTCTTGCCTCGCCGGACAGTGAATACGTGGTCGCCCAGACCTATAACGTCGATGGTGGCAACTGGATGAACTGAGGTGTGTCGGCTTCAAAGATGAGCAAGTCCGTGCAAAAAGGCCCGTCGCTGCTTCCATTGCCAGAGCGATTGGCTAAGATGCGCGGACCGCCTGTTGTCTTGGCGGCCCATCAAGGAGCACGAATGTCCACTGAAGAGGAGATCGCCATTTCCGGCGGTACACCTATGATCCCCGATCAGCGCCGGGAGCTGATGCTGCGCCAATTGCGCAAGCATCAGGTGCTCAGCGTTCATCAGTTGATGGAGATGTTCGACTGCTCGCACATGACCATCCGCCGCGATATCGCCCAGCTGGAACAGGAAGGCCGGGCCTATTCAGTCACCGGCGGCGTGCGTATCGCCAGCCAGGTGCACAGCGAGCCCAGCCACCAGTCCAAGGCGGTTATAGAGCTGCCGCACAAACAGGGCATGGCGAGGCTCGCGGCGGGTTTGCTGCATCCAGACATGACTATTTACCTGGACGCGGGCACCAGCACACTGGAAATCGTGCCGCATATCATCGCGTTGTCAGGCATGACCGTGGTGACCAATGATTTCGGCGTAGTCAACGCACTGGCCGATGCTGCGCATGTGGATGTGATTCACACCGGCGGGCTGCTCGATCACCCGAACCGCTCCAGCGTCGGCGGGCTGGCGGCAGCGACGTTGCGGCAACTGGCGACCGATGTGGCCTTCATGTCGACCAGCTCGTGGGACCTGCAACGTGGCACGACTACGCCGTCGGCGTTGAAAGTAGAGGTCAAGCAAGCTGCCATGCAGTCAGCCTCGCAAACCGTATTGGTCGCGACCAGCTCGAAATACGGCACCTTCGGCATGTACAAAGTGGCTGGGCTCGAGCAGTTCGACACCATCATCACCGATGCCGCACTGGCTGAAGCCGCAGCGGATGGTATCCGTAAGCAGCGTATCGAACTGCTGCTGGCACCGGTGGGTGGCAAGCGCTAGACACTTGATACCTGCCCTGAACTTCACCCGGCTGCGTGCCCCGATAATCCATCAGGCATAAAAAAACCCCGGTCTCTCGACCGGGGCTTTTTATTCAGCGCGGGCTAAGTATCAAGCCTTGGCTTTCTTGGCAGCGCGGGTACGCTCGCTTTCGTCCAGGATCTTCTTGCGAAGACGGATGGACTTCGGCGTTACTTCGCACAGCTCGTCGTCCTGGATGAATTCCAGAGCCTGTTCAAGGGTGAACTTGACAGGTGGAACCAGAGCGATGGTTTCGTCTTTGCCCGATGCACGCATGTTGTCGAGCTTCTTGCCTTTGGTAGGGTTCACACCCAGGTCATTGTCGCGGCTATTCAGACCAACGATCTGACCACCGTAGATTTCCTGACCGTGCTCGACGAACAGCTTGCCGCGCGCTTGCAGGGTTTCCAGCGAGTAGGTCAGAGCCTTGCCGGTTTCAACCGAAACCAGAACGCCGTTCTGACGGCCGGACATGTCGCCGGACTTCATCACGTCGTAACGGTCGAAGATCGAGGTCAGGATGCCAGCACCGGAGGTGAGGGTCAGGAACTCGTTACGGAAACCGATCAGGCCACGGGCCGGGATGTTGTACTCAAGGCGAACACGGCCCTTGCCATCCGGAACCATGTTGGTCAGGTCGCCTTTACGCAGACCCATTTGCTCCATGATCGCGCCCTGGGATTCTTCCGGCAGGTCGATGGTCACGTTTTCGTACGGTTCGTGCTTCACGTCGCCTACGCGACGGATGATCACTTCCGGACGACCAACACCCATTTCGAAGCCTTCGCGACGCATGGTTTCGATCAGTACCGAGAGGTGCAGCTCACCACGGCCGGAGACTTTGAACTTGTCGGCGGTGTCGCCTTCTTCAACGCGCAGGGCAACGTTGTACAGCAGTTCCTTGTCCAGACGTTCCTTGATGTTACGGCTGGTGACGAACTTGCCTTCCTTACCGCAGAACGGCGAATCGTTAACCTGGAAGGTCATCGAAACGGTTGGCTCGTCGACGGTCAGCGGCTTCATCGCTTCAACATTCAGCGGATCGCACAGAGTGTCGGAGATGAACAGCTGGTCGAAGCCGCTGATGCAGACGATGTCGCCGGCAGCTGCTTCTTCAACGTCCACACGGTGCAGACCGTGGTGACCCATCAGCTTCAGGATACGGCCGTTACGCTTCTTGCCTTCGGCATCGATAGCAACAACCGGGGTGTTTGGCTTGACGCGACCGCGAGCGATACGGCCAACACCGATGACGCCCAGGAAGCTGTTGTAGTCCAGAGCCGAGATCTGCATCTGGAACGGGCCGTCACGGTCAACTTTTGGCGCAGGAACGTGATCGACGATCGACTGATACAGCGGAGTCATGTCTTCAGCCATGTCGGTGTGTTCCAGACCGGCAATACCGTTCAGGGCCGAAGCGTAGACGACTTTGAAGTCCAGCTGTTCTTCGGTAGCACCGAGGTTGTCGAACAGGTCGAAGATCTGGTCCAGAACCCAGTCCGGACGCGCGCCTGGACGGTCAACCTTGTTGATGACCACGATTGGACGCAGGCCGGCTTCGAACGCCTTCTTGGTCACAAAACGGGTTTGCGGCATAGGGCCGTCCTGGGCGTCGACCAGCAGCAGTACGGAGTCGACCATCGACATCACGCGCTCTACTTCACCACCGAAGTCGGCGTGGCCCGGGGTGTCCACGATGTTGATGTGGTAGCCATTCCAGTTGATCGCGGTGTTCTTCGCGAGAATGGTAATACCGCGCTCTTTTTCCTGGTCGTTGGAGTCCATCACGCGCTCGTCGTTGAGCTCGTTGCGCTCAAGGGTGCCGGACTGGCGCAGGAGTTTGTCTACCAGGGTGGTCTTACCATGGTCAACGTGAGCAATGATGGCGATGTTGCGTAGATTTTCGATCACTTGTGTATCTCGATCAGAGGATTCGGTCTGCTGACTGTTTAAAGGCAGCGATTAACTATTTCGAGTCGGCAAAAGCCGTTACGGCATGACGACTGGTGTCGGGGGGCCGGTGACGCAAGCCACAGGCAAACAGCCCCGGGCACTTAGCTCGGTCGATAAACGCGCACATTGGCATGCCCCTCACTGAGCAAATGGTGAGCATGCAGGCGACTCATGACGCCTTTGTCGCAATACAGCAGGTACTGGCGCGTGTCATCCAGTGCCTTGAAACGGCTGTTCAATGCGTAGAACGGCAACGTCTGTATCTCCACGCCAGGCACTTGCAGCGGCTGGTCCTCTTGGGCATCCGGGTGACGGATGTCGATGATGACCTGACCGGCCAGCGCCTGGCTGACTTCTTCTATGTCGACATTGCGGCTCAGATCGTCGATAACCCGATCGATCGAAATCAGCTTCGCGCGTTCAAGCGCTTGCTCGAGAACCGCCATGTCGAACTGTTTTTCTTCGTACTCAACGCGATTTCGCTTGGCGTTGGTCTTCGGGTTGACCGAAATCACCCCGCAATACTCAGGCATGTGCCGGGCAAAATCGGCAGTGCCGATTTCAGTCGCCAGGTCCACGATGTCCTGCTTGTGGCTTGCAACCAGCGGTCGCAGGACCAGCTTGTCGGTCGCTGCGTCGATCAGCGACAGGTTCGGCAGCGTCTGGCTGGCAACCTGTGAAATCGCTTCGCCGGTTACCAGCACGTCGATTTCGAGACGATCAGCCACGGCGGATGCAGCGCGTAACATCATACGCTTCAAAACTACACCCATATGACTGTTATCGACTTTCTGCAGAATTTCTCCGAGAACTTCCTCGAATGGCACGCTGACAAACAGCACCCGCTGCGAACTGCCGTACTTCTTCCAGATGAAGTGAGCGACTTCCATCACGCCCAGTTCATGGGCACGTCCACCCAGATTGAAGAAGCAGAAGTGCGCCATAAGGCCGCGGCGCATGATCTGGTAGGCCGCAACGGTCGAATCGAACCCGCCGGACATCAATACCAGGGTCTGCTCCAGCGCGCCCAGCGGGTAGCCGCCCATGCCCTGATGCTGGTCATGAACGACAAACAACCGTTGGTCGCGAATTTCCATCCGCACGACCAGATCGGGCTTTTTCAGCTCGATTCCGGCAGCGCCGCATTGCATGCGCAACTTGCTACCGACGTATTTCTCGACATCCATCGAGCTGAAATCGTGACGACCGGCGCGTTTGCAACGCACTGAAAACATCTTGCCGGGCAGCAGGTCGGCGTAGTGCAGCTTGCACTTGGCGACGATGTCATCCATGTCGCCCAACGGGTACTCGGCCACCTGCAGAAAGTTGGCAATGCCAGGCATGCAACTCAGCCGGTCCCTGATGCCCTGCAGCACTTTGGGGTCGGTCTGGCGGGTCTCCACCTCAAGGTTGTCCCATACGCCACCCACGACAATGTCCGCGTCCAGTTCACGGAGCACGGTACGAATGTTCTTGCCCAGTTGCCGGATGAATTTCTTGCGCACCGGCGGGCTTTTAATGGTGATTTCTGGAAAAACTTTAACGATTAGTTTCATGGAAACAGCGCGTGAGGTGCCGACTGAAAAAGGGGGGCGCGGATTATAGCGGAAATTGCTCAACGTTTAACCAGTTATCGTACACTCGACCATCGACGCACCAAAAAGAGTCGACGCACCAAATTGCAGCGCCATAACGGTGCGTACTTTTCTCGGCAGACGCGTTTAAATCCCCTGAAAGCCTGCTTTTGAAGCAAAAAACCCAACACGGGGCACTGGCATGCAAATTGCTCCCTTGTGAGGCAGGTTGCCTTGGCAGAATATTCGTGCCGGCATCACCCAAATTCAAGGGACCCAGCCTAATAGAAGGCGGTTCTTAGCCACCCGGAGGACACCATGTCGAAGTCGGTTCAACTCATCAAAGATCATGACGTTAAGTGGATTGATCTGCGCTTCACGGACACTAAAGGTACGCAGCACCACGTGACCATGCCAGCTCGCGATGCGCTGGAAGATGACTTCTTCGAAGTCGGCAAGATGTTCGACGGCTCCTCCATCTCTGGCTGGAAAGGCATCGAAGCTTCCGACATGATCCTGCTGCCGGACGACGAAACCGCTGTTCTGGACCCGTTCACCGAAGAACCGACGCTGATCCTGGTGTGCGACATCATCGAACCGTCGACCATGCAAGGTTACGATCGTGACCCACGCGCCATCGCTCGTCGCGCCGAGGAATACCTGAAGTCCACCGGTATCGGTGACACCGTATTCGCAGGCCCTGAGCCAGAATTCTTCATCTTTGACGAAGTGAAATTCAAGTCCGACATCTCGGGCTCCATGTTCAAGATCTTCTCTGAACAGGGTTCGTGGATGTCCGACCAGGACGTGGAAGGCGGCAACAAAGGCCACCGCCCAGGTGTTAAAGGTGGTTACTTCCCGGTTCCGCCTTTTGACCATGACCACGAAATCCGTACCGCCATGTGCAACGCTCTGGAAGAAATGGGCCAGACCGTTGAAGTTCACCACCACGAAGTGGCGACCGCTGGCCAGAACGAAATCGGCGTGAAATTCAACACGCTGGTTAAAAAGGCTGACGAAGTTCAGACCCTGAAATACGTTGTTCACAACGTTGCTGACGCTTACGGCCGCACCGCGACCTTCATGCCAAAGCCTCTGTACGGCGACAACGGTTCAGGCATGCACGTGCACATGTCCATCGCCAAAGATGGCAAGAACACCTTCGCAGGTGAAGGCTATGCCGGCCTGTCCGACCTCGCTCTGTACTTCATCGGCGGCATCATCAAGCACGGCAAGGCGCTGAACGGCTTCACCAACCCGTCCACCAACTCGTACAAGCGTCTGGTTCCAGGCTTCGAAGCACCGGTCATGCTGGCCTACTCGGCGCGTAACCGTTCCGCTTCGATCCGTATTCCTTACGTCAACAGCCCACGCGGCCGTCGTATCGAAGCACGCTTCCCGGATCCTTCGGCCAACCCGTACCTGGCCTTCGCGGCTCTGTTGATGGCTGGCCTGGACGGCATCCAGAACAAGATCCACCCTGGCGACGCAGCTGACAAGAACCTGTATGACCTGCCGCCTGAAGAGGCCAAAGAGATCCCACAAGTTTGCGGCAGCCTGAAAGAAGCGCTGGAAGAACTGGACAAGGGCCGTGCGTTCCTGACCAAAGGCGGTGTGTTCAGCGACGACTTCATCGACGCTTACATCGCACTGAAAAGCGAAGAAGAAATCCGCGTTCGTACCTTCGTACACCCACTGGAATACGAGCTGTATTACAGCTGCTAATCCAGCCGCGCCAGCGTTGATGGCGTAACAAGAGACCTCCTTCGGGAGGTTTCTTTGTTTCTGAGGACCGATTTTTTATTTTTGTGCAATAACGGGATACCGCATCAGAAAAAAAATACCGGGCAAACTTCTGGCTCGAATTTCAGCCAGCAAGGCCATCCCGACATGCCCTACAGACTTCTGATCACAGCTGCCCTGATAGCACTGGCAGGCAGCGCCGTTGCCCAACAGGCAAGCCCCACCGTCGAATCCCGTGTTCTGCTGAAAAGCAAAACTTCCTGGGATGGCACGCCTTACATTGCCTACCCCAAAGGCCAGCCCGAGCTGACCGTTCTGAAAATCAACATTCCTGCAAACACCGCGCTGAAATGGCATAGCCATCCGATCCCCAACGCCGCCTACGTGGCCTCAGGAGAAATCACCGTCGAAAAACGGGACAGCAACAAGGAAATCCGCCTGAAAAAAGGCGACGCACTCGCAGAGATGGTTGATATCGTGCACCGCGGCAAGACGGGCGACACACCAGTCGAACTTATCGTCTTCTACGCCGCGACAGAAGCAACGCCGTTGTCGCAATAAGCTCTCACCAGCACGTACGCGGAATGCAGCCTTTGCAACGTGAAATTCTTTTCACCACCGGGCACTGGCTGCATACCCACGAATCGGGCTTAACTCTGCACCCCGCCCCGATCAATATGGAGTTGAATATGCGCCTGCTTCTGGCCACTTCCCTGCTGACCCTGACGTGCATGTCTTCCTGCTTCGCCTTCGCCGCCGAGCAGAAGCCCTCTTCTATCGAGCCGCTGTTGCAAGCCATCAGCGAGCGCCTGTCCATCGCCGATCAGGTTGCCCTGAGCAAATGGGACAGCGGCAAAGCCGTCGAGGACCCGCCGCGCGAGCTGCAAGTCATCAGCGCAGCGCAGGCCCGCGCTGCCGAGTTCAAGCTGAACCCTGACGACGTTCAACGCTTGTTCAAGGCGCAGATCGAAGCCAACAAGCAAATACAGAATGCACTGCTTGCCCAATGGCATGCAGCGGGCAAAGCCCCTGATACGACCAGGCTGAGCCTGGTGGACGATATCCGCCCGAAACTCGACCGTTTGCAAACCCAGCTGCTACAGGCATATGCCGACTTCCAGCCGCTGCGCAAAACCGAAGACTGCAGAATAAAGCTGGATATGGCGCTCAAGCGCTACCAAACCGACCCAATTCATGATCAGGCACTGGTGCTGGCCACCGCCGACCTTTGCTCGGCAAAACTCTGACACATCAGGTGGATAGCGCAGCATAGGGCGATGTGTTCTATGCTGACGGCCAATCGTGCCCCTGCTGTCGAGAGCCCCATGCGTCAAAGTCTGATTTGCCTGCTGCTGATGATCAGCCTGCCTGCGCTGGCGCAGATCTATAAGTACACCGATGCGAACGGCAACACCGCGTTCAGCAATCAGCCACCCGACGGCACGAGGACCGAGGTGGTCGAGTTGCCGCCCCTCAACAGCATCGAAACACAGGCACCCGCCAGACCGGTCGTCAACAGCCCGCCGCAATCGGCTCCGGCACAGCCACAGCCACAGCCAAAGACCGCCTACGACGTACTGGAACTGACAGACCTTCCTACCGACGAAGCGTTACGCGCCAACAACGGCACGTTTATCATCGGCGTGAAAATCCAGCCGCGTCTGCAACCGACTCACAGCCTGCAACTGCTGCTGGACGGCAACCTGTACGGGCAGCCTTCCAACCTGCCACGCTTTCAGGTGGTCAACATAGATCGCGGCGAGCACAGTTTCGCGGTAGTGGTGAAAGACGGCGAGCGGATCATTCAGCAGAGCGAGACCATTACGCTGACCATTCAGCGCGTGCACCTCGGCAAACCATGAACAGACACAGAATGCACAGCGCGCTGATCTGCTTGCTGCTGCTAATGGCGCTGCCAGCCGCTGCCGACGTCTATACCTACATCGACGCGCAAGGCAATCGGGTGTTTACCGATCAGCCGCGCAAGAACGCCACACGCGTCGATATTCCACCCAGCAACAACATGACCGGCACGCCGCCGACCCGAACATTGAAAGCACACCCTGCCAAACCCGCAGTGCAGCCGATGTTTCATTATCAACTGCTGAGAATTCTGGTGCCCGAGCCGGACGCCACGCTGGTAAATCCCAGTGGCGATCTGATCGTTACCGTCACCAGCGAACCGGTGTTACAGCCGGGTCACAGCTACCGGCTACTGCTGGATAACGTTGCCGTCGGCGAGGCCGGCCGCAGCCCAGTCTTCCCGCTGAGCAATGTGGATCGCGGCACACATCAATTGTCGGTAGAGATTTTCGACGAGCTCGGCCGTGTTCTGGAAAAAACACCGAACCAGCCGTTTCACGTACAGCGCATTTCCTTGGCGCAAAAGCGCGCGACTCATCCTTGCAAGGAGGATGATTACGGCGTGCGTCCCGAGTGCCCACTCAAGGATAAGCCCGAGCCTAAAAGCAGCATTCTGCCTTTCTTCTGATCCTCGGCAAAGCCAAAGCACCTTTTTGGTGCATCATCTACACGCCTGCGCAACAATACAGTCCAATTTGGTTCAGGAACGCTCTGCAAGTAGCGCCGTATGCGGGCACTCGCTCGAAAAACGGCCCGATTTTGCAGATAAAGCGCTTCTTTTCGGAGCCTTGGTTTGGTTTTTGCAACTTCACTGAGACAGCACCGTATTGGTGGCCTTGCTCCTGCTGGCGCAGACCAACCAGCACCAGCATTGCGCAACTGCAATGTGCCAAAAGAGGTCAACACGATTCATGACTATCAGCGACGCGCTGCACAGACTGTTACTGGATAACCTGACCACTGCCACCATTCTGCTCAACGCCGATCTGCGACTTGAGTACATGAACCCGGCAGCGGAAATGCTGCTCGCCATCAGCGGGCAGCGCAGCCATGGGCAATTCATCAGCGAGCTGTTCACCGAGTCGGCTGAGGCACTGAGTTCGCTGCGTCAGGCAGTGGAACAGGCTCATCCTTTCACCAAGCGCGAAGCGATGCTCACCGCACTGACCGGTCAGACACTGACTGTCGACTATGCCGTGACGCCGATCCTCAGCAAGGGCGATACCCTGCTGCTGCTTGAAGTGCACCCACGAGACCGATTGCTGCGCATTACCAAGGAAGAGGCCCAGCTGTCCAAGCAGGAAACCACCAAGATGCTGGTGCGTGGCCTGGCTCACGAAATAAAGAATCCGCTGGGGGGCATTCGCGGGGCCGCACAGCTGCTGGCCCGCGAGCTGCCTGAAGAAAGCCTCAAGGATTACACCAACGTCATCATCGAAGAGGCCGACCGCCTGCGTAATCTGGTCGACCGCATGCTGGGTTCCAACAAGCTGCCGTCGCTGGCGATGACCAACGTGCACGAAGTGCTTGAACGAGTGTGCAGCCTGGTCGAGGCCGAAAGTCAGGGCTGCATCACGCTGGTGCGCGACTATGACCCAAGCATTCCCGACGTCTTGATCGACCGCGAGCAAATGATCCAGGCCGTGCTCAATATCGTGCGCAACGCCATGCAGGCCATCAGCGGCCAGAACGAATTGCGCCTGGGACGGATCACCCTGCGCACCCGCGCCATGCGCCAGTTCACTATCGGCCACGTTCGCCATCGACTGGTCAGCAAGATCGAAATCATCGACAACGGCCCCGGTATTCCGGCCGAACTTCAGGAAACCATTTTTTACCCGATGGTCAGTGGCCGCCCGGATGGCACAGGGCTAGGTCTTGCCATTACCCAGAACATCATCAGCCAGCACCAGGGCCTGATCGAGTGTGACAGCCATCCCGGCCACACCACGTTCTCGATCTTCCTGCCGCTGGAACAAGGAGCAGCTTCGACATGAGCCGTAGTGAAACTGTCTGGATCGTAGACGACGATCGTTCTATCCGCTGGGTACTGGAAAAGGCCTTGCAACAGGAAGGCATGACCACACAAAGCTTCGACAGCGCCGACGGGGTGATGAGCCGTCTGGCCCGTCAGCAGCCGGACGTGATCATTTCCGACATCCGCATGCCCGGCGCCAGTGGCCTGGACCTGCTGGCGCGGATTCGCGAGCAGCATCCGCGTCTGCCGGTGATCATCATGACCGCCCATTCAGATCTGGACAGCGCAGTGGCGTCTTATCAGGGTGGCGCTTTCGAGTACCTGCCCAAGCCATTCGATGTCGATGAAGCCGTCTCGCTGGTCAAGCGCGCCAATCAGCACGCCCAGGAACAACAAGGCCTGGACGTCGCACCGACACTGACCCGCACCCCTGAAATCATTGGCGAAGCGCCAGCGATGCAGGAAGTGTTTCGCGCTATCGGGCGCCTGAGTCACTCCAACATCACCGTGTTGATCAACGGTGAGTCGGGGACCGGCAAGGAGCTGGTCGCTCATGCACTGCACCGCCACAGCCCGCGCTCGGCCTCGCCGTTCATTGCGCTGAACATGGCGGCGATTCCCAAGGACTTGATGGAGTCCGAACTGTTCGGCCACGAAAAAGGCGCGTTCACCGGCGCGGCCAACCTGCGTCGCGGACGCTTCGAACAGGCTGACGGCGGCACGCTGTTTCTCGATGAAATTGGCGATATGCCAGCCGACACCCAGACCCGTCTGCTGCGCGTGCTGGCCGATGGCGAGTTCTACCGGGTAGGCGGTCACACGCCGGTCAAGGTCGATGTGCGGATCATTGCCGCGACACACCAGAACCTGGAAACCCTGGTACAGGCCGGGAAATTCCGTGAAGACTTGTTTCACCGTCTGAACGTGATCCGTATTCACATTCCGCGCATGTCGGACCGTCGCGAAGACATCCCGACCCTGGCCAAGCACTTCCTCAGCCGCGCCGCACAGGAACTGGCAGTCGAACCCAAGCTGCTCAAGGCCGAGACCGAGGAATACCTCAAGCATCTGCCGTGGCCAGGCAACGTGCGTCAGCTGGAAAACACCTGCCGCTGGATCACGGTCATGGCCTCGGGTCGTGAAGTGCACATCAGCGACCTGCCACCGGAACTGCTGAGCCTGCCGCAGGACGCAGCCCCGGTTACCAACTGGGAACAGGCGTTACGTCAGTGGGCCGACCAGGCCTTGTCTCGCGGTCAGTCCAGCCTGCTGGACAGCGCTGTGCCGACTTTCGAGCGGATCATGATCGAAACCGCCCTCAAACACACCGCCGGCCGCCGCCGCGACGCCGCCGTGCTGCTGGGCTGGGGCCGCAACACCTTGACCCGCAAGATCAAGGAACTGGGCATGAAGGTGGATGGCGGGGATGACGACGAAGCTGACGAGGGCTGAGCTACGTCCCTGCTGCCAAAACGGGTAGCTGTCATTTCTGACAGTTCCCTGTAAAGCCTATTAATGATTAGCTTCCTCTACCCCTGCTCCAAGGGGCAGAAGGAGCTTGTCACTATGGAAAGTCAGTTACTTATTGAACCTGCCGCCACACCCCGTGAGCAAGCCAACAACGCGCGCTTGCTGGCGGCACTGCCGCGTGGTGCAAGCATTGAACGACGCGAGCGGATTGTTGACTACGACATCGTCGAACTCGCCGCGCTGCTGCGCGAGGGCAATCCTGAAAAGCTGACCTCTGAACAACTGTTCATGGCGTACTGGAGCCGCATCCTTCAGTTCAATGGTCCGGAAGAAACCTACGGCAATAACGGCAAATACAACGCTTTTGTGCGCATGGAGGATTTCTCGACACTGTTGGAGCAGGCAAGACTCGCCGATCAATGGCTGACCACTCCAGACGATGAACGCGGTCCGGCACCTCCGCTGTGCGGAATCCCCTTCGGCATAAAAGACTCCTTCGCCCTCCAGGGCCTTGAAAGCAAAAACGGCACTCAGGCTTTTTCCGGCAACCTGGCATTACGTGATGCAACATGCGTAGCCCGGCTAAGGGCTCAGGGCACAATCATTATCGGTCATACCATCTGCTCCGAACTCTCGACCCATACGGTCGGCCAGTTTGCCGGGAATGCGTGGGACCCGACACGTACGCCGGGTGGATCCAGTCAGGGCTCGGGGGTCGCTCCGGTGGCGCGTCTGTGTGCCGCAGCATTGGGCGAAGAGACGGCCGGCTCGATTATCATTCCTGCGGCTGCCAATGGTGCCAGCGCAATAAAACCATCGCTGGGGCTGGTGTCTGGCGGCGGAGTGATGCCACTGCGAAGCGGTTGGGATGTGGTCGGCCCCATGGCCCGTTCGATTCGCGATGCGTCGCTGATACTGTCCGTAATTGCCGGACCTGATGGAGAAAACGACCCGCAAAGCCTGTCGGCCCCATCGATAGGCGAGCAGCTTTGCATTACCCCTACCCCCGGCTCTGTTCCTCTGGAAGGGCTGACCATAGGCATTCCGCAGACGGACTGGATGTCTTCGCCCGGCCAGCCCCCTGCGCAGTCTTACGACGCGGACTACGGCGCTGCCTTCATCAGGTTCAAGGATCAGCTTGTAGCGCTGGGTGCCAAGGTCATCGACTTTCCTTGGCTGGATGCTGAAATCCTTGAAAACATTCCTTACTCCTCGCCAGAACCCATTCATGACGTGCTGGACAGTGATGGCAGCATTCTGATGAGCGTCAACGCTCAAGCCGTTACCAGTTACGCCAATCAACTGGAAACCCGGCACTGGTCAGCCGTGCGTGACTTTGCAGACTTGCTGGAGAATCAAGACCACAGAGACTATTTGCTACAAAGACATCCAGAGTCCTTCGATCAGATTGCCTCACTCATTCCAGTGGGGATCAGACTCGAAGCAGAGAACAAACGTCGTCAACAACAGGGGCATTTTGAAAAGGCACTGAATGACTATCAGATTGACTTCATGATGGTGCTACCGCTCGGAGCTCACATCGGCGAGCGGGCAGGCGCACTGGCGAAAACACTCCCGGTACAGCGTATGTACTTCGATATGCCCAACGCGCTGGCCTGGCCCATGCTGACACTGCCCATCGGTCATGGCGCTACAGGCATCCCAAAGCAATTACCCATTACGGCAGCGTTCTGGGGCAGGCGCTTCAGTGAACCACTGCTCGTGCAGGCCGCCATCGACTTTCAGACGCACTATCCCGAGTATCACACCAAGTCGCCGCCAGACCCGGATTTCGCCCCGCCCGCAGACTTTCGTATCTGGACGCTGGACGAAATCCCTTCGCAGTACTCAGCCGATCCATTGGTCATTGCCGAGGGCAGGAGGAAAAAATCATGAGCCCGCCCCCCTTCTTTGTTATCCAGTGGAAGCCACTGAACAACCCGGCGTTGCTGCCAGCGCAGGCGAGTGAGCCGCCTGACGCATTTTTCAACGTGCGATGGCGACCCACGCAGGGCCTGACTTATTACCCGGAAACGGCTGTGCCTACTCTGCCAGAGAAGGTTTTTCCCACAGGTTGATTCCGCCTTCCACCGCAAAGCTGTCGATCTCGGTCAGTTCTTCGGGACTGAACGCGAGGTTCTTCAGCGCGCCGACGTTCTCGACAATCTGCTCCGGACGGCTCGCACCGATCAACGCGGAGGTCACGCGCGGATCGCGCAGCGTCCAGGCCAGGGCCATTTGTGCCAGGCTCTGACCGCGACGCTGGGCGATTTCGTTGAGCGCGCGCACGTGGGCGATGTTCTGCTCGGACAGGTGCGAAGCCTGCAACGAGCCGCCGCCCGGACGATTGACCCGCGCATCCTTGGGCACGCCGTTCAGGTACTTGTCCGATAGCAGCCCTTGGGCCAGCGCGGTAAAGGCGATCACGCCCGCGCCCAGCTCTTCGGTAGCGTCGAGCAGGTCTTTCTCGACCCAGCGGTTGAGCAGGTTGTAGGCCGGCTGGTGAATCAGCAGAGGCACTTTCCACTCTTTGAGCAACGCCGCTATTTCGCGGGTCTTGGCCCCGGAATACGACGAGATACCAATGTACAACGCCTTGCCCTGCTGCACTGCCGTAGCCAGCGCGCTGGCGGTTTCTTCCAGCGGGGTGTCCGGGTCGAAGCGGTGCGAGTAAAAAATATCGACGTAATCCAGGCCCATGCGCTGCAGGCTCTGATCGAGGCTGGCGAGCACGTATTTGCGCGAACCACCGCCCTGCCCGTACGGCCCTGGCCACATATCCCAGCCAGCCTTGCTGGAGATGATCAGTTCATCGCGATAGTGCTTGAAGTCTTCGCGCAACAGGCGACCGAAGTTGACCTCAGCGCTGCCGTAGGGCGGGCCATAGTTGTTGGCCAGGTCGAAATGGTTGATGCCCAGATCGAACGCCGTGCGCAACATGGCGCGCTGAGTGTCGATCGGCGTGCTGTCACCGAAGTTGTGCCACAGGCCGAGCGAAAGCGCCGGAAGCACCAGCCCGCTGCGGCCGGTACGGCGATAAGGCATGTCGTTGTAACGATTTTCGGCAGCGATGTAAGTCATTGATTCCTCTCTTGTCTGGGGGATATTCGAGGCGTCTTGCGGTGCGTTGGGGAGCCAGAAGCGTCTGCTCGCGACGCGAGAATCATGGCTTTTGCCAGACCACCTGCTGGATATCGACCCGCTTGGGTATCAGGTGGTTGTCGTAAAACAGATCGGCGGTCGCCTGCTGCGCACGCACGATCTCGTCTGTGATCGCCAGGCTGGGTGATTCAGGTCGATGATCAAGATACTGAGTGATGACCGCTTCGGACAAGCCCATGCTGCGCGCCAGGATCTGAATGCTTTCGTTGCGTTGCGAGCGAGTCAGTCCATCGGCGACGGTCAGTTCGTCGAGAACCTGCTGCACGAGCGCCGCGTTTTCGTCAGCAAACGCCCGCCGTGCGGTATAGAACGGACCGGACAATCCAAGCCCCTCGCCGTTGGCCAGCAGGCGACTGTGGCCTTCGTTCAGGGCGATGGAGTAGTACGGGTCCCAGATTGCCCAGGCATCGACACTACCGTTTTCAAAGGCGGCGCGGGCATCGGCGGGGGTCAGGTAGATTGGCTGAATATCCTTGAAGGTCAGGCCGGCTTTGTTGAGCAAACGCAGCACCACGTTGTGCGAGCTGGAGCCTTTCTGCAGCGCGACCTTGCGGCCTTTCAATTCCGCGACGCTGTGCACCGGGCTTTCGTTGCGCACCAACAGGGTTTCCGCCTGCGGCTTGGCCGGCTCGGTACCGATGTAGACCAGATCGGCACCTGCAACCTGGGCGAAGATCGGCGGGATGTCTCCGGTGGAGGCGATGTCCAGGCTGCCAATGTTCAGCGCCTCCAGCATCTGCGGCCCGGCCGGAAACTCGATCCATTTGATTTTTTTCTCGGGAAACCGCTTTTCCAGCAGGCCGTTTTCCTTGGCCAGCACCAGCGTGATCGAGCCCTTCTGATAGCCGATGCGAAGAGTGTCGGGCTCGTCGGCAGAAGCTGTACCGAACAGACCGCTGAAGGCCAGAATGGCGGCGATAAACGTGAATGGTTTCATGGGTGATCCTTTCTCGGTCGACTCTCGTGCCAATGCTCCGCGTTGGCATGCATCCCGTGACGCTGCGCGTCACCTCTCTGCAGCCAGGTTCGGTATCTGATACGGGAATTATCAAAATCCATAAGCAGGCCGCTGCAGCCCCAGGTTCTCGCGCAACGTTGTGCCTTCATATTCAGTACGAAACAGCCCGCGCCGCTGCAGCTCCGGCACCAGCAATTGCGCGACGTCCTCCAGACCTCCCGGCAAATGCGGCACAAGCACGTTGAAGCCGTCTGCCGCGCCGTGTTCGAACCAGGTTTGCAGCTCATCAGCGATCTGCTCAGGCGTACCGATCAGGCTGTAATGCCCTCGCCCACCGGCAATCCGCCGTCCCAGTTGCGCCAGGGTCAGGTTTTCCTGATTGGCCAGTTCGGTGAGCAGTTTCTGCCGACTGCGCTGGCCGCTGTCCGTCAGCGGCAGCTCTGGCAATGGGCCGTCCAGCGGGTAGCCTGACAGGTCGAAATTGCCCAGCATACGGCCTAACAGGGCGACACCAACCTGAGGCTCGACCAACTCCTGAAACGACTCAAATTTCGCTTTTGCCAACGCCTCGGTTTCTGCCACTACGATGAACACGCCGGGCATGACTTTCAGCGAATCTGCGTCACGTCCGTATGCGCCGAGGCGGCCCTTGATGTCCGCATAAAACGCCTGGGCACTGGCCAGCGAGGTCTGTGCGGTGAACACCACTTCCGCGGTCTGCGCCGCCAGATCGCGGCCAACTTCAGAGGAGCCCGCCTGCACGACCACGGGCTGCCCTTGCGGCGAGCGCGCCACGTTCAGCGGGCCTTTGACACTAAAGTGCTCACCGTGATGATTGAGCACATGTAATTTGGCCGGGTCGTAATATTCACCGCTGGTCTTGTCGCGGGTAAACGCGTCATCTGCCCAGCTGTCCCACAGACCGGTCACCACCTGATGAAACTCCCGTGCGCGGCTGTAGCGCTCGGCATGCCCCACATGCTCGGCGCGCCCGAAGTTCTGCGCTTCGGCGGCGGCATCGGAGGTCACCAGATTCCAGCCCGCTCGTCCCCCGGACAAGTGATCCAGCGAGGCGAACTTGCGCGCCACGTGATAAGGCTCGTTGTAGGTGGTAGTCGCCGTGGCGATCAGACCAATGTGATCGGTCACCGCGCTCAACGCCGAGAGCAGGGTCAACGGCTCGAAATGATCAGAACGGGCCATGCGGCTGGCGATATCGCCGGTGGCGGCAGCCACACTGTCGGCCACGAACAACGTATCGAATTTCGCCGCTTCCGCGACCTTGGCCACGTGCCGGTAGTGCTTGAAATCCAGCCCTGCATCGGCAGGCACATCCGGGTGACGCCAGGCCGCAACGTGGTGCCCGGTGGCCATCAGAAAAGCGCCGAGTTTCATCTGTCGAGCTGTCGTGCTCATTCTTCACTCCTTACTGTGTTACCGCGGGCCACGACTCAGAAATCCTTGCGTAGCTGTACGCCGAAATAACGCTGGTCATCACGCGGTACAGACCGGTAAACATAGCTGCCACCCGTGGCCAACATCGGCGAATAGGACTTGTCTGCCAGGTTCTTGCCGAGCAGTGCCACGCGCCAGCCACTGTTGTAATCGGCCAGCGCAACGCTGGCATTCCAGATGCCGTAAGCGCCCTGTTTGGTATCCGGGTTCTGGCTAATGTCGTACTGCACTTCGCTCTGCCAGCTGTAATCGGTGCCCAGTTCGATATCCAGGCCGTTGTCCAGCGCAATGGTGTAGTCAGCGCGAACGTAGCTTTTCCAGTCCGGGCTGTACGGAAGTGTCTTGCCATCGACATTGCAGGACGCCGCCGCACCGGCCGGGCAGGCAAAGCTGTCGATGCGCGCCTTGGTGTAGGACAGCGCGCCGGAGAATTTCAGGTTACGGGTGGCCTGCAAGGCGTAATCCAGCTCGACGCCTTCAGTGCTGACGCTGCCTGCGTTGATCAGGCGCGTGACGACCTGCCCGGCAACGCTGTCGAAAAAGTTCGCCTGATAATTGTCGTAATCGCTGTGGAACACCGCCAGGTTGGTGGTCAGGCGATTGTTCCAGGTGGTGGCCTTGACGCCGACTTCCCAAGTGTTCGAGGTCTCCGGTTTCAAAGCGTCGGTGTCACGCGGCTGCATGTTGAAGAACACGTTGTAGGCCGGGCCTTTGTAGCCGCGCGAGTAGGTGATGTAGGTCATCACACTGTCGCTCAGGTCGTATTGCAGACCCAGCCGACCGGACTTGCCGTCCTCGTCCACCGAACCGGAACTGCTGGTCGCAGGCTGAATACCGCTGACGGTCGTAGCCGATGTCGATACGCGGCGATGATCGTATTCCAGATCGTCGTGGGTCCAGCGTGCCCCGGCAATCGCACGGAAGTCCGGGGTGAAGTTGAACGTGGTTTCGCCGAATACCGAGTAGCTGTCGGTGGTGGTGCTGTAATCAGCGATGCCACGGTCCTGACGGGTCGGGGTGATCAGCGTGCGCTGATAGGTCTCGTCGCTCTTGCCGTGCATGTAAAACAGACCGCCCACGTATTCGACAAACTGGCCTTTCGGCGACGCCAGACGTAGCTCTTGGGAATACTGGTTGAACTCCAGATCGCCTTTGTCTTCGGTGCCGGGGAAGGCAGCGGTGACAGTGCCGAGACGGTCGCCATCCTGATACTGGGTGTTGTCCCAGCCGCGCCAGGCGGTAATGGAAGTCAGGGTATAATCGCCCAGTTGCCAGTCGAGCTGGCCGGACAGGCCCTTGTTGACGTCCTCGACATGGCTGCGGTAATCACTGAGCACGTTGCGGTTGTCGCTATCTGCGCGTACCGGGGACAGCGCACTGGCGAACGCCGGGGTCAGCGCCTTGCTCACTACGCCATTGGGCGCATCGTCATGGGACTGCATGTAGTCCGCGGCAAGGGTGAAGGTGATGTCGTCGTTAGGCGTGAATTCCAGCTTGCCGCGTGCGCCCTTGCGGTTGTAACCGTTGACCTCCTGACCGTTGAGCTTGTTATCGACGTTGCCGTCATAGCTGCCGAACAGCGTGGTAATCGAGCCCTTGAGGGTTTGTGGAATCAGACTGCCGCCGATGCCGAAACGGGTGCGGCTTTCGTTGCCGCTGTAGTACGACTGATCGATGTAACCGTGGGTCTCTTCGGTCGGTGCCTTGGTGGTGACGTTGAGCACGCCAGCCGAGGCATTCTTGCCAAACAACGTACCTTGCGGGCCGCGCAGCACTTCGATGCGCTCAAGGTCGAGCAGGTCCAGCGTGGCCTGGCCCGGACGCGCGTACACCACGCCATCGATGACTGTCGCCACCGTGGGCTCGACACCCGGCGAGGTGGAAATGGTGCCGACACCACGAATGAACAGCGAGGTGTCCTTGTTGGACGCACCAGTGCGGAAATTCAGCGAAGGCACTTGCTGCACGATGCTGGCCACGCCGTTACGATTGTCCCGCTCCAGTTGCTCGCCCTGAATCACCGAAACTGCGACCGGTACTTTTTGCAGCGACTCTTCACGGCGCGTGGCCGTTACGGTGACGGACTCCAGCGCTACCGCTTCAGTGCTCTGCGTTGCTGCGTTATCTGCCATTGCCGGAACCCACGGCAACGCCGTAAGCCCCATCAACAGCCAGCCATAACGACGCCCCCGCGCCGCATGAGCCTGATCGATGGCTTGCGCCAGAAGCGTGTGTTTGATGCTATCCCCATGTGTTGTGTGCATCTGCGTGCCTGCTTGAAATATGCCCTGATCCGACAATGCGATACGCACTGGCGCCTGTTGATTGCTGGCTAAACCGGGGTCCGGGCATTCGCGGTGGCGAGTAGCAGACAAACCATCTTTGTTAGCGCTAACATCGCCAGTATCAGGAAACGGCGAATAGATCGTCCAATACTGAAAAATTAGTTTTATATTCTTTTTACTTTTATACGAAGTGATCGAGCATGGCCGACGAGAAACCCGCGACACGCAAACGCCGAGGCGCAGGCCGGGTGACGATCACCGCAGTGGCGCGTCAGGCCGGTGTATCAGCCATTACCGTGTCGCGCTATTTCAATCAGCCGGAGCAAGTCTCGCCCGAACTGCGTGAGCGGATTGCAGCCGTGGTCAATGCGCTGGGTTATGTGCCCAACCTGGTGGCTGGTGGCCTTGCGTCGGCGCGCAGCCGGGTGGTTGCGATGGTGATTCCCAACATCTCCGGGCCGATCTTCGCCAACACCATTCAAGGTTTCAGCGACACGCTGAGCCAGCATGGTTTCCAGTTGCTGCTGGCCTCCAGCTACTTTTCCGCTGAACAGGAAGAAAGCGCAGTGCGGGCGTTTCTGGGCTGGTCTCCGGCTGCGCTGGTGCTGACCAGTCACTTCCACAGCCCGGCTACCGAGAAAATGATCGAGCAGACCGATGTCCCGGTGATCGAAACCTGGGACCACCAGCCCGAACGCAGCCCGATCCAGATTGGCTTTTCTCACTATGACGTCGGCGTCACGGCAGCCCGCTATTTGTACGACAAGGGCTACCGCCGTATCGCGTTCGTGCAGAACAGCATCGCAGGCGACTTCAGCGCACTGGAGCGGCGTGACGGCTATATCACCACACTCGAAGGGCTCGGCATCAAACCGTGGGTCTTTGTCCCCGACGCCGGACGCGCACCGTTCGAGGCGGGCAAACAGGCCATGGAAACGTTGATGAGCCAAACACCGCGCCCCGACGCCATCTTCTTCGCCAACGACAACCTGGCAGCCGGCGCCCTGCTCGCCAGCCAGCGCGCAGGCCTGAGCATTCCGCAGGATTGCGCCGTGATGGGCTTCGGCGATTACGCCTTCGCAGAAATGATGCTACCCAGCCTGACCACCATCAAACCGCCCGCACTGGAGATCGGCGTAATGGCCGCTACGCGGGTGCTTGAAAGCCTTGGAGTGTTGCCAGCGGAGGGAGACATACAGCGGCTGAACTTACTGGGGTGCAGATTGGTGGAGCGCGAGAGTACATGAGCCCGACACAATCTCGCGCCTACGCTGGAGGGTGGAGAACGATGACTTCAGCCATCGTGCGACGCTCCGCGTCGCATGTCGTTCTGGACGCTCTGCGTCCTCTCCTGATTATGTGGCGCGGCGCAGAGCGTGAGGGGCGATAGTTGTGACCGCCCCCCACGCCCCGATCACCGCACCAGATGCAGAAACTGCATATGCCGCTCGTACTGATCGAGCACGTCGTTGATGACCTGTTCCTTGGTGTAGCCCACCAGGTCGTAGTCCTGACTGCCTTCGCTCAAGTGAACCTCGGCGCGATAGTAGCGGCGGTTGTTCAGCTGTTTGGAACCCATGCCGCCACGGGCGAACGAAGGGGTGAAGAAGCCCTTCATCTGCACTTGGTAGATAAACGGACGCTCTTCGCCATGACCGATTTCCAGGGTCACCGAGTCGTTGGACGGGTCAGGTACGTTGACCACGTTCAAACCCTTCTCGACAAACACCGCCGTCACTTCATCAATAGCCGGACGCACGGTCTGGTCGAGGAAGCGGTACACCTCGTCTCGCGACGGGTAATGCACGGCCTGGCTCAGGCGCTGACGCCACCCGCCGCGCCTTGAACCGGACACTGGCGCCAACGAATACAGTTGCGCAATCTGGCGCTGGGATTCCATGACGAACGCTTTGTGCAGGCCCCACATCATCAGTAGCAGGATCAGCGAGAACGGCAGCGACGTCAGCACCACCGCCGATTTCAGCGCATCGATACTGCCCGAGAACAGCAGGCCGCTGGTGATCAGTGCAGTCGCCACACCCCAGAACACCCGTAGCCATTTCGGACCGTCTTCGTCAGGATTGCCGCCTTTGGCGGAGAGCGTCGACAGCACCACCGTGCCCGAATCGGCCGACGTCACGAAGAACACAAAGCTGATAAATACCGTGACCGCAATGACGGTCTTGCTCCACGGATAGGTTTCCAGCAGCAGGTACAGGGTCATCGATGGATCATCGATGGCCGACTGGCCCAGCGCAGTCATGCCGTGGTTGAGCACCTGATCGATGGCGCTGTTGCCGAAGATCGACATCCAGGCCAAGGTGAAACCCAGCGGGATCAACAGCACGCCGAAGACGAACTCGCGGATGGTCCGGCCACGCGAAATACGCGCAATGAACAGGCCCACGAATGGCGCCCAGGCAATCCACCAGGCCCAATAGAACACGGTCCAGCCGCCCAGCCAGTCACTCGGCTCGTTATAGGCGTAGACGTCGAAGCTCTTGCTCGGCAACGCCCCCAGATAGTCACCGATGTTCTGCACCAGCGTGTTGAGCAAGTGCTGAGTCGGGCCGGCAAACAGCACGAACAGCAGCAGCGCACAGGCAAGCAGCATGTTGATGTCGGACATGACGCGCACGCCCTTGTCGACACCGGCTATCGCGACCAGAATCGCCGCGCCCATCATCAGGGTAATCAGACCGACCTGAATCCAGTGGGTATGCGCCACGCCAAACAGGTAATCCAGACCGGAATTCAGGTGCAGTACCCCGAAGCCCATATCTGCGCCCAAGCCGAAGATGGTCGCAATGATGCCGAAGCCATCGACCGCGTAACCGATAGGGCCATTGATGCGTTTGCCGATCAGCGGGTACAGCGCCGAACGCAGGGCCAGCGGCAGGTTGTGGCGATAGGCGAAGTAGGCCAGCGCCATGCCGACAAAGGCGAACACGCCCCAGCCATGCAGGCCCCAGTGCAGAAACAGCAACTGCATGCCCTGACGCGCGGCCTCAGCCGTACCGCCTTCGCCCTGCGGCGGTTGCAGCAGGTGCGTCAGTGGCTCTGAAACGCAGAAGAAGAACAGCGTGATGCTGATGCCCGCGGCGAACAACATGCCGGCCCATGACAGGTAACTGAACTCGGGTTCGTCGTGGTCGGCACCGAGCTTGATCTTGCCGAAGCCCGACAAGGCGGTGACCACCACGAAGACCAGATACAAGGTCATGACCATCATGTAGTACCAGCCGACCGTATTGGCCGCCCAGTTTTGCGCCGCCAGCAGCCATTCTCCGCTGGCTTGCGGGAAGGCAATGACAACGATGCCGAAAATCAGAATAAAGCTCGCAGCGAAGTAGAACACTGGAGCGTTCATGCGGACGGTGCCGCTTGAAGAGGTACTCGGAGAACTCATCGGTTGCGTGCCTCCGGACTGATAAAACCAACTGCAAAAAGCGGATACGGCAAGGGTAAGCCTCCTGTTGTGAGCGGGCAGCGAACCACCGGTTTAACTTGAACGAGCGTTCAATTTAAACATGAAAGTGCCCGTAAAGACTAATCGGGGGCCAGTGAATGCTCGCTCAGGCTTGGGTATGACGCATGCTTGAGCGGGATCGTTCCCATCCTCAGGCAACACAATTCAGGCCCTCCCAACGGTGATTTTGCAGGCCTCGATAAATAACCGGTGTTGACCCGGCGACCCTGCGCACATTTCCCGCACCATTCTGTTACCTGCCGCCCCAAAAGCGCGCAAATCACGCTTCAGGTAACAGGCCTGACTTCACCTCACACATTTGTTCGCCCGTTCGGAAAAGTCCGCTACCCCCTGAAAATACTGAGCCGAAGAGTCATCGAACGATCAATGAATAGCCGTCGGGTAAAGTTGGTCTTCTGATTGCATATGCTTGTATGTACAAGTAGAGACAGGCTAAACATTCTGCCTTTCTACCGGACTGAATCGGCCTGCTTCGCCAGGCACTGCTCGCCCTTCAACGGGCTGGTTCGAATTGATCGCCGAGGATTTTTTTGTGACCGAGAATAATCAAGACCTGAAGCAGGACTGGACCCGCTACCGCGAAGGCGTCGTACGGGCTGCTCGCGGCACCCAATTGACGGCCAAAAGCTGGATGACCGAAGCACCACTGCGCATGTTGATGAACAACCTCGACCCGGAAGTCGCTGAAAACCCCAACGAATTGGTGGTTTATGGTGGCATTGGCCGTGCCGCGCGCAACTGGGAGTGCTACGACAAAATCGTCGAAAGCCTCACTCAGCTCAACGATGATGAGACCCTGCTGGTGCAGTCCGGCAAGCCGGTCGGCGTGTTCAAGACCCACAGCAACGCTCCACGCGTGCTGATCGCCAACTCCAACCTGGTGCCGCACTGGGCCAGCTGGGAGCACTTCAACGAGTTGGATGCCAAGGGTCTGGCAATGTATGGCCAGATGACCGCAGGCAGCTGGATCTACATCGGTAGCCAGGGCATCGTGCAAGGCACCTACGAAACCTTCGTCGAAGCCGGACGCCAGCACTATGACGGCAATCTCAAGGGCCGCTGGGTGCTGACCGCAGGACTGGGCGGCATGGGTGGCGCGCAACCGCTAGCCGCCACACTGGCCGGGGCCTGTTCGCTGAACATCGAATGTCAGCAGAGCCGTATCGATTTCCGCATCAAGACCCGCTACGTCGACGAGCAGGCGGCTGATCTGGATGACGCTCTGGCACGCATCGCCAAATACACCGCCGAAGGCAAAGCCATCTCCATCGCCCTGTGCGGCAACGCAGCAGAAATTCTGCCGGAAATGGTCCGTCGCGGCGTGCGCCCAGACATGGTCACCGACCAGACCAGCGCCCACGATCCGCTCAATGGCTACCTGCCCAAAGGCTGGACCTGGGATGAGTACCGCGCCCGCTCGGTGAACGAGCCGGCCGGAGTGGTCAAGGCTGCCAAGCAGTCGATGGCCGAACACGTCGAAGCCATGCTGGCGTTCCAGCAAGCGGGTATTCCAACCTTCGACTACGGCAACAACATTCGCCAGATGGCCAAGGAAGTCGGCGTCGCCAATGCCTTCGATTTCCCCGGTTTCGTTCCGGCCTACATCCGCCCGTTGTTCTGCCGTGGCATAGGGCCATTCCGCTGGGCCGCGCTGTCGGGTGACCCACAGGACATCTACAAGACCGACGCCAAGGTCAAAGAGCTGATCCCGGACGACGATCACCTGCATAACTGGCTGGACATGGCCCGCGAGCGCATCAGCTTTCAGGGCTTGCCCGCGCGTATCTGCTGGGTCGGCCTGGGTCAGCGCGCCAAGCTGGGTTTAGCGTTCAACGAAATGGTCCGCAGCGGCGAGCTGTCGGCACCGGTGGTGATCGGTCGCGACCACCTGGACTCCGGTTCGGTCGCCAGCCCCAACCGCGAAACCGAATCCATGCGCGATGGCTCCGATGCCGTCTCCGACTGGCCGCTGCTCAATGCCCTGCTCAACACCGCCAGCGGCGCGACCTGGGTTTCGCTGCATCACGGCGGCGGCGTGGGCATGGGCTTCTCGCAGCATTCCGGGATGGTGATCGTCTGTGACGGCACCGACGAAGCCGCCGAGCGCATCGCCCGCGTCCTGCACAACGACCCGGCCACCGGAGTGATGCGCCATGCCGATGCCGGTTATGACATTGCCATCGACTGTGCCAAAGAGCAGGGCTTGAACCTGCCGATGATCGGGCGTTAAGGAGTCTGCGGTTATCAAACCGACAGACTCGGGGAACGGGCATGAACATGCCCACGGGCCGGATGCCTACTTGAAGCTGCCGCCATCCATTTCAAGCTTGGGAGCATCGATAATGAAAATGAAAAAGGCCCTGTTGGCCACCTTGGTATCCGCAGGCTTGCTCGCCAGTGCAGGCGCAAGTCAGGCTGCAGGCTGGTGCGAATCAGGCAAACCGGTGAAGTTCGCCGGTCTGAACTGGGAAAGCGCGATGCTGCTGACCGACGTCCTGCAGGTCATTCTGGACAAGGGTTACGGCTGCGCCGTGGACGCCCTGCCCGGTAACTCGATCGCCATGGAAAACGCCCTGGGCACCAACGATATCCAGATTTTCGCCGAAGAATGGGTCGGCCGCAGCGAAGTCTGGAACAAGGCCGCCGCAGCCGGAAAAGTGGTCGGTGTCGGCGCACCCATCGTTGGCGCAGTCGAAGGCTGGTACGTGCCGCGTTACGTGATCGAAGGCGATGCCAAACGCAAGCTTGAAGCCAAGGCGCCCAACCTGAAATCCATCAGCGATCTGGCCCAGTATTCGGCGGTGTTCAAGGATCAGGAAGAACCCGGCAAAGGCCGCTTCTACAACTGCCCGGCTGGCTGGACCTGCGAGCTGGAAAACAGCGAAATGCTCAAGAGCTATGGCCTGGAAAGCAAATACACCAACTTCCGCCCGGGTACTGGCCCTGCGCTGGATGCGGCTATTCTCTCCAGCTACAAACGTGGCGAACCGATCCTGACCTACTACTGGTCGCCGACCCCGCTCATGGGCCAGGTGGATCTGGTGCGTCTGGAGGAGAAAGCCGGGGTCAACAAGACCATCGATATCAAGGTCGGCGTGTCCAAAGTGTTCCACGATGAGGCCCCTGAACTGGTCGCCGTCCTGGAAAAGGTCAACCTGCCTATCGATTTGCTCAACCAGAACCTGGGGCGCATGGCCAAGGAACGCATCGAATCGCCGAAGCTGGCGAAGATTTTCCTGAAAGAGCACCCCGAAGTCTGGCACAAATGGGTCAGCGAAGACGCCGCGAAAAAGGTGGACGCTTCGCTGTAAACGAAAGGGCAGTCGGACTGACAAGTCCGACTGCCCTGACGTTGACCCGACACACCTCATTTGAGAGCCGCTTATGTTTCCTGAAAGCTTCACTTTCTCGATCGCCAACTGGGTCAACGACGGGGTCGACTCGCTGGTGACTCAGTATGGCGATGTGTTCCGGCACATCTCCGACACCCTGCTATGGGCCATCGTCAACCTCGAAAGCCTGCTGCGCATGGCACCGTGGTGGCTGATGCTGATCATTGTCGGCGGCATTGCCTGGCACGCGACGCGCAAAATCGTCACCACGGTGGTGATCGTCGGCCTGCTGTTTCTGGTCGGCGCGGTCGGATTGTGGGACAAGCTGATGCAGACATTGGCGCTGATGCTGGTCGCCACGATCATTGCGGTACTGATCGGCATTCCACTGGGCATTCTCTCCGCGCGCAGCAATCGCCTGCGCTCGGTGCTGATGCCGCTGCTGGACATCATGCAGACCATGCCCAGCTTCGTTTACCTGATTCCGGTGCTTATGCTGTTCGGCCTGGGCAAGGTCCCGGCTATCTTCGCCACGGTGATCTACGCCGCACCGCCATTGATTCGTCTGACCGACCTGGGCATTCGTCAGGTTGACGGCGAAGTGATGGAAGCCATCAACGCCTTCGGTGCCAACCGCTGGCAGCAACTGTTTGGCGTGCAACTGCCGCTGGCCATGCCGAGCATCATGGCCGGGATCAACCAGACAACCATGATGGCGCTGTCGATGGTGGTCATTGCCTCGATGATCGGCGCACGCGGGCTTGGCGAAGACGTGCTGGTGGGCATTCAGACGCTTAACGTCGGTCGCGGGCTGGAAGCGGGTCTGGCCATCGTCATTCTGGCGGTCGTCATCGACCGAATCACGCAGGCCTATGGCCGCCCACGGCATGAGGCGCACAAATGAGCAGCGTGGAACCGAACAAGATCGTCGTTAAAAACGTATTCAAGATTTTTGGCAACCGCTCAAAGGAAGCACTGGCGCTGATCAAACAGAACCAGAGCAAGGATCAGGTACTGGCGCAAACTGGCTGCGTGGTCGGGGTGAACGACCTGTCGCTGTCGATCGGCAGTGGCGAAATCTTCGTCATCATGGGCCTGTCCGGTTCCGGAAAATCGACGCTGGTACGCCACTTCAACCGCCTGATCGACCCTACCAGCGGCGAGATTCTGGTCGATGGCGAAGACATCTTGCGCTACGACATGGAGGCGCTGCGCCAATTCCGTCGGCACAAGATCAGCATGGTGTTCCAGAGCTTCGGCCTGCTGCCGCACAAGACCGTGCTGGCCAACGTCGCGTACGGCCTGAAAGTGCGCGGCGAGAGCAAGGCGCTGTGCCAGGAACGCGCGCAGCACTGGGTCAAGACCGTCGGCCTGAAGGGCTACGAAAACAAATACCCGCACCAGCTTTCCGGTGGCATGCGCCAGCGCGTCGGTCTGGCACGAGCACTGGCGGCCGACACCGACATCATCCTCATGGACGAAGCCTTCAGCGCCCTCGACCCGTTGATTCGCGCCGAGATGCAGGACCAACTGCTGGAACTGCAAGCCAGCCTGCACAAGACCATCGTGTTCATTACCCACGACCTGGATGAAGCGGTACGCATCGGCAATCGCATCGCGATCCTCAAGGACGGCCGATTGATTCAGGTCGGTACACCGAAAGAAATCCTTCACTCGCCAGCCGACGATTACGTGGACCGTTTCGTTCAGCGCCGCGTGGCCACCCTTTAAGGACTGTTGCAGATGTCGCGAGCAGAACAGATCGTCATCGGTGAAGCCCCGCTGGGCTGGCAGGACGTAGTCGCCGTAGCCCGGCAAGGCGCGCAACTGGTGTTGTCGGATGCCGCCTGGGCGCGGATCGATAACGCGCAGGCCATCGTGCAGCAGATCGTCGTCAGCGGCGAACGCGCCTATGGCGTGAACACTGGGCTTGGCGCGCTGTGCAACGTTTCGCTGCAAGGCGAACAGCTCAGTCGCCTGTCGCGCAATACCCTGCTCAGCCATGCCTGCGGCGTGGGTACGCCGCTGGCCGACGAGCAAACTCGCGCAATCATCTGCGCCGCAATCCTCAATTACAGCCTGGGCAAATCCGGCATTCACCGGCAAGTGGTCGAAGCGCTGCTTGCCTTGCTCAACCGCGGTATTACGCCACACGTGCCATCGCAGGGTTCGGTGGGTTACCTGACCCACATGGCGCACGTCGGTATCGCGTTACTGGGCATCGGTCAGGTCAGCTATCGCGGGCAGATCGTCCCGGCTGAGCAGGCCTTGGACGAAGAAGGTCTGGTTCCGGTCATCCTCGGTGCCAAAGACGGCTTGTGTCTGGTCAATGGTACGCCGTGCATGACCGGCCTGAGCTGCCTGGCCATCGCCGATGCCGAGCGCCTGAGCCAATGGGCCGACGTGATCGGTGCGATGACCTTTGAAGCCCTGGGCGGTCAGCTGGACGCATTCGATGAAAGCATTCTTGCCCTCAAGCCGCATCCCGGTATGCAGCAGGTGGGCAAGAACCTGCGCAGCGTGTTGGCGGGCAGCGAAGTGCTTGCCAGCAGCCAGGGCATTCGTACTCAGGACGCGCTGAGCATCCGCTCGATTCCCCAAGTGCATGGCGCAACCCGTGACCAACTGGCTCATGCCACCCGCCAGATCGAGACCGAACTGAACTCGGTCACCGACAACCCCATGCTTCTTGGAACGCCCGAAGACTGGCGCGTGGTGTCCCAGGCCAATCCACACGGCCAGTCGGTGGCCATGGCGGCAGACCTGCTGTGCATGGCGATGGCCGAGCTGGGCTCCATCGCCGAGCGACGTCTAGACCGCCTGATCAACCCGATGGTCAGCGGCCTGCCGGCGTTTCTGGTCAGTCAGCCGGGGGTCAATTCAGGGATGATGATCGTTCAGTACGTCGCCGCCTCGCTGTGCGCGGAAAACCGCCAGATGGCGCAACCGGCGGTGGTCGACAACTACGTGACCTCCGGCCTGCAGGAAGACCATCTGAGCCTGGGCACCAGTGCCGCGCTCAAGCTGCACAAGGTGCTGGGCAACGTCACGCAGATTTTGGCCATCGAGTATTTGCTGGCGGCCCAGGCGTTCGAATTCCTCAAGGCGCAAGGGTTTGGCGTGGGTACGGCGGCTGCGTGGCGACTGCTGCGCGAACGGGTTCCGGCCTACGATGAAGACCGCTGGCTGGCCCCTGATATCGCCAGCAGCGCGGCCCTGCTCAAAGACGCAACATCGCTGGAAAGGGTTTTCCAGCACTGCCGCGATCATGCGGCAACCCTATAAAAAGCGGCTGACGGCCACACGCCGTTGCTGACATCAATCAAGGAGTAGCTGCATCGTGACCACCTTATCTGCCAAGACGCTGAACCTGATCCCCGGCCAACTGACCCTGGCGCAATTGCGCGCCATTCATCAGCAGCCGGTCAGCCTGACGCTGGACAGCAGCGCAGACCAGCAGATCGACGACAGCGTCGCCTGTGTCGAACGCATTCTGGCCGAGAACCGCACCGCCTACGGCATCAACACCGGCTTTGGCTTGCTGGCCTCGACACGAATCGCCAGCGAGGACCTGGAAAACCTGCAGCGTTCGCTGGTGCTGTCGCATGCGGCCGGTGTTGGTCAGCCGATCAGCGATGATCTGGTGCGCGTGATCATGGTGCTCAAGGTCAACAGCCTGAGCCGCGGCTTCTCGGGCATTCGGCGAGTGGTCATCGACGCCCTGATTGCGCTGATCAATGCCGAGGTCTACCCGCATATTCCGCTCAAGGGCTCGGTCGGTGCTTCCGGTGACCTGGCGCCGCTGGCGCACATGTCGCTGGTGCTGCTGGGCGAAGGCAAGGCGCGCTACAAGGGCGAATGGCTGAACGGCGTCGATGCGCTGGCGGCTGCCGGGCTGCAACCGCTGACCCTGGCGGCCAAGGAAGGATTGGCGCTGCTCAACGGCACGCAAGTGTCTAGCGCCTACGCATTGCGCGGCCTGTTCGAAGGCGAAGACCTGTTCGCTGCGGCTCTGACTTGCGGCTCTCTGACCGTTGAGGCGGTACTCGGTTCGCGCTCGCCCTTCGACGCGCGCATTCATGCCGCACGCGGGCAGCGCGGGCAGATCGACGCGGCGGCCTGCTACCGTGACCTGTTGGGCGAAAGCAGCGGCGTGTCCGAGTCGCACCGCAACTGCGACAAGGTTCAGGACCCCTACTCGTTGCGCTGCCAGCCACAGGTCATGGGCGCATGCCTGACCCAGCTGCGTCAGGCCGCCGAGGTGCTGGAAATCGAAGCCAACGCGGTGTCCGACAACCCGCTGGTGTTCGCCGCCGAGAACGACGTCATATCCGGTGGCAATTTTCACGCCGAGCCGGTCGCCATGGCCGCAGACAATCTGGCATTGGCCATTGCCGAGATCGGCTCGCTCAGCGAACGGCGTATTTCGCTGATGATGGACAAGCACATGTCGCAGCTGCCGCCCTTCCTGGTCGCCAACGGCGGGGTCAATTCCGGCTTCATGATCGCGCAGGTGACAGCCGCCGCGCTGGCCAGTGAAAACAAGGCGCTGGCTCATCCGCACAGCGTCGACAGCCTGCCGACATCAGCCAATCAGGAAGACCATGTGTCGATGGCCCCGGCCGCAGGCAAGCGGTTATGGGAAATGGCAGAAAACGTTCGCGGGATTCTTGCCGTAGAATGGTTGGCTGCCTGCCAGGGTCTGGACTTGCGTGAGGGTCTGAAAACCTCTCCGAAACTGGAGCAAGCCCGCAGCCTGCTGCGCAGCAAGGTCCCGTTCTATGAAAAGGACCGTTTTTTTGCACCGGACATCGAAGCTGCCAGCCAGCTGTTGTCCTCCACTTGCCTGAACCCGCTGGTTCCTGCACGTCTGCTACCGAGTTTGTGATGTACCGCGAGCCTGGCAGGGCTCGCTTTGGTCATTGCTGCGGGAAGCCGGTTGCAGGCGTTTTCGCGGCTTTTGCCATACCTGTATGTAATGAAATGGACCTGAAATGACGTCACAAGATGGTTTGAAACGCGGGTTATCCGCCCGCCACATCCGCTTCATGGCCCTGGGCTCTGCCATCGGCACAGGGTTGTTCTACGGCTCGGCCTCGGCGATTCAACAGGCCGGTCCGGCCGTATTGCTGGCGTACCTGATTGGCGGCGCGGCGGTGTACATGGTGATGCGCGCGCTGGGCGAAATGGCCGTTCACGACCCGGTTTCCGGCTCGTTCAGCCATTACGCCACGCGCTACATGGGCCCGCTGGCCGGTTTCGTACTGGGCTGGACCTACGCATTCGAAATGATCATTGTCTGCCTCGCCGACGTGACCGCATTCGGCATTTACATGGGCTTCTGGTTTCCGGAGGTGCCGCGCTGGATCTGGGTGCTGGGCATCGTCTTTCTGATCGGCGCGCTCAACCTGTGCAACGTGAAAGTCTTTGGTGAAACCGAGTTCTGGCTGTCGATCCTCAAGGTCAGCGCCATCGTGGCAATGATCGTCGCAGGCTTCGGCATCATGATCTTCGGCATCGGCAGCTCGACCAGCGGCACCGAAATAGGCATCAGCAACCTGTGGGCGCACGGCGGCTTCATGCCCAACGGCGTCACCGGCCTGATCGCCTCGTTTGCAGTGGTGATGTTTGCCTTCGGCGGCATCGAAATCATCGGCATCACCGCAGGCGAAGCCAAAGACCCGCAACGCAGCCTGCCACAGGCGATCAACGCCGTACCGCTGCGCATTCTGCTGTTCTATGTGCTGACACTGTTTGTGCTGATGTGCATTTACCCGTGGCCGCAGATCGGCACCCAAGGCAGCCCGTTCGTGCAGATTTTCGACAATCTGGGCATTGCGTCGGCGGCGACTATCCTCAATATCGTGGTCATCTCTGCTGCGGTGTCGGCCATCAACAGCGACATCTTCGGCGCAGGCCGCATGATGTATGGCCTGGCCCGTGAAGGTCAGGCGCCCGCCAGTTTTGCCCGCCTGTCACGGCATGGCGTGCCGTGGATGACCGTATTGGTCATGGGTATAGCGCTGCTGGGCGGCGTGCTGCTCAACTACCTGATCCCCAAGGACGTGTTCCTGCTGATCGCTTCGCTGGCAACGTTTGCCACGGTCTGGGTCTGGCTGATGATTCTGCTCACCCAGGTTGCCATGCGCCGTTCGATGAACCGCGAAGAGGCCGCACAACTGAAATTCGCGGTGCCGTTCTGGCCTTACGGGCCGGCCGCCGCCATCGTCTTCATGCTGTTCATCTTCGGCGTGCTGGGCTACTTCCCGGACAACCGTGCAGCCTTGATCGTCGGCGCAATCTGGATTGTGCTGCTGCTCATCGCCTACGGGGTGTGGGTCAAGCCAAAGGCGCTCAACAACACTCATTGATCAACGAGGCCCGGAATGAAAACGCTCTGGAAACACTGTCACATCGCAAGCATGGCGCACGGTAAATACTCGATCATCGAGCATGCCGCCATCGTGACCTCCGGAGCGCTCATCGAGTGGATCGGGCCTGAAACCGAGCTGGCCGAGCAGGAGCATGACAACTGCATCGATCTGGGCGGCGCATGGGTGACGCCCGGTCTGATCGACTGCCACACGCACACAGTGTTTGGCGGCAACCGCAGCGGTGAGTTCGAGCAGCGTCTGCAGGGTGTGAGTTACGCCGAGATTGCCGCAGCAGGCGGCGGTATTGCCAGCACGGTGCGCGCGACTCGTGCGGCCAGTGAAGATGAGCTGTACGCCAGCGCCGAGCGGCGCTTGCGGCACTTGCTCAAGGACGGCGTGACTACCGTCGAGATGAAGTCGGGCTACGGGCTGGACCTGGAGAACGAGCGCAAGATCCTGCGGGTGATCCGCCGCCTGGGCAATACCCAACCGGTCACCGTGCGCGCCACCTGCCTGGCCGCCCACGCCCTGCCACCGGAATACGCGGATCGCGCCGACGACTACATCAATCACATCTGCAACGACATGCTGCCGGCACTGGCTGCCGAAGGGCTGGTGGATGCCGTGGACGCTTTCTGTGAATACCTGGCGTTTTCGCCTGCACAGGTCGAGCAGGTATTCATCAGCGCAGGGCAGCTGGCGCTGCCGGTCAAACTGCATGCCGAGCAGCTGTCCTCATTGGGTGGCTCAAGCCTCGCGGCACGTTACAAGTCGCTGTCGGCGGATCATCTGGAGTTCATGACCGAAGACGACGCCATCGCCATGGCCGCTGCTGGAACCGTCGCGGTGCTGCTGCCGGGGGCGTTTTACTTCCTCCGTGAAACGCAACTGCCGCCAATGGACGCGCTGCGCAAGCACGGCGTGCCGATTGCCATTGCCACCGACCTAAACCCTGGCACTTCGCCGGGGCTGTCATTGCGCCTGATGCTCAACATGGCCTGCACGCTGTTTCGCATGACACTTGAAGAGGCACTGGCGGGTGTGACATTCAATGCCGCCAAGGCACTGGGCATGAGCGCGACCCACGGCTCGCTGGAAGTCGGCAAGGTAGCGGATTTCGTCGCCTGGAACATTGAGCGACCGGCTGATCTGGCGTACTGGCTGGGCGGCGATCTGGACAAACGCATCGTGCGCCACGGCGTCGAATCATCGATCTGAAGGAGAGCCCTGTGGATAACGTTCTGACATTCAAACGTGGTCGCGTTCCGCTGCTGATCAGCATGCCGCATGCCGGCCTGCTACTGACCCCGGTGGTCGAAGCCGCGCTGGTGGACGAAGCCCTGAGCCTGCCGGACACCGACTGGCACATTCCGCGCCTGTATGACTTCGCCGCCGAATTGGGCGCGAGCACCCTTGCCGCCGAGTACTCGCGTTTTGTCATCGACCTGAACCGGCCCGCTGACGACAAACCGATGTACGCTGGCGCGACCACTGGCCTGTTCCCGTCGATTCTGTTCGATGGCGTGCCGCTGTTCAAAGATGGTCAGACGCCGAGTGCCGAAGAGCGGGCGCTGTATCTGCCGCAGATCTGGACGCCCTATCACCAGACGCTAAAGCAGGAGCTGCAGCGGATGCGTGATGAGTTCGGCTATGCGCTGCTGTTCGACGCCCACTCGATTCGCGGGCACATCCCGCATTTGTTCGACGGTCGCCTGCCGGACTTCAACCTCGGCACCTTCAATGGTGCAAGCTGCGACCCGGAGCTGGCCAGCCGAATGGAGCAGGTCTGCGCTGCGGCCAAAGACTACAGCCATGTATTGAACGGGCGCTTCAAAGGCGGCCACATCACCCGCCACTATGGCGACCCGGCCAACAACATCCATGCGGTACAGCTGGAGCTGGCGCAAAGCACCTATATGGACGAGTTCGTGCCCTTCCACTACCGCTCGGACCTGGCCGAGCCGACCCGCGCCGTGCTCAAGCCCCTGCTGGAAACCTTCATCGCCTGGGGAGAGGAGCGGTTCGGCTGACAACGTCGGACGCAGAGCGTCCAGAAAGGCGCTACCACGCGGAGCGTGGGAGCGATAGTCAGTGATCGGAGCCGGTGGCCACGATTATCGTTCCCGCGCTCCGCGTGGGAATGCCGTTCCGGACGCTCCGCCTGATCACTTCTTGAGCAAGCGCAAGCCGTTGAACACCACCAGCAAGCTCACGCCCATGTCGGCAAACACCGCCATCCACATGGTCGCCAGACCCGCGAAGGTGATGCCGATGAACAGCACCTTGGTCACGATGGCCAACACAATATTCTGCTTGAGCACCGCCGATGTCCGGCGCGAAAGCGCAATAAAGGTAGGTATCTTGCGCAGATCATCGTCCATCAGGGCGACATCTGCTGTCTCGATGGCTGTATCGGTGCCTGCAGCGGCCATCGCGAAACCGATCTCCGCACGGGCCAGCGCAGGGGCATCATTGATACCGTCACCGACCATGCCCACCCGGTGATTGCGGCTGTAAAGCGCCTCGATCGCACTGAGCTTGTCGGCAGGCAGCAGATTGCCCTGCGCTTCGTCGATGCCGACCTGATCGGCAATCGCCTTGGCCGTGTGCGGGTTATCACCGGTCAGCATGACCGTCTTGATGCCCAGATCATGCAACTGAGCAATGGCTTCGCGGCTGGTCTCCTTGACAGTGTCAGCCACCGCAAACAGCGCAATCGGCCCAGATGCATCGAGCAACAGCACCACGGTCTTGCCCTGCATTTCCAACGCATCGAGCCTGGCTTCCAGCTCTGGCGAGCACAGGCCCAGTTCTTCAACCAGGCGATGGTTGCCCAGGTGATACATCTGGCCATTGATCTCGCCTTTCACACCGCGGCCACCCAACGCCTCGAACGCACTGACTTCATGCAGCGTCAGGCTGCCATCGGCGGCCTTGGCAATGGCCTGGGAAACAGGGTGATCTGAACGACCCGCAAGGCTCGCGGCGATGGCAGGCGCGCTGTCGGCGACTGCGGGGTTCAACGGCACATAGTCGGTCTGCACCGGCTTGCCGTGGGTCAGCGTGCCGGTTTTATCCAGCGCCAGGTAATCGAGCTTCTCGCCCATTTCCAGATAAACGCCACCCTTGATCAAAATCCCCTTGCGCGCCGCTGCCGCCAGACCACTGACGATGGTCACCGGCGTGGAAATCACCAGCGCACATGGGCAGGCCACTACCAGCAGCACCAGCGCCCGGTAGATCCAGTCATACCATTCGCCGCCAAAGAACAGCGGTGCGACCAACGCCAACGCCAACGCGACGACGAATACCACCGGCGTGTAGATACGCGAGAAGCTGTCGACAAAGCGCTGGGTCGGCGCACGCGAACCCTGAGCCGCTTCCACCGCATGAATGATGCGCGCCAGCGTCGAGTTGTTTGCCGCCGCAGTAACACGGTATTCCAGTGAACCCGCCTGGTTGATGGTGCCCGCGAAAACCTTATCGCCGACGGTCTTCTCCACCGGCAGACTTTCACCGGTGATCGATGCCTGATCGATGGTAGAGCTACCAGACACCACTTCACCATCAAGGCCGACACGCTCGCCGGGCTTGATCCGGACGATAGCCTCCAGCTCGACGTTTTTGGCTTCGACTTCCTGCCAACTGCCATCCGCCTGCTTGACGGTGGCAAGCTCTGGCGTCAACTGCATCAGGCCACTGATCGCATTGCGCGCCCGATCCAGCGACTTGGCTTCGATCAACTCGGCAATGGTAAACAGGAACATTACCATCGCCGCTTCAGGCCACTGCCCGATCAGAATTGCACCGGTCACCGCAATGCTCATCAGGGCATTGATATTCAGGTTGAAGTTCTTGAGCGCGATCCAGCCCTTCTTGTAGGTCGTCAGCCCGCAACTGAAGATCGACACCAGTGCCAGCAGCGCAACGACCCAGGTAGGGCCGAGTGACGCCAGATGGACCACTTCAGCGCCAAGCGCAGTAACGCCGGACAATGCCAGCGGCCACCAGTGTTTCTTCACCACCGGCACCGGTTGGTCAGACGCTGCGCCCTCCTCGACCGGCTCGGCCTGCATGCCCAGCGAACTGATGGCCTCACGAATCGGGTCGGTGGACGGCAGATCGTGCCAGACGCCCAGCATGCGGTTGATCAGGTTGAATTCCAGCTTCTGCACACCGGCCAGCTTGCCCAGTTTGTTCTGGATCAGCGTCTGCTCGGTGGGGCAATCCATTGCCTCGATACGGAAGCTGCTCAGACGACCGCCCGCTGCTGGCGCTTCGCCAAAGGTCACTACGGCAGGCTGTGCCTCGCTGGAGCAGCACGAATGCGCATGCTCCACGGGTTTTTGCTCGTGCGCGTGCTCGCCGTGATCATGGTCATGATCATGGTCATGTGCGGGGGGGTTCTTGATCGTCGTGCCCATTCGTTGTGGCTCCAGGATTCTGCTTGTTGCCAAGTGAACACCCTGTAGCCACTATAGGGTCAAGCACTCAAACGAGATGAGTCCAAATGAAAATCGGCGAACTGGCAAAACTGACCGACACACAGGTCGAAACCATCCGCTATTACGAGCGCGAAGGCCTGCTGCCCGCACCTGCTCGCAGCGATGGCAACTACCGGCTGTACACCCAGGCACACACGGAGCGCCTGTCGTTCATCCGCAATTGCCGCAGCCTGGACATGACCCTTGGAGAAATCCGCAGCCTGCTCAACCTGCGCGACAGCCCGCAGGACCAGTGCGAAAGCGTCAATGCGCTGATCGACGAACACATCGAACACGTCAACGCCCGCGTCGCCAGCCTGCAAGCGCTCCAGGAACAACTGCTCGACCTGCGCCGCCGCTGCAGCGATGGCACGACAGAACATTGCGCGATACTGGAGAGGCTGGAAGTGACGGGCGCTGTGGCAGCGCCAGAGGGCGAGCCTTCACATGTGGGGAGGAGTCATGGGCATTGAGACGGGTTTGAGATCTCTGGTTCAGCGCTGCGCAGCCTGCACCACCGCCACAAGCTCGGTGATCGCCTTGACGAGCTGATCCTTGGCAGCTTTCTCTTTCGCTGCCTCTTCACCCGCCCGCTCAGAATCAACACGCTTGAACGATTCGCGTACTTCCTCGCTGAAGACGCTGATCGAGACGATATTTTCCTGCCGAAAACCAATAGGCCTGAGCGGTGTATCACTCGGATAATCGGTCGTGTACACGACTTTAAGGGTGTCTTTATCCCGATAGCCACTGACGGTGGGTATGAGCAGAATCTCCTGATTCACACCCGTCACTTCGGTGGGGGCTCCGACGTCCATGATGTAACCGACGTAGACCTTTCGATCCACCATCGTGATCATCACTTCGTCCTTGTCGACAAATGCATCGAAAAGCGTCGAGCAGATAGGGCTGTGATCTACAGACTCACCCAGCAGGTAGGCCACAATTTCTTCTTTTTTTCTGGCACCCAGTTGCCACTTGAGAATCCTGACAGTAAGAAAAGCCCCTAGGTCTGGCATCACAAAGGTCAGTAAACCTGACAAGGCAAGGAACACACCCACTTGGCTAAAATTCCTGCCAGTGATGTCGAAATCCTGCCCTACCTGACTTAAAGCGCCCATGAAATCGGTGTTCACGGCAAAACAGAGTGGGGAGGTCGCGCTCGCCGTTTGGAGCCATTCGGGACACAACACACCCCAGTCATGCGAGAACAGTCCTGCAAGGACTGCGGTGGCAGACATGGCCGCTACAAAGCAGTAAATCCCATAACGGCCCACCTGCAGATAAAGCATCTGGCCCTCATAGCGATGCAACCTGCAGTAAATGGTGGGATCTTTCAGGCACACCAAAAAGCCGCTGACGAGTAGTGGCAGCAGAAGTAAAAAAGCCATTTATCAGGATTCGGCTTGCGGAGTGACCAGTTTTTTAGCCTTGTCGCGGGAGGAGCGAACCAAACCTTCGATTTCTTTGGCGTCCATGGACATGCGGCCGCCCCTAACCACAAGAGTGTCGATGTTCTTGATTGCCTGCATGAAGGCTTCATCTTCAGCCTTCTTCGTATCACTACGATGTCCAATCCGATTGAAAAACATAGTCGATTCCATTGAACAGGGTCAGGGGACTTACGCCAAAACTATAGCACAACGCTCAATTCGCTCTTACGGACTTAAACCGCCATCGGCGCCGTCATCGCCGGGTGGTGCTGATAGCCTTCCAGGGTGAAGTCCGAAGGCTCGATCAGTTCCAGCCATTCAGGCTGATACACACCGGTCTTGGCGAATTCCGGCACGCGGTCGGAGATCACCAGTTTCGGCATCGGGTACGGCTCGCGGGTCATCTGCTCGTTGAGCATGTCCAGGTGGTTTTCGTACACATGAGCGTCGCCGATGAAGTAGGTGAACCAGCGAGGTGTGTAGCCGGTCAGACGGCCGATGAGGCTGAGCAGCGCGGCGCCTTCGGTCAGGTTGAACGGCGTGCCGAGCCCCAGGTCGTTGGAGCGGATGTACAGCGTCAGCGAGATTTCGCGGGTCTGCGGGTTCGGGTGCAGCTGGTACAGCAGGTGGCACGGCGGCAGGGCCATTTCATCGAGCTGTGCGCAGTTCCAGCCGTGGAACAGGATCCGGCGGCTGCCTGGGTCATTGATGATGGTGTCGACGCATTGGCGAATCTGGTCGATGGCCTTGTACAGCACTACGAACGACTGACCGTCTTCTTCCGATTCGGCAATCTGGCGATAACCCTGACCAAGCGCCAGTTCGATGGCTGCGACATTGCCAGCATCGATACGCTTGTAGGCAGGCCACTTGCGCCACTGCACGCCATAGATTTCGCCGAGGTCATCCTCGCCCTTGCGGAACGGGTTGTTCAGCCACTGGGCGTTTTCGTTGGCGTTCTGGTCCCAGACCTTGCAGCCCAATTCGCGGAATTCGGCAGCATTGTTCACGCCACGCAGGAAGCCGACCATTTCGCCGATGGCCGATTTGAATGCCATGCGCCGTGTGGTGATGGCCGGAAAGCCTTCCTGCAAGTCATAACGCAGCATCGCACCCGGAAAGCTGATGGTGTTCACGCCGGTACGGTTGGCTTGCAAGGTGCCGTGCTTGATCACATGCGCGACCAGTTCCAGATATTGCTTCATAAATCACCTGCCTTGTTGAACGCGCCGGGCGTTGTCACCCGGCGTTTCGGTGTTAAGCCGCTGCCTTGCTGGCGGACGGATCGCGCTTGTAGGCCAGCCAGATCAGGAACAGACCGGCAATGATCATCGGCAGGCTGAGGATCTGACCCATGGTCACCCAGCCCCACGCCAGATAGCCCAGCTGGGCATCAGGGACGCGGACGAATTCGACCACAAAGCGGAAGATGCCGTAGAACAGCGCGAACATGCCGGAAACGGCCATGGTCGGGCGCGGCTTGCGGGCGTAAAGATTGAGGATGATGAACAGTGCCACGCCTTCCAGTGCGAACTGATATAGCTGCGAAGGATGACGCGCCAGTTGCGCAGGATCGCTGAATGGCGGGAAAACCATGGCCCACGGCACGTCGGTTGGCTTGCCCCACAGCTCGGCATTGATGAAGTTGCCGATACGCCCGGCACCCAGGCCGATTGGCACCAGCGGGGCGACGAAGTCCATCAGCTGGAAGAAGCTCTTACCGTTGCGTTTGCCAAACCACCAGGCTGCAATCATCACACCGACAAAGCCGCCATGGAACGCCATGCCGCCCTTCCAGACCTCGAATATCAATAGAGGATTGGCGATGTAGGCTGACAGGTCGTAGAACAGCACATAGCCCAGCCGCCCGCCGACGATCACGCCCATGGCCAGCCAGAAAATCAGGTCAGAGAGTTTTTCCTTGGTCCAGGTCGGGTCGAATTTGTTGAGACGACGCGACGCGAGCAGCCAGGCGCCACCGATGCCGACCAGGTACATCAACCCGTACCAGTGAATTTGCAGCGGGCCGATAGCGACGGCTACCGGGTCAATCTGCGGGTAAGGCAGCATTGCGACTCCTCAATTGGAACGCCCTTGCGAGCGATTGAATCAGGCGCGCATGTTACCGGAGCCCGGCAGGATGCTCTAGCGGCTACCGATGGAAGCCAGCTGAACGAAGTGAAAAAGGTGCACCTGATGTGTCCAGCCGCATGGTTATCGCTTCCACGGGCAGCGTTATATACAGGTCTTGGAGAGCACTGATTACGTGCCTTTCGGCTCCTGCCCGCCGGGCGTAGGAGCGCACCGGGCGGCGCTTGGCTTGTTCGCGACGACGGTGTTTCAGACGAGGCATTTTCGGCGATCATGCCGGCCTCTTCGCGAACAAGTTCGCTCCTACGAGGGCAATGTGTACTCCCTGGACTGCCCCCAAGAAGTTGGACACCAATCCGACCTAATGGGGGTGTTCAAATGGCCAAGTATTCAGAGCAATTCAAACTCACCGTCGTCAAAGCGTACCTTGAAGGCAACATCGGCTTTCGTAAG
>NZ_JALHBH010000092.1:0-72030 GCF_022836805.1 Pseudomonas sp. RGM 3321
CTTACGAAAGCCGATGTTGCCTTCAAGGTACGCTTTGACGACGGTGAGTTTGAATTGCTCTGAATACTTGGCCATTTGAACACCCCCATTAGGTCGGATTGGTGTCCAACTTCTTGGGGGCAGTCCACAGCGTGGGAATGCGTTTCACGACGCTCTGCGTCGCAAGTTCTGCGCTGCACAGGTCAATTCAAGAGAGGACGCAGAGCGTCCAGAAGGGCATGCCCACGCTGGAGCATGGGCACGATGGTGTTCTCCCGCATATCTCGCGACTGGCGGGCCTTAGTGCAGCTTCATCCGTGGTTCGGTGCCTTTGCCGATCTTGCTGCCCAGCATCAGCATCAGGGTGCGGAAGGTGCCGTACAGCGCCATCTGGTGCATGCGATACAGCGACACATAGAACATCCGCGCCAGCCAGCCTTCAAGCATTACGCTGCCCATCAGGTTACCCATCAGATTGCCGACTGCCGAGAAGCTCGACAGCGAGATCAGCGAGCCGTAGTCCTTGTAGGTGTACTCCGGCAAGGTCTTGCCTTCGATCCGCAGGCGCAGCGATTTTGCCAGCAACGACGCCTGCTGATGAGCAGCCTGAGCGCGTGGCGGGACGTTGCGGTCGGTGCCTTTTTGCGGGCAGGCGGCGCAGTCACCGAAGGCGAAAATATTTTCGTCGCGGGTGGTTTGCAGCGTCGGCAGCACTTGCAACTGATTGATCCGGTTGCTCTCCAGCCCATCCAGCTCATGCAGAAACGCCGGGGCACGAATACCTGCCGCCCAGACTTTCAAACTGGCCGGAATGACCTGCCCGCTGGCCGTGATCAAGCCATTGGCGGTCACTTCACTCACCGCGGCATTGGTCAGCACCGTCACGCCAAGTTTTTCCAGTGTCTTGTGCACCGGCGCGCCGATACGCTCTGGCAATGCAGGCAGCACCCGAGGCCCGGCTTCGATCACGGTAATTCGCAGGTTTTCCGGCTTGATCTGGCCCAGCCCGTAAGCGGCCAACTCGTGCGCTGCATTGTGCAGTTCTGCTGCCAGTTCAACACCAGTCGCACCTGCGCCAACGATGGCCACGGTGATTTCCTGAGCACTGTCAGCCTGACCGGCGTGAGCACGCAGATAGTGGTTGAGCAGTTGCTGGTGAAAGCGCTCGGCCTGTTTGCGGCTGTCGAGAAACAGGCAATGCTCTGCCGCGCCTTTGGTGCCGAAGTCGTTGGTGGTGCTGCCCACCGCGATGACCAGCGAGTCGTAACCCAGGCTGCGTGCCGGAACCAGTTCTGCGCCGTTTTCATCCAGCGTCTCGGCCAGATGAATCTGGCGGCTTGCGCGGTCCAGGCCGGTCATGCGCCCGAGCTGAAACTGAAAGTTGTTCCACTTGGCCTGAGCCACGTAGTTCAGCTCGTCTTCATACGAGTTGAGCGAACCCGCCGCGACCTCGTGCAACAGCGGTTTCCAGATATGCGTCAGGTTGGCATCAACCAGCGTGACACTGGCCGTGCCTTTCTTGCCCAGGGTCTTGCCCAGACTGGTAGCCAGCTCCAGACCGCCAGCGCCTCCGCCAACGATAACAATACGATGCGTCATAAGGATTACTCGGAAGGTTTAAGGAATTCGGGGGGAGCTCGATCTTCGCGAGCGCAAGGCAGCTCATAGCGTCAGAAGGCTCGATAAATGGGTTCATCACGGCAACACCGGGATCAGGAGCGGCCTGCGCTCGACTGGATGCCGGTTTGCCTGAAGGTACTCTTCGACACACCTTTGCGGTTCCGGGTTCAGGTGGCTGCTCAATTTATCCGTTGTCTCAAGCGTGCTGACGGGCAGGGGGCCATGGGTCGGTGATTTCCAGCGGCTCGACCTGCAGCGTATCGTCGAGGCGGATGATGCCGCTTTGTAGCACTCGCGCAGTAATTCCACCATGCCCGCGCACCGCTTGAAAGGTGCCGTGGCCGAGACGCTGCTCAAGCCGCGCACAAGGCTGACACCAGCCGGTGGTTTCGAAAATAGCCTGACCGATCCGGAAACGTCGATTCTTCAGGCTGAACAGGTTGATGCCACTGATCACCAGATTGCGCCGCAAATCCTGCGGCACGATAGGGTTATCCGCCGCGCGGTTCAGCAACGAGCCAACCACCGCCAGATGCTCCCACTGAATCAACGTCACCTGGCGTGCATTGCGCGGGCCGGGCCGCGAGTGATCGCCGGTCAGCCCCGCTTCGCGCCGCGCTTCCACCGCATCCAGCTCGATCATCTCGACCCGCGATTGCGGACGTACGCCGATCCAGCGCACGCGACCTTGTTGCGGCACATCGGCCAGCAGTTCCTGCAAGGGGCTCATAAACTGATTCCAACATCGAAAACGACACTGCGCCCCAGATTGGTACGCAGAAAATCCGGAGCGCCCGGATGCGCGAACAATACCCGAGCAAACGTGGGCCCCACCAGCGACAACGAACGCCAGCCCTGACGCAAGTACTCGGTCGGTGGCGGAAAGTGGCTGTTGAGGTCCAGCACTTCGCGCTTGAGGCTGGCGAAGGCGATGATATCCAGCCCGCCCAGGTCAATGCCGCGTTCGCGATAATTGGTGGATTTCTTGCGCAGGGTAGGGGCGAGTCGGTGCAGCAGTTCAGAGGCGGGAATCCGTTTGGGCTTGGCTTCCCGACGTACCAGCTGGCTCAACGAAAAAGCGCTACGTCGTCGCGCCAGCTCCTCGCGCCACTCGTCATTGAGACGACGGCCCTCATCGAGCACAAAAAACACCTCGAAACGCCCGTCACGAAACAGCACATCCGGAGGCTCCTGAGTGGCCGGCGTGAAGTCCTCATTGCGATGCGCAATGTTCAACCCCTGTAACAGGCGCTGACAAACCCAACGCTCACGCTCCCACTTCCGCGCATTGGAAAGAAAGGCGTTGGCTTGTTCGGCCTGGATCGTCAACAGGCGTAGGTAGTCTGAGTCATCCATAGGGCCAAGCTTAGCGTTCAAGTTGCCATGACTGGAAGAGTGAATGCAGGTGTGTAGACTGGCAATTCATTTTTTGATCGCTTGCGAAAAATGCCCGCAGGCGCTGCTTTTATCGAGGATCTTCAGAAACAAGCCAAAAGGCGTTCTGAGATCACGCCACGCGGTGTTCGTCGCTGACATCCAGAAAATGCCATCCATCGCCAAGATGTTCGCCATTCCCCAAATGCGCGATTACAGCTATCGCATCATGCTTGATCGAGAGGTGCGCATCGTGCCGCAGTACGCAGGCGATGACGATAAAGGGCTGTGGTTACAGTTGCGCGACGGGCAGCTGATCAGTCAGCCGCCTAAAGCTTTTCTGTACGGCGCCGAAGGCATGAAAAGCCAGTCAAATGGTACTCAGAATATGCATTCAGGAATTGGATATTGAAAGCTAATGCACTCTTCGCCGGGCTTTTATTTTTTTGTCTTTCAGAGGGCGCATTGGCATCAATGCAGAAAGGCCTGGATGCGTACAGTCAAGGACTGTATGGGCAAGCATTTTCTCTCTTCCAGAAGGAGGCTGCCAAGGGCAATGCTGAGGCCGAGTACTACATCGGGTTGCAGTATGAGGAGGGGAAAGGTGTACCCAAAGATACGCTAAAGGCCTTTGAGAGTATGTCAGCCGCCGCACAACGTCGGCTAGTGCTGGCTCAGTACAGGTTAGGTTTTTTTTATGAAAACGGTATTGGCACAGCTGTAAATCTAGCAAAGGCTGCTGAGTTTTATAAGGTCGCTGCGGAGCAAGGTTTGCCTGCTGCACAGTCCCGATACGCACTTATGCTTGGCGAAGGAAGAGGCGTAGAAAAGGATGAAGCGTCTGCGGTTGGCTTCATACAGCGTGCCGCTGACAGTGGTGATGCCGAGGCGTTGAATATCCTGGGCGTGGGGTATATCGAAGGTCGTGGTGTCGACCGTGATGCGGTCAAAGGTTTTCGCTTTCTTAAATTGGCAGCCGAGAAGGGCAACCTCCTTGCGCAACGAAATCTGGCTAAAAGCCTCGCGGAAGGAAAGGGCGTCGAGCAAGATGAGCATGAGGCATTTAAATGGTATGAAAAATCTGCTGCCGGAAACGACCCTATAGGTCAACTGGCGCTGGGCCAAGCCTATGAGTATAGCGCAGGTGTAGAAAAGGACTATGAGAGCGCACTTGCTTGGTACCTGCGTAGTGCTTCAAATGGCTATGCCCCTGCGCAGTACAAGATCGGATATTTTTATAACGTTGGCAAAGGGACAGCGACGGACTACAAGCAGGCTCGTTATTGGCTTGGGCTCGCAGCAACTCAAGGGCTTGCCGTTGCGCAGGCGGATGTGGCAAGTCTTTTTGAATCAGGCCGTGGCGGTGCTGTTGATAACGCCGCAGCTGCAAAGTGGTACCGATTAGCGGCTGCTCAAAATATGCCGCGTGCTCAGTATCAGCTTGCGCGCATGCTGAAAGAGGGGCGTGGTGTCGAACGTAACTATGCAGAAGCGCTGCTGTATTTTCGTGCGCTCTCTGCAGAGCGAATTGCCTATGCGGAAAACGAGTTAGGCAACATGTACAAACATGGTTATGGTGTTCCCCAGGATTACTCGAAAGCCATGGACTGGTACTGGAAAGCAGCGGAGCAGGACGACGCCGCCGCTTTCGCGAACCTCAGCTTAATCTATGAGAAAGGTTTGGGCGTTTCGAAAAATTCAGTGATTAGCTATGCCTTGATGAAATGCGCGTCTAGCATCAATCCTGACAGCAAGGTCTACAAGGACGCGATAGATAAGGTTTCGGAGGAGATGGATCCCGAGAAGGCTATAGATAGAGACAGACTGTCAGATAGAGACAGACTGTCGCACGAGGTTTGTAAAGTCAAGAATGTTGCTGTTGATAACTATCTGAAATAGGCGTTTTTTGCGCAGTTTATTAGCGAGGTGGTAGGCGCGTCATGCGGTTCTGAAAAAGGCTGGTGTGGTGATGGAGGTAAAATTATTTGAAACAGGAACCTGGCAGTGTTTATTTTGGGTTTGGCGGTTTATGTGTTGGGCGGTGTAGGTCTCTATTATTTGACCGATCAGTTAATAGCTGCGGGTGAGGTAATGGATATCATGTATGCCTGGATTTTTCTTGACGCGGGAGTTCAGATATCAGTCTATCAATTTACTTGCTTTGTGTGGTCGACAGTATGTCATGCTTGGTGGATGGCACTTTTCTCACGACGGAGTGTGGCGTGGGTGGAGCGTATAAGATTTTCAAACGTCGTTTATTTATTTTTTAGAGTGCTCGGTTATTTGTTTTTCTGTCTTTTTATTCTGGGGATGGTTGGAGTGGGGGTTGCCAAGAGGCCATTTTCTGACTTTCATCAATTCTTTTCCATACTGGTCCCCTGTCTTTTGCTGGGCGGCTGGGTTTGGTCTGCACGAGATCTTCTGATTGCGGTTTCTGGGGGCAAGAAAAGGGGCGTCAGGTGAATATACCCTCGAGAGGTTGACCACAGCCGCTTGGAGTCGGGCGACTGTGAGACAGCCTTCGTGAGCAATTCGGATCGTCGCTCCAGTCACTCGTCCGTTGGCAAGAAATAGAGTTGTCTGGGACTGCGTCGATCAATGCCCCCTGTGCGGAGCCTCCAGATCACCCGAGAACAACTCGTCCTCAGCATCCGGACTCACCGGAATCGCATGCTCTTCAGAAGCCCACGCCCCCAGGTCGATCAGTTTGCAGCGCTCGGAGCAGAACGGGCGGCTCGGACTGGCTGCGCTCCATTCCACCGGGGCGTCGCAGGTTGGGCATTGAACGGTCATTGGTTGGCTCATGATTGGCCTCCACGCAAAGTAAGGTAAAAGTGGTGCAGCCGCTCGACTTCGCTGCTAAGCCAGGCGTGATCGCGGTCGTTGACCAGCACATCATTGGCATGACGCAGGCGGTCTTCACGCTGGATCTGCACCTTGAGAATGGCTTCGACCTGCTCCTGGCTGGAGCTGTCGCGCAGCATGGTGCGTTCTATCTGCAGGTGCGCCGGAGCATCAATCACCAGCAGCCGCTGGACCATGCGGTATTGCCCGGACTCGACCAGCAGTGGCGAGACCAGAATGGCATACGGTGATTTGGCCTTGGCCAGATGGCTGACGATTTCCTGATTGATCAGCGGATGCAGCAGTGCTTCCAGCCAGCGCCGCTGCTCGGGGTTTTCGAAGATCAGCTTGCGCAGCGCGCCACGGTCCAGCTCGCCGCTGGTCTGCAACACGCCTTTACCGAAGTGCGCCGCTATCTGCTCCAGCGCCGGGCGCCCGGGCTCGACTACCCAGCGGGCGGCATGATCGGCATCCACAGTGTCGACGCCAAGGTCGCTAAAACACTTCGCCGCTGCACTTTTACCGCTACCGATGCCGCCAGTCAGGCCAAGAATCCAGGGTTTTTCATCAGGGTGAGTCATCTGAAACCGGCAAACTGCATGTAAGAGTCGGTTATTTGACCACCCCAGAGCAAAGCGATCCACCCCGCAATGGCCAGATAAGGACCAAAGGGGATCGGCGTACCGCTTTCAACCCTGCGCACACGCATCATGATCACCCCGAGCACCGCGCCCACCAGCGACGATAACAGGATGGTCAGCGGCAAAATCTGCCAGCCGCCCCACGCGCCCAGCATGGCCAGCAACTTGAAGTCGCCATAACCCATGCCTTCCTTGCCGGTCACCAGCTTGAACAGCCAGAACACCGACCACAGCGCCAGATAGCCGGCCACCGCTCCCCACAGCGCATCGTTCAGCGAGGTGAACAGCCCGAAGGCGTTGACGATCAGGCCCAGCCACAGCAGTGGCAGCACCAGAGAATCAGGTAACAGCTGGTGATCAGCATCGATCAGACTCATCGCCAGCAGCCCCCAGCCCAATACCAGCATCGCCGCCGCCTGCCAGCCAAAACCGAAATGCCAAGCCACATAGGCCGACAACACTGCGCAGGTCAGCTCGACCAGTGGGTAGCGTTTGCTGATCGGCGCTTTGCACTGCGAGCATTTGCCGCGCAGCAGCAGATAGCTGATCACCGGCAGGTTTTCCCATGGGCGGATTTTGTGTGCGCAATGCGGGCAGCTGGAACGGGGACGATTCAGATTGAAGACTGGTTGATCGGGTTCGGCGGGCAGGCCGAGCAGTTCACGGGATTGGGCTTTCCAGTCGCGCTCCATCATTATCGGGAGGCGGTAAACGACCACGTTGAGGAAGCTTCCGATGATCAGGCCGAGAATGCAGCAGGTGGTGACGAAGGCCAGGGGTGAACTGGCCAAGAGGTCGAGGAGGGGCATGTCAGGCAACGTCCCCTAGTTTGAATATTGGCAAATACATCGCAATCACTAAGCCGCCGACAACGACACCTAGTATGGCCATGATCATTGGCTCCATTAGGCTGGTCAGGCTATCAACCATGTTATCGACCTCATCCTCATAGTAGGTCGCGACCTTATCCAGCATGTTGTCCAGAGCACCGGACTCTTCGCCGATCGCAGTCATCTGGATTGCCAGACTTGGAAAAACTCCCGTTGCACGCATTGAAAAATTCAACTGCATCCCTGTGGACACGTCTTGTTTAACTTTATTTACCGCATTTTTAAAAACCACATTACCTGTCGCACCTGCGACCGAATCCAGCGCTTCCACAAGCGGAACGCCGGCAGCGAAAGTAGTTGCCAGTGTTCGTGCGTAACGTGCAACTGATGACTTGAAAATCAACGGTCCGATAATCGGAATCTTCAATAATATTCGATCAATACTATCTCGAAAATTCTGTGATTTTTTATAAGCCTTTTTGAACAGGAAAAAACTAGCAAAGAACGCCACAACAATAGCTATCCACCATTGCTGGATGACCTCGGAAAGCCCGATAACCATCAATGTGAACATTGGTAGCTCAGCGCCAAAGCCCGCAAAAACCGATTGAAATTGTGGTACGACCTTTATGAGCAGAATACCTGAAACGATGACCGCAACGATCAACACGGCTGCAGGATAGGTCATTGCTTTCTTGATTTTGGCTTTAAGTTTTTCTGTTTTTTCTTTATAAGTCGCGACTCGGTCCAGCAGACTTTCGAGTGCTCCTGCCTGCTCTCCTGCATCTACTAAATTACAGAAAAGGTCGTCAAAGTACTCGGGCTTTTGTCGTAAGGCTGTTGCGAAACTATTTCCCGCCGAAACTTCCTGCTTGAGCGAGTTTACCAATGCTCGCATATTTGGGTTTTCTGCCCCCTCGCTAATAATGTCGAACGACTGTAGCAGCGGTACGCCAGCTTTCATCATTGTCGCCATTTGCCGAGAAAAAAAGGCGATGTCCAACGGTTTTATTTTTTTGCCTTTACCGAAGATAGAAACAGATTTTTTGCGCACCTTGGTAGGGTTTACACCCTGTTTACGCAGCTGTGCCTTGATGATTGCCGGGTTGTGGCCGCTCAATTCACCGGTGAGTTTTCCGCCTTTTTTATCTACGCCTTCCCAAGTATAGATACTGACTTTTACTGCCTTGCTGGCCATGCTTAATCCTTGGTCACGCGGTTGACTTCTTCAAGACTGGTTATGCCCTGCATGGCCTTTGACAGTCCGGAGGTACGCAGGTCATTGAAGCCGTCCTTGCGCATCTGTCTGGAGATCTCCAGTGAGTTGCCTTCTTCCATGATGATGCGCTCCAGCTCCGGTGTTTTTTTGACCACTTCGTAAATACCGACCCTGCCTCTGTAGCCCCCATTGCAGTGCTCACAGCCCACCGGTCCAAAGATCTTGAAGGTGCCGATTTTAGCTTCTGGAAAACCTTCTTGAATCAGTGTGTCACGAGGGATATCCAGTTCTTTCTTGCAATGGCTACACAACTTCCGCGCAAGTCGTTGCGCAATAATCAGGTTGATTGCTGTGGCAATGTTGAACGCTGCAACGCCCATATGATGCAGTCGAGTCAATGTTTCTGCTGCGCTGTTGGTGTGCAGCGTTGAAAGCACCATGTGGCCGGTTTGCGACGCCTTAATAGCGATTTCGGCGGTTTCCAGGTCGCGAATCTCGCCTACCATGATTACGTCGGGATCTTGACGCAGGAACGCGCGCAATGCCTGAGAAAAGTCCAGCCCTTGGCGCGGGTTGACGTTGACCTGATTGATACCTTCCAGGTTGATCTCTACCGGGTCTTCGGCTGTGGATATGTTGATGTCCACGGTATTAAGAATATTCAGGCCGGTATACAGCGACACTGTCTTGCCGGAGCCTGTCGGGCCGGTCACAAGAATCATACCTTGCGGCTGCTTCAACGCTTCCAGATACAACGCCTTTTGTTCTGGCTCGTAGCCCAGAGCATCGATGCCCATCTGTGCGCTGGTCGGGTCGAGGATCCGCATCACGATCTTCTCGCCCCACAATGTGGGCAGGGTATTCATACGAAAATCGATGGCCTTTGTTTTGGACACCCGCAACTTTACCCTTCCGTCTTGCGGTTTGCGTCGTTCCGAAATATCGAGGCTGGCCATGACCTTCAGACGCGCAGCAATACGGTTTGCCAAATGAATCGGCGGTCTGGCGACTTCGTGCAGGATGCCATCGGTACGCAAACGTACGCGGAAGATCTTTTCGTAGGGCTCGAAGTGCAAGTCGGATGATCCTAATCGGATGGCATCCATAAGCATTTTGTTGACGAAACGTACCACTGGAGCGTCATCCGCGTCGTTCTGCGCAGCGAGCGAGGTCTCCTTGCCATCCGTGGGCTCGATGTCTAGGCCCAGATCGACATCTTCCAGATTGCCTAGACCGGTATCACTGTCAAAAAAGCGATCTATCGCGGTCGTCAGCTTGTCATCTTCGACCAGAATCGCTTCGGTGTTCAGACCTGTGCTGAACTGAATATCAGTCACCGCCTGATGATTCGTAGGGTCCGAAATCCCTATAAACAGTTTATTGCCGCGTCGCCACAGCGGCAGCGCATGATGCTGTCGAACCAGCTTTTCACTGACCAGCCCTTTAGGCTGGCTTTCCTTATCCAGGCTAGCGAGGTCCATGAACGGCACGCCAAACTGATCAGAAGCCATTTCTGCCAGCGTCAGGCTTTTGACCAATTTGTTCTGAACCAGATAGCTCACCAACGAAATCTTGTCGCGGCGCGCCTGTTGATACGCTTGCTGCGCAACAGATTCAGTAAGTAGCTCGGCGAGGACCAATTGTTTGGCCAAGCCAGTGAGGACAGCATCAGTCATAAAACCACCAGACACAGACAATGAGTGGGTTATAGCGCAGTCGGGCTTTGCTGCCAAATGGCAGTGAGAGATGTGACGAAAATTGTCAGTTTCTGCGGATTTCAGAACGTATATCGCTGCAGATAGAGCGTATTGGTGATATCAGCAGTTGAGAATGGGTTCTGGCACGACCTGTGCTTCTACGCTCTCAAGGCACTACCTAATTGACGCCTCGGAGAAGTACGCGATGAAAGCACAAAAAGGTTTTACATTGATTGAACTGATGATCGTTGTTGCGATTATCGGTATTTTGGCGGCGGTTGCGCTGCCTGCCTATCAGGATTACACAATCAGAAGCAAGGTCAGTGAAGGCTTGGCGCAAGCGAGCTCCGCGAAGCTAGCAGTTGCTGAGACGGCCGCTAACGTTGGCGGTATTGCAAACGTAACAGCAGCTAACTCCGGCTTTGTGTTTAACCAAGTGGCTACGAATAACTCATATGTGGCATCCGTTGTGGTTGGTGCTGGCGGCGTCATCACTGTTGTGACTAAAGCTACCGGTGCAACAGATCAGCCAGCGTTTCAGCTCGTCCCGGCACAAGCTTCAGTCAACGATCAGATCACTTGGACTTGTACAAGGACTGCTGGTCTCGCCAAGCACCTTCCTGCTAACTGCAGGTAATTAAAGGCAATGATGCTTGAAGTTTGCCAGCGCCATGCTGAATTTTTGGACCGTTAAAGTCTTTAAGATTTCGACGCTCCTAAAGCGCTGGAAACAGGTGTGATTGTTACTTTTTTGCTGTGGGCGGTGGGGCCCGGAATTTTTCGACCGGGCCTCATTTTTAAATTGATTACCAAGTCGCTATTTATCGCAGCCTCGGATCTATGCTGAGACCGTAGGTAGCCATATTGTGGCACTCGCCTCGCAACTCAGACCTTTTAGTTTCGCTCACTCGCTTGCAGCAATTCCAATCCCAACGGCGAAAAACCGTACTCAACCCAAGGCAGCGACTTAGCCAGCACATCCCGAACAACAACACCTTTCTCCTCCAACTCATCAGGCCGCACGACAGAATCTTTGCCGAAATGCCCGGAATGTCGACGCGAAGCTTGCCAAATCGCCTAGGACCGCCACTCATACTCCACAGAAGATTTGTTCAAACGAAAACGCCTCGGCAAATTGCTCCGCCGGGACATTTTGTTTTTAGTGCGCATTTTTATTGCGTGGCATTGTAGGACATTTCAGCTTTTGCATTAGGTCACTTCCTGATCCGCTTCGGTTATCAAAACGTCCGTTGATTGATATCCGAATCAAGCCCAGAATTACCCACCTGATTACCCCACACATGAAGAGAGGAGCTATGAACACCACCGCATCACCCAGCCGCCTCCTCGGTGTGGGCCTATACACCCCAGCAGAAGCGTCCTCATACACTGGCATTCCGGCGAAAGACATTCGCAGATGGATGTTCGGCTATAGCGCGGCAGGTGTAGATCACCCCGGCCTCTGGACGCCAGAGGTCGCATTTCTGAACGACAAGCTGCTCGGCTTCCACGATCTGCTGGAAATTCGTTTTGTTCACGCATTTCGCCAGCACGGCGTCAGCTTGCAAGCGATCCGCAGCGCCTCGTTACAAGCCAGAGAAATGTTCGGTCAGCGCTACCCGTTTACGTGCAGACGTTTTCAGACTGACGGACGAGATATTTTTGCAACGGTTCTGGATGAGACGGGTGATGAGGCTCTGCTGGATCTGGTGAAGCGGCAATATGCCTTTAAACAGGTCATTACACCTTTCCTATATGAGGGCATTGATTACGCAGGTGAAGAGTCGGCAAAGCGCTGGTATCCGGTCAAGCGAAGCAAGGCAGTCGTTTTGGACCCGGCAAGGAATTTTGGCAAACCGGTGTTGGCAACAACGGGAATCCACACAGCAACGATCTATCATTCTTATCTGGCTGAAGGTCAGAACGCGAAGCGTGTGGCTTTACTCTATGAGATTGCGCCTGTCGCAGTGAAAGCAGCTGTTACCTATGAGCGTAGCCACGCAGCTTAAGATACGTGGCCAGGCAGTAGTTGACTGCTCAGGTCAGGGATCGGCTTCTACCTCACCACCCCATCAACCCGCGCCCGCCCTTTAAACCTCCTCCTAACCCCAACCACAACCATCACCACTAACAACCCCACCACCACAAAAAAGATCGTGTTAAAAATCGGAAATGGCTGATCGCGACTCGTCACCGCTTCAACCTCTGTCACGTTGGGAAACATCGACAGGATGGTTATCCGCCAGCCGTAGTAACGAATCAAAGCCAGTTGCTGAGAGTCACGCGAGTAGCCTTGGGCTTTGGCCTGGATGTCGGCGGAGTCGAATTTGAAGTACCACGGGAAGCTCCAGCCGGTGTCTTCGTTGCGGTAGACCACGACTTTCTTGCTGTCCGGGTCTTCGGTGTTGATGAAGTACACGTCGCGGGTCGGGCCGTCTGCCGGGTTTTCGGCGTTGATGACGCCGTCGGCGTCCATTCTTTTGACTTCCACGCCGGTGATCATCACGACATCATGGCGCGGCAGGACGTAGTAGAGGCTTAATGCGCCGATCCCCAGTGCAACGAATACCACAAGCCAAATCGACCTTCTCAGCCACTTCATACCAGCGTCCTCTGTTTAAAATTGCGTGACTTTGCCCTAATCCGAACATTTCGAAGCAAAACAGTTATTACAAAATTCGACAAGGCCGTTGCTGACGGCGTTGTCTTCCGGAGATTTACATGATTTGGTTCCTTGAAGGGCAGTCCAGCCAGCGTGAAGTGATCATGGGCGCGCGCGATGCGCTGCCTGCGTCGGTGCAGATTATCGCCTCCCATCGCCAGCAGCGCTCCGAAATTACCGGGCAGGCCCATGTGGCACTGCAAGAGCCGGTCGATAATGAAGAGCGTATCGACTGGGTGCTGGAGACCGCTCGCTCGCTGGGCGTTCGGACTATCGTCGCCGGGCGTATAGGCAGCTTTTACGAAGCGCAGCGTGCACGTTTTGTTGCCGAAGGTTTGGACCTCGTCACAGGCGGAACGTCCCCGCAGACCTTCATGGATGTCGATGACAAGAGTCGCTTTACGGCGGCGGCCGAGGCGGCGGGTCTGGCGTGCATTCCGGGAATCGCCGCGAGCAGCGCCGAGGAGTTGCAGGCGGCTTACGATTCGTTGTCGGTGTCTGGCGAGGTCTGTATCAAGCCGGTGGTCGGGATTTACGGACGGGGCTTCTGGCGCTTCAAGGCCGATGTCGATGATTTTCGCTGTTTCGCCAATCCGGATGCGCGTGAAACGACTTTTCAGGCGTACCTTAACGCTTACCGTCAGGCCGACGACGTTCCGGCGATGCTCTTGATGCCGTATATGCCCGGCAGTGAATGCTCGGTGGACATGGTCTGTGAACACGGCAAGGCGGTTGCCTTTGTCGGGCGGCGCAAGGTAGGGCTGAATCAGACCTTCGAGCGTGACAGCGAGGCGGTGCAACTGGCGGTGCGCGCAGCGGAGCATTTTGCCTGCGACGGGCTGATCAATGTACAGACCCGTGACGACGCAGATGGCAAACCGCGCTTGCTGGAAATCAACCCGCGTTACTCCGGCGGGATTGGTTATACGCGTGAAACCGGCGTCAACCTGCCGGGTATTTTTGCGACACGACGTCTCGGCTTGAAAGAACCGGAAACACATTGGCTTGAGGATATCCGCGTGAAGGCCATCACGGTCGCTGTACGGGCCACGGTTTGATCAGGATAATAGATTTTTGCTATCACTAATCGCTCTTATCAGGGAGGATCGGGCATGAAGCTTCTTGCGCCAGGTGCAAACACTGCTTTAGCTAACGCCCACTGCACCTGGAACCTGGAGAGCGGTAAGTCTTCGGTTTTTGGTGAGTACGCAGCGGTCGCCTTGCTGGCGGTCAATGACAAGCGCCAGCCCATGGGCGACCCGGCGCTGCTGCATCATGAACAGAGCTGGATGGAGTGGAGCGGCGGGCCTCAGGATGTTGGCTGTACGCTTCGGCTGGACAGGCTCCCGGCGGGCAGTGATCGCGTCTTGTTGATGGTCTATGTATATGCAGCCATGGGGCCGGTCCGTGACGTTGCCAGTCTGCATCTCAAAGTGGATGCCGACATCGAGCATCGCCTGGATCTGCGCGATAACGGCGAAGCGGCGATCATCATCGGCGAGTTCTACAAGCGTAATGATCAGTGGAAATTCCGCGCGCTGAGCGAAGGCTCGGCGTATGGGCTGTCGGCGTTCGGGCGCAAGATCGGCCTGGACGTTGATGACCGTCACCCGCGCCACCCTTCTGGTGGCTCCAGTGGCGGGCCTCGGCATGAGTCGGCGACCGGCACGGCGTTTGTGGTCGGCCCGGCGCACGTCATGACCTGTGCCCATGTCATCGAAGACATGGGCGTGTTCTACATCACTTCACTGGAAGGCCGTTACAAGGCCGAACCAGTGGTGATCGACCGTCGCAACGACATCGCACTGCTGCGAGTGCAGGGCGCGCCGCCGTTGTCTCCGGTTACATTCCGGGACGGGCAGGGCTGTGAGCCGGGTGATACCGTAGCGGTCCTGGGTTACCCGTTGGCGTCCATTTCCGGTGGCGGGCTGCAGGTGACGCAGGGCGGGATCTCCGGTCTGTTCGGTCTGCACAATGACGCAAGCCTGTTCCAGTTCACGGCACCGATTCAGCCGGGGTCCAGTGGCAGCCCGCTGTTTGACAACGGTGGCGCGGTGATCGGCATGGTGACGTCCACCGTGCCGGACGGGCAGAACATGAACTTCGCAGTGAAGTCCGCACTGCTGCTGTCCTTTTTGCAGGCATGCCGTATCGATGCGCCGCATGCCCGTCCGGAAAGGTCGTACACCACCACAGAAATCTCACGCGCCGCACAGTCATCGTTATGGCTCGTTGAAGCTTCTCGCCAATGACTTCGGTGTTGCCTGCTCAAGTGGCAGGCGTCTGGGGCTTCGGCCCCGTTACTCAGGAATTTATCAATGGACAGCAGCGCAGCTTTTTCCAACTCTACAAAGCTTCGTGCTGACCTGCTTCGTGGTCGTCTCGACGTCAGCGTCGACTCGTCCACCATTGCCCCGGATTCTCTGTTCGGCTTCGCTGAACGACGCAACCCCAAGCGCGCGTTTCTGTTCGTGTCCCGGGTGCTTGGGCGTCATATTCCCGCGCGTCCGGGCGTGATGCTGAAAAGCTTTCAGGACCTGGCGCACAAGATTCCGGCAGACCTGCCCGGCCCGGTGCTGGTCATCGGTATGGCCGAAACCGCAGTCGGCCTCGGGGCCGGCGTGCACCGTGCCTACAGCGAAACGCGCCCTGATGCCATGTACCTGGTCAGCACGCGTCATCCTACCGGCAGCGAGCTGTTCGCCCGTTTTGAAGAAGAACACAGCCACGCCAGCGCTCACCTTATCCATCTGCCTGTCGATCCGGCGTTACGCGAGATGATGCTTGGCGCGCGTTCGCTGGTGCTGGTCGATGACGAGGCGTCGACGGGCAAGACCTTCATCAACCTGCATCAGGCGCTGGTCGAGGCCGGGCTGAGCAACATCGAGCGGGTGGTGACCTGCGTGCTTACCGACTGGTCGGCGGGTGCAGTCAGCACGTCGATGGGCGCAGTGGCCGAGCAGGTCTCGTTGTTGCAGGGCTCGTACTCTTTCGATGAAGACGCGAGCGCGCCATTGCCGGACATGCCTGAGGTTGGCACCGTGGCAATGGGCGACTGGCCGCTGGTGACCGCCAATGACTGGGGCCGGATGGGGGTGTTATCGGTTGCCGATACCCTGGCGCCAGGGCTTAGCGTGCAAAAGGGTGAACGCGTTCTGGTGGTAGGCACCAGCGAGTTCGTCTGGCGGCCGTTTCTACTGGCCGAGCGTCTGGAAAAAGCCGGTGCCGATGTGCATTTCAGCTCTACCAGCCGTTCACCGATTGCACTGGGGCATGCCATCGACCACGCACTGTCGTTCTCCGACAACTATGGTCTGGGCATCCCCAACTTCCTTTACAACGTGCGGCCGGGTCAGTTTGACCGGGTGCTGATCTGCACCGAAACCCCAAGGCAGGCTGTACCCGCCGAGCTTATCGAAGCGCTGAACGCCGAGGTTATCTGCGATGAGTAATGACCGCCCGCTGATCTTCGTCGATCTGGACGACACGCTATTCCAAACCGCCCGCAAAACGCCCGAGAACATTGAAAAACATGTCGCAACGCTGGATATCAGCGGTAACGCCAATGGATACATGACCAACGTGCAGAAGTCCTTCGCGCACTGGCTGCTGGCGCACTCCGACGTGGTGCCGGTTACGGCGCGCAGTGTCGAGGCCTACAGCCGGGTCAAATTGCCGTTCACCGCAGGCGCGATCTGTTCGCACGGCGGTGTGATGCTCGATGTCATGGGGCGACTGGACCAGGACTGGAACGAGCAGATGAAACAGACCCTGGCCAGCTATCAGTCGCGGCTGCATGAATTGTCTGCCACCACACTGGCGATTGGTCAGGAGCTGGGATTTTCATTGCGCGGCTGGGTGGTGGAAGAGGCGCAACTGTTTCATTACGTGGTGACCAAGCACAACGAGAGCGATGACAGCGTGCTCAGCAAAGTGTTGGCCGAAGTGCAGGCCCGCGGCCTGCTTGACGGCATGCACATCCACGGCAATGGCAACAACCTGGCCTTTCTGCCCGAGGGGCTGGCCAAGCGCTATGCGGTTCAGGAATGGCTGCGGCGCGACAAGGCCATCAATGGCGAACGCCCGGTGCTCGGTTTTGGCGACAGCATTACCGACCTGGGTTTCATGGACGAGTGCCACTGGTGGGCGACACCCGCCCGCAGTCAGTTGGCGAAAATGTTTGTCGGAGCAGAGCATGAGTGATCCCGTTCACGGGCTCGATACGGTCGGCAGTGGCAGTTATCTGTACGACGACGTGCATTTTCTGCTGCGCAGCGTCGCGATGCAGACCACCAGCGTGGCGGAGAAGGAGCGCCTGATCCAGACACGCCAGAAGCACTATTCGGAAATGATCAGCGAGGAGTCGGCCCCCAGCGCCGCTCACAAGGCGTTGTATGAGCGGGCGCTCAGCCAGAACGGTCTGCGCATGGCCGATGACGTGCAAGCCCTGGCGCAGGCGCTTGACCGCGAATGCACCGGCGCTGAAATCGTTCTGGTGTCGTTCGTGCGTGCCGGTTTGCCGCTCGGCGTTTTATTGCGTCGGGCCTTGATCGATCTGCACCGCGAAGCGCATCACTACGGCATCAGTATCGTGCGTGATCGCGGCATCGATAAAGTCGCGCTGGAGGCCATCATTCAGGCTCACGGCGCGCAGAACATCGTGTTTGTCGACGGCTGGACCGGCAAGGGCGCAATTTCAGGTGAAATCCGTCGCAGTCTGGCAGGCGACACGCGCTTTCCGGAAGAGCCACGGCTGGTAGTGCTGGCCGATCCGTGCGGCAGTGCCTGGCTGGCGGCGTCGGCAGAAGACTGGGTAATTCCGTCCGGTATTCTTGGCGCTACCGTGTCCGGGCTGGTCTCGCGCTCTATCTGGCCGACGGACGGCGGGCTGCATGGTTGTGTGGTTTACGAGCAATTGCGGGGCCATGACGTCACGCAGTCTTTTATTGAACAGATCGACAGCCAGCGTCGTCAAAACAGTTCTACGCTAACGCTGACACCCTGGACGCTGACCCAGCGAACCGGGCTCAAGGACGCTGCAACGCAGGTGGTCGACCGCTTGGCCGAGCGCTTTGATATCACTAATTTCAATCGCATCAAGCCGGGCATTGCCGAAGCCACTCGCGCGGTCATGCGTCGTGTTCCAGACCATGTGCTGGTACGCAGTCGGGCGGACAGCGATGTGCAGTTGCTGCTGCACCTGACCGAAAAAGCGGGGATTCCCGTTGAAGAAGTCGGCGATGTGCTGGGGCCTTATCGGGCAGTGACCATCATTCGGAGTCTGAGCTAATGGCCTTATTTTCGCCTTACGCGCTGGGGGCAACGCTGTACATGCCCGCCACCCGCGATGACATCGTTGATGTGGTGTTCGGTGAAAAAATTCCCGAGCTGCGTTCGCTGGTCGTTTGCCTGGAAGATGCGGTGGCGCTGATTGATGTCGATACAGCGCTGGTCAACCTTCGCCAGGTGCTGACCCGCATTCAGGACCGTGGCGGCCGCCCGGCCAACGGTCCGCTGTTGTTCGTTCGTCCGAGAGATGCCGCGATGGCGCGGATTCTCAATGACTGGCCGTTGATGGCGCACGTTGACGGGTTCGTTGTCCCAAAGCTTTCGCTGAAAAGTCTGACGAGTTGGGAGCAGTCCGTTACCAACCCGGCGCTGGCGTTGATGCCTACACTGGAAACGCCGGAAGTGTTCGATCCGTCGGCAATGATCGAGCTTGGGCAAGCGCTGAAAGCCAGTCTGTACGAGCGGATCATTGCGTTGCGCATCGGTGGCAATGACCTGATGGGCTGTCTGGGGCTGCGCCGCAACCCGGCCATGACCCTGTATTCGACGCCCATGGGCTATGTGATCCCGATGTTGGCGGGAGTGATGGGCTCGCAGGGTTTTGCACTCACAGCTCCGGTGTTCGAGCAACTGGCCACACCTGACATTCTGGAACATGAACTGGCGCTTGATATTACCAATGGGTTGGTCGGTAAAACGGCAATTCACCCCTCGCAGGTCAATATCATTCAGAATGCATTACGCGTCAGTCTGGAGGACATGAACTCCGCCCGGATGATCTTGAACTCTGTGGCCCCCGCAGTGTTCAAGTACAACGATGCGATGTGTGAACCGGCTACCCATTACAAATGGGCAACCCACATCATGGAGCGCGCCAAATGGCATGGAGTGTTATCCGCACCCGCTTCGATCATGGATGCCAGCATTCGACTCGCTGAGGCAGTTAGCTAGATGATAGAACCTGACCTTGAAACCGTAGAACCTGATCTTGAACCTGTAGGACCTGATCTTGAAATCGAAGTGGAACAACGCCTGCTGGCGGTTTTCGATTTCGACGGGACCATCACCCGGCACGACAGCTTTGTGCCGTTTCTCAAGTTCGCCTTTGGGCAACGTGCCTTTTCCGTGCGCATGGCCCGCCTGGTGCTGCCGAGCATCGGCTATCTCGCCAAGCGCGTGACTCGCGACGAGCTGAAGGGCCGCCTTATCAAGGCGTTTCTCAGCGGCGTTGAAGTGCAATGGCTGCAGCAAAAGGCCGAGGCGTTCTGCCAGTCGCACTGGAGTCGCCTGATGCGCCCGGCTGCGCTGGAGTCCATCGCAGCCGAAATCGAGAAGGGCGCCATTGTCACGCTATGTTCAGCATCGCCTGCTATGGTTCTGCAACCCTTCGCTAATCGTTTGAAAGTAGAGCTGATCGGCACCAATCTGGAAGTCATCGACGGCAAACTGACCGGGTTGATCGAAGGCAGCAACTGCCGTTGCGATTCGAAAGTCGCACGCCTTGAAAGTGTTTATGGGCCGCTCACGCAGTTCCGGGTTCGAGCCTGGGGCGACACGCGGGGTGACCACGAATTACTCGCCGCTGCTCAGGATGCGCACTGGCGTTTGTTCCATCCGACGTGGCGTCGAGGCCGTTATAAAGGCCCCGTTAACGCCAAGTTACACAATCCTGATGGCAATGATGGGCCAACACGGTAAGGCTGTAACACTTTTATCCGAATTCCGACGTTCACATGGAGCGAAAAATGGCACTCACTTTGGCAAAGAACCAGACGATCTCACTGGAGAAAACCGCTGGTACCGGCCTCAAGAAAGTCAGTATGGGCCTTGGATGGGACCCTGAAAAAGCCAGCGGTTTCTTCGGCAAGTTGCTCGGAGGTGGCGGCGGCGATATCGACCTGGATGCCTCCTGCATCATGCTCGACGCCGACAAGAAGCCCCTCGACCTGGTCTGGTTCCGCCAGTTGCAGTCGCGCGACGGTGCCATTCAGCACTCGGGTGACAACCGCACCGGCGAAGGCGCGGGCGACGATGAAACCATCAGCGTCGATCTGGAAAAACTGCCAGCCACGGTCAAATACCTGGTGTTCACAGTCAACTCGTTCACCGGTCAGAATTTCGAAAAAGTCGCCAACGCCTACTGCCGCATTGTCGATCTGGGCAGCCGCAACGAGCTGGGCCGCTTTGATCTGTCCGAGAAAGGCCAGCACACCGGCGTTGTGATGTCCTACCTGGCGCGCACCCCCGCAGGCTGGGATTTCACCGCCGTTGGTCAGGTTACCAACGGCCGTACTGCAGATGATCTGGTCGAACTGGCCATCGGAGCCGTACGCGTATGACCCAACTTGTCCCAGGCGCCAACGCGCCAGTCGCTGCCGGTCCGTTGACGGTCGAGGTCATCTACTCCCCGCTGGCGGATGCGGATATCGACGTGTCTGCATTCCTGCTGACCGGCTCCGGCAAGGTGCGTGGCGATCAGGACATGTGTTTCTACGGCCAGAAAAGCGTCAACGGCGGTGCGGTCCAGCAGACGGAAGCTTCGGCCGGGCGCGCTGTGTTCAGCCTTGACCCGAGCCGCCTGGATTCTGTCATCGAGAAGGTCGCCCTGACGGCAACTATCTACGAGAACAAGGCCAGTTTTGGCAGCGTGTCACGGTTGGCATTGAGCATCACTGGCGGTATCGAAACCGATATCCCGACCAGCGGCATGAAAGAAACCGCACTGATTCTGGGCGAGTTCTATCTGCGTCAGGGCGCGTGGAAATTCCGCTGCGTCGCCCAGGGTTTTGCGGGCGGGCTTGAGCCGCTGGCGAAAAACTTTGGCGTTGAGGTCGCAGCGCCTCAGGATCAACCTGCACCTGCACCTGCACCTGCACCTGCACCTGCACCTGCACCTGCACCTGCACCTGCACCTGCACCTGCACCTGCACCTGTTCCCGCGCCTGCGCCCAAGTCGACCGTCAGTCTGAGCAAGATCACGCTCGACAAAACCCGTGCTTCGATCAGCCTGGAGAAATCCAGCGCCGGTTTCGGTGAGATTCGGGTCAACCTTAACTGGAACCGTCGCAGCGACAGCAAGGGCGGCGGCTTCTTCTCGATGAAGAAGAGCAATGCCATCGACCTTGATGTAGGCTGCCTCTTCGAAATGCAGGATGGCCTGAAAGGCGCGGTTCAGGCGCTGGGCAATTCGTTCGGTTCGCTCAACACCGAGCCTTTCATCAAGTTGATGGGCGATGACCGTACCGGCTCGGTTAGCGATGGTGAGTGGCTGCATATCAATGGCGCGCACTGGAACAAGATCCGTCGCATTCTGGTCTATGCGTTCATCTATGACGGCGCGCCGAACTGGAAAGAAACCGACGGGGTTATCACCATTCATGCGCCGGGTCAGCCACCCATCGAGGTTCGCCTCAACGAAGAGGGTGGTCGTCAGGGCATGTGTGCAATTGCCTTGCTGGAAAATGACAACGGCGCAGTCAAGGTGACGCGCCTGGTGGATTTCCACAATGGCCACAGCAACATGGACAAGGCCTATGGCTGGGGCATGCGTTGGGCTGCCGGTTCCAAGTAAACAAGACCGTGGTATTTCTGGGCTGGCTGTGCCGCCTCATGGGAGATAGACATGCTGGACTGGTTGAAAACAAACGCAACGGCTGCTCGCGACAAGCTTGCTTCGGAAGTTTCGAAGTTCAAGAACCGTGAATTCATGGAGGCTGTGGTTTCCGGCTGTGCGCTGGTATCGGCCGCTGACGGCGATATCAGCTCCAGTGAAAAGCAGAAAATGGCCGGCTTCATCCAGAACTCTCAGGAACTGAAAGTTTTTGACATGAAGGAAGTCATTCAGGGTTTTCAGGAAGCGTGCTCCAAGTTCGAGTTCGATTTTGAAATTGGCCGTGCCGAAGCGTTGAAAACCATCGGCAAGATCAAAAAGAAAGAAGATGCCGCCCGTTTGCTGGTGCGCGTCTGCTGTGCTATCGGTGGCGCTGATGGCAGCTTCGACGAGAAAGAGCGGGAAGTCTGCCGCACGATCTGCCGAGAGCTTGGCCTGAACCCGTCCGATTTCGACCTGTAATTTTTTACCCTAAGGAACGCAGTTAAATGGAAAGCACCTCTCTAGGCTTCCCTCCACTCACGATGGCGGTTTTCGTCGGTCTGGCCATCACAGCCATGGCTATCGACATGTTCTCCCACCGGGGAAACAAGCCGATCACCCTCGCGCAAGCCTCGGCGTGGTCGATTTTCTGGGTCGCCATTTCGCTGGCTTTTGCCGGTTTCCTGTATGTGCAGCACGGCTCTGAAGTCGCCACGCTGTTCGTTACCGGTTACGCGCTGGAAAAAGTGCTGAGCGTCGACAACCTGTTCGTGTTCATGGCGTTGTTCTCCTGGTTCAAGATTCCGGATGGCCTGCGCCACCGCGTTCTGTACTGGGGCATCATAGGTGCCATCGTCTTCCGCGGCATCTTCGTCGCCATTGGTACGGGCCTGCTGGCTCTGGGGCCGTGGGTTGAAGTAGTGTTTGCGGTCATCGTTGCCTGGACCGCCATCATGATGCTCAGAGCGGGTGATGACGACGACGAAGAAGTCGACTACTCGCAGCACATGGCGTATCGCTTCGCCAAGAAGCTGTTCCCGGTATGGCCGAAGCTGCACGGCAGCAACTTCTTCGTCCGTCGCTCGGTTCTGGAAGAAGAAGTCAAAAAACCGGAAAACGCCGGTATCACCCTGGCCGCCAAGGGCGCTCTGTTCGCGACCCCGTTGTTCCTGTGTCTGGTCGTGGCTGAAATCTCCGACGTGCTGTTCGCGTTTGACTCCGTGCCGGCAATCATCGCCGTGAGCCGCGAGCCGCTGATCGTGTTCTCGGCCATGCTGTTCGCGATTCTTGGTCTGCGTACCCTGTACTTCGTTCTTGAAGCCCTCAAGCGCTATCTGGTGCATCTGGAGAAAGCGGTTATCGCCTTGCTCTTCTTCATCGCCATCAAACTGGGCCTGAACGCAACCAACCATCTGTTCCACCACGGTTACGAGATCAGCGCCAACACCAGCCTGCTGGTTGTGGTCGTCGTGTTGATCATCGGTATCGTTGCAAGCCTGCTCTTCCCGGGTAAAGAAGAACCTGCTGAAGAAAAAGCGTAAACACTGGATAAAGGAGATAACCGAATCATGGCTTTGACTCTGCAAAAAGGTGGCAACCTTTCGCTGTCGAAAACCGACCCTACCCTGACCAATGTACTGATTGGTCTGGGCTGGGATCCGCGTGCCACTGACGGCCAGGAATTTGACCTGGACGCCAGCGCATTTCTGCTGGGCGCCAATGGCAAGGTCCGCAGTGAAGCTGACTTCATTTTCTACAACCAGCTCAAGAGCGCCGATGGTTCCGTCGAACACACCGGTGACAACCGTACCGGTGCTGGTGATGGCGATGACGAAGTGCTCAAGGTCGATCTGGCCCGTGTCCCTGCCGATGTGGAGAAAGTTGTTTTCGTGGTGACCATTCACGACGCTGACAGCCGCAAGCAGAACTTCGGTCAGGTGGGCGGCTCGTTCATCCGTGTGCTGAATGAAAAATCCAGCTCGGAAATCGTTCGCTACGACCTGGCGGAAGACGCTTCGACTGAAACCGCGATGATCTTCGCCGAGCTGTACCGCAACAATGGCGAGTGGAAGTTCCGCGCAGTGGGTAGCGGCTTCGCCGGTGGCCTGAAAGCTGTGGCCAACTCTTTCGGCATGAATTTCTGATTCGCGCCTAACCATTTTTCCAGAAAGGATTACGAACATGGCAGTAAGTCTGAGTAAAGGCGGTAACGTTTCGCTCTCGAAAGAGGCTCCGGGCCTGACAGAAATCACCGTGGGCCTGGGCTGGGATCCACGTGTTACCGATGGCACCGAGTTCGATCTGGACGCATCGGTCTTTATCGTTGGTGAAAGTGGCAAGGTGTTGGATGACAACAGCTTCATTTTCTACAACAACAAGAAATCGGCTGATGGTTCGGTCGAGCACCTGGGCGATAACCGCTCTGGTGCTGGCGATGGTGATGACGAGTCGGTAAACGTCAAGCTCACCGGTCTGGCCGCTGCGGTCAAAAAGCTGGTTTTTGCGGTCACTATCCACTCGGCTGAAGAGCGCAAGCAGAGCTTTGGTCAGGTATCCAACGCTTACATCCGCGTTGTGAACAAGGCTGACGGCAAGGAAATCGCGCGTTACGACCTGTCGGAAGACGCGTCGACCGAAACAGCGATGATCTTCGGCGAGCTGTACCGTAATGGCGACGAGTTCAAGTTCAAGGCCATCGGCCAAGGCTTTGCGGGCGGTCTGAAGCCGTTGGCAGAAGCGCACGGCGTGGCAATCGGCTAAACCCCGAGCAGCGCACGATAAAAACCCCCGCCAGCAATGGCGGGGGTTTTTTATTGGGGCTGGTTACGAGGCTATCGTTGCGCACGCTCCAGCGTAGGACGCAGAGCGTCGCACGATAGTTGATATTGTTGTTCCGCACGCTCCGGCTGGGAACGCATTTCTCGACGCTCTGCGTCGTACGATAGTTGAGAGCTCGATGCGCTACAAAATCCCTGCACCCTTTGCCGCTTTCAACCAGTCGGGAAATTCCTCCATCAGCAGGTCATAAAGCTTTTCTTCCGGGATCTCGTCCAGGCGGTCGAGGGCGAAGAAGTTGCAGTTGTCGACAACGCGACCGCCCATGTCATCAAGCTTTTCCAGAATGCCGTAACCGCGTCCGCCAAGGCCGACGAACTGCCAGAAGATCGGCAGCTTCGCCGCTTCGGTCATCAACCTGGTAATTTCGCGATCCTGATGCACGCCGCCATCGCTGATGAACAAAATGTAGACCGGAGTCTTGTCACCAGACTTCTTGTAGTAGTCGATGACCATGCGCATTGCCTTTGGCTCATCGTTGATGCGTGCGCCCAGTTCCCAGTCTTTCCAGCCGCCATGATCGGTTTTGATGAAGTTCTGGAAGTTGCTTAGCGTCACCGCATTTAACTGCTGGGGCTTTGCCCCGAAGGCCCAGCAGTCCAGTGCGCCGTCGTCGTCGAAATGCACGGCAAGCGGAATCAGGCGATCTACCACTTCCTGAACATGACCGCGGGTGTACTGCGGGTTCATCGAACCGGACGCATCCAGTACCAGACCGACCCGTGCCTTGGTATCGGTCAGTCTGGCTTTTTCCAGGCTGACCTGAGCCTTTTTGGCCAGGCTTATCAACTGCGGTGCGGCGTCAGCGATTTTCTTTTCCAGCGAAATACGCGCGGGTGCGGCTGGCGCGGGTGCTGGAGCATCAGCCACTTCGCCGCCGAAATGCACTACCAGCGCGTCCAGCCCGGCGTTATAGCCCTGCAGATTGGAGGCGATGCGCCACTCGCCGTTCTTGCGATAGATATCGGCGACCATGATGGCTTTTTCGGCGTTGAAGGTTGCCCCGGAGAACTCGCCGCGGGCCACTTCGCGGCCCTGACTCTGGATGCTGAAATGGCTCGCCTGAATCTCGCTCATGGTGCCCGCGCCATCAATGGACGCAGTAAATACCAATCGCTCTATCGAGGCAGGCAAGCCCGCGAGCGATAGCTGAAAATCCCCGCCATTCACTTGTTTTACGCTGTTGCAGGGGCTGCTCGGCTGATTGAAGAAAACCATGTAGCGGTCGTCCGACAGCTTGCCGTCGGCATCGATGCCGAAGCAGACGTAATCAATGACCTGTGCGGACTTGATGGCAATAGACAGGGTGAGATCAGTGCCCTGAACCAAGCTGGGCAGTGGGACGCGTTGACCTTGAGTAATCTGCATGTCTCTTCCTTGGCAGTGAGGGCGCAGCATGGCCCTCGGTCGAATGGCGATGTGCTGACGTTAACGTTCGCTTCTGCCCACCCCGGCAGGCCCTGCTGCCAGCATGCGCCCGGCCAGTCGCGAGAAGGGCAGGCTTTGCAGCCACACGGTGCCAGGCCCGGTCAGCCTGGCGAAAAACACGCCTTCGCCGCCGAACAGCATCGACTTGATACCGCCACCAACCATGCGGATATCGTAATCGACTGTCTGCGTCATGGCCGCCAGACATCCGGTATCGACATCCAGCGATTCGCCTGCCGCCAGCTCGATCTTGCGCACTGTGCCGCCCATGTGCACGAATACCCAGCCGTCGCCTTCCAGCTTTTGCAGAATGAAACCTTCGCCACCGAACAGGCCAGTGAGGATTTTTTTCTGAAACTGGATACCAATGGATACACCTTTGGCACCGGCCAGAAAGCTGTCCTTCTGGCAGATCAGTTTGCCGCCGAAATCACGCAGGTTCAGTGGCAGGATAGTGCCGGGGTAGGGTGCTGCAAACGCTACGCGTCCTTTGCCCGAACCCTGTTGCGAAAACACCGTGGTGAACAGGCTTTCGCCGGTCAGCATGCGCTTGCCTGCACCGAACAGCGAACCCAGCAGCCCTGAAGACTGGTTGCTGCCGTCGCCGAAGATGGTTTCCATCTGCACGTCGCAGGTCTTGTACATCATCGCCCCGGCTTCGGCGACGGCGCTTTCGCCGGGATCAAGCTCCAGCTCGACGAATTGCGTTTCCGCACCGTACAGCTTGAAGTCCACGCCATCAGTGGTCTGCGTCAGGCCATAGCCGCCCGAGGCGTTCGGGTCTGGCGTGAATGAAGGACGCTTGGCAGGAGGTGCAGGTGCAGCAGGTGTGGATGCCGCCTGTGCGGGCAGCCCGGACGGCTTCGGCTGGATCATGTCTGGCGTCGGGTCCGGGAAAGGTGTCACGCCGTCCTTCTTCATGGCGCGCACCTGCGGCACCTGATAGATCGGCTGCCAGTCCGGCATGCCCTGTTTCCAGCACCATGCACCGGGCGACTCACGGGCAATCAGCCGTGCAGCGTCCGCGTCCATCGGGCCAAGCTGTCGGCCCGCATTCATCACAAACCATAGTTCCAAAGCGTCTACTCCCGAGCGAATCGTGACAGTCGTTTGTGCGCGCGTTTTTGCGCGATATCAGAGGCTCAGGCGCATGGACAGGTCCACGGCCTTCACGTCCTTGGTCATCGCACCAATGGAAATGTAATCCACACCGGTCTCGGCAATTACCCGCAGGGTGTCGTCATTGATGCCGCCGCTGGCTTCCAGGCGGGCGCGGCCTGAGGTCAGACGCACGGCTTCGCGCATGTCATCGAGGCTGAGCTCATCGAGCATGATGATATCGGCGCCTGCGTCCAGCGCCTGCTTGAGTTCACTCAGGCTTTCCACCTCAACTTCCACAGGCTTGCCCGGTGCAATCCGGTGGGCTGCCTCTACCGCCTGGGCAATACCGCCACAGGCTGCGATATGGTTTTCCTTGATCAGAAACGCGTCGTACAGACCGATGCGATGGTTATGACAGCCACCGCAGGTGACGGCGTATTTTTGCGCCAGGCGCAGGCCCGGCAGCGTCTTGCGGGTGTCCAGCAATTTGACCTGGGTGCCCGAGACCATGTCGGCGAAGTACTGCGCACGCGTGGCCACACCCGAGAGCATCTGGAGAAAGTTGAGCGCGCTGCGTTCGCCGGTTAGCAGCGAGCGAGCCGGACCTTCCAGGTGAAACAGCGCTTGATTCGGGCTGACCCGGTCGCCATCGGTCACCTGCCAGTGCACCGCCACGCGAGGGTCCAGTTGCCGGAAGACCGTATCGACCCATGCGGTGCCCGCGATCACCGCTGCATCGCGGGAAATGATGGTGGCCTTGGCCAGCCGTTCTGCCGGAATCAATTGGGCGGTGATATCGCCGCTGCCGACATCCTCAAGCAATGCGCGGCGCACATTGGCTTCGATCTCGGCGGTCAGGTCGGCAATTCGTAAATTCGGCATAGCGGGCTCCAGTAGCAAAGTCGTCCGAGTATAAGGCACCACACACCGCTAACCCACCTGCGGCGATGCTCCGGTGCAGCCTTGAGAACATGCAGTTGGTCGGTTTGGCAAATTCGTTTGCGATGGAAAGCGAATATCGCGGTCTATCGCAGCATATGAGTGCCTTGTCACAGTTCTCACGACAATGAACGAAGTCTCACTGGCGTTGATGACAAGTTTTGAAAGATAATCCGACTTGTAATTGACGTCATGACTTTGACGTTTTGCAAGGCCAAGCGGGTCGCTTCACAGTGCGAGGGTAGCAAGCCGCGTTTGTGATGGGGTTCAGGTTGTTTCCTCTCAGGGGGTGTAATGCCGAACGACGAAAAAGTAGTGCCGTTGAGCAAGCTGCTCCCAGCGCAGGGGGCCGGTACTCCTTTGGCCCGATTACCTGTTGTGTTGTTGCAGGTCCGCGACAAGGCGGCCCAGCAGCTCAAGGATGCGTTGCAGGCGCTGTTCGACAACGCCGACGATACACTCTTCGAAATGGCGGACAGCGCCCGCAGCAACACTGATCAGAACATCTTCTTCGAAGCCATGCGCGACCTGCGCCTGAAGCGCAAAAGTATCGAGCGTGGCTTCCTCGACAAGTTTTATGAGTCTTTTCTGGCTTTGGGCCAGTATCAGATTCACGAGCCCGTGCTGCCCGCCGCCGTGTCGTTCGACAAACTGGCGCTGGTGCATAACGATGACCTCGAGAAGACCGTGGCTGTGGATGCGATGGTCAGCAAGGTCATGAGCCGCGACAGCCTCGCGCTGGGCCAGCTCACTGCACGCCTGAATGTTCTGATTCCGCAAGCTATCGCCGAGGATTCCAACCCGTTGGGTCCGGCAATGCTGTGCCGGTTTTTTCTGGATGCAGGACGTAGCCTTGGCGTCGAGATAAAGGTCAAGCTGATCATTCTCAAGCTGTTCGAGAAATACGTCCTGGCCAACACTGACCACCTTTACAGTGAGGCCAATCAACTGCTGATTGCCACGGGTGTGTTGCCGGATATGAAAGCACTGCCGGCCCGTCGATCGTCTGATCGGGCGGCTCCCAGGAATCGCGTTTCCGAGATGTCCGATCCTGCACTGAATGAAGCCGCCGACAAGCTCGACAAGGGGGTGCAGGAGGTTTTCTCTGCGCTGCAGGAATTGTTGCTGCAGGTTCGCGGCAACCTTGCTCCGCGTCATGAGCCCAATGCCGAGGTTCGGCCGATTTCCAGCAGGGACCTGCTGCGCCTGCTTTCTCACCTGCAGCAGTACGTCCCTTCTCAAGACACCGCAGACGATTTTGACCTGCGCAATCAGCTCGAACAGTTGCTGACCCGAGTCAACGTTAAAACCGGCAAATCCAGGATTGTCGGCGGCGGCGACGAGGACGTGATCAACCTGATTGCCATGCTCTTCGAGTTCATCCTTGATGATCGCAACCTTACGCCTTCATTGCGTGCGCTGATCGGACGCTTGCAGATCCCGATGCTAAAAGTGGCGGTGCTCGATAAAAGCTTTTTCAGCCGTGGCAGCCATCCGGCGCGCCGCCTGCTCAACGAAATTGCCACTGCCGCGCTGGGTTGGGGCAGCCGTGATGACTATCAGCGCGACTCGCTTTATCAGCGCGTCGAGCAAATCGTGCAGCGCCTGCTCAATGACTTTGTCGATGATCCGGCAATCTTCTCTGAATTGCTGGCGGATTTTCTGGCGTTCACCAGTGACGAACGTCGTCGCAGCGAGCTGCTTGAACAGCGCACCCGCGATGCCGAAGAGGGGCGCGCGCGTGCCGAACTGGCACGCCAGCAGGTACAGCATGAGTTGAATCAGCGCCTGCTGGGCAGAACATTGCCGGAAGTGGTTGTGCGTCTGTTGCAGGAGGCCTGGAGCAAGGTGCTTCTGCTGACCTGCCTCAAGCATGGCGAAGAGTCCAGCGAATGGCAGGCCGGGCTGGCGACCATGGATGAGCTGATCTGGAGCGTCGAACAGCATGACGACCCCCAGGCGCTGCAGCGCTTGCTCGATCTGGTGCCTGGGCTGCTCAAGTCCCTGCGCGATGGCCTTACCAGCGCCGCGTTCGACCCGTTTGCCACCAGTGAATTTTTCAGCCAGCTGGAATCGCTGCACGTTCAGGCGTTCCAGCACTTCTCGCGCTTGCAGGAAGGCGGTGATGATGCTCTAGGTGGTGAAATGTCGTTGACAGGCGCACAGCTCGTTGAAAGCCCGTCGATGATGGCCGTTGTTGAAGAAATCGTTCTGGTCACACCTGAAGAGCGGATGCTCAATGAGCCGACTGTGCAGCTGCCGGCCGACGATGCCGGTCTGCAGATGGTCGACAAATTGCGCGTCGGTTGCTGGGTCGAGATTCAGGAAGATGAAGAGCACAAGCTGCGCTGCAAACTGACCGCGATTGTCGAGCCGACCGGGCGCTATGTGTTCGTCAACCGAACCGGCATGAAGGTCCTGGAAAAGACCCGTACCGGTCTTGCCATCGAGTTTCGGCGCGGTGCCGTGCGGATTCTTGATGATGCGCTGCTGTTTGACCGGGCACTGGAATCGGTCATCAGCAACCTGCGCAAGCTCAAGGGCGCCTGATCGTTACTTAACTGACTGCCTTGCCGACGCTCCGCGTTGGCATGCAGTTCGTGACGCTACGCGTCACACATCTTGGCTATGTAGAGCGTGTTTCCTACATCGCGGGTCAGTGACTAAACCTCCACATCCATTCCTGTCGCGGGCATAATCAGCGCCACTTATCCGCCCGTTCAAGGAGCGCTCATGCAACTGGACTCCGCAAGCGGCTGGTGCGATGGCGTACAGCATTGCCCTTCACCCAACTTCAATGCACGGCCCGAAGGCGAAATCTCGCTGCTGGTCATCCACAACATCAGTCTGCCGCCTGCGCAATTCAAGACCGGCAAGGTGCAGGCTTTCTTTCAGAACCAGCTCGACAGCACCGAGCATCCCTACTTTGTGGGGATTGCCGATCTGCGCGTTTCAGCGCATTTTCTGATTGAACGTGATGGCGAGGTCATTCAGTTCGTCTCCTGTCTTGATCGCGCGTGGCACGCAGGGGTTTCCAGTTTTCAGGGTCGTGAGGGCTGCAATGACTTCTCTGTCGGCATTGAGCTGGAAGGAACTGACGAGCAGCCGTTCACTGAGGCGCAGTACCACGCTCTGATCGACCTGACGCGTCAATTGCGTCAGGCTTTCGTGGCAATCACCCCCGAGCGCATCTGCGGTCACAGTGACATAGCGCCGGGACGCAAGACTGACCCAGGCCCCTTTTTCGACTGGGCCAGGTTTCAAGCGGCTTTGCTGGATTGATGTGAGGGACGAACAATGAGTTTTCTGGTGCTACTGCTGGCCGTTCTTGTCGAGAAGTTTTCGGCGCTGCGTCAGCGCGTTCAGCGTGACGGGCCCTGGCTGAAGGAACTGGCCAGGCTCGAAGCCAGCCCGCGGACGGCGACACGTCCCTGGGTCATGCTGGCGCTGCTGGTTCTAGTGCCTGTCCTGCTGCTGCAACTGGCGCTGACCATCATCGGCTCGGTGGCCTATGGCTGGCTGGTCCTGCCCATCCACCTGCTGGTGCTGATCTACAGCCTGGGGCGGGTTGATCTGATCGCGGTACTCGGACCGTTTCGTGATGCCTGCAGGCGTGGTGACACGCAGGCTGCGGTGCACGTGGCCGGGCGCGACATGGGTGTGCAGGCAGACAACGGCGAGCAATTACTGCACGGCGTGCAGGGTTACATGCTCTGGCAGGCGTTTCAGAGTTTCTTCGCCGTGATTTTCTGGTATTTCGTGCTCGGCCCGGTAGCTGCATTGGCCTACAGACTGTTGGCGCTTGCCGCTGAGCAGGGCACGACACCTGCACTGGTAGAGCGGGCAGGGCAACTGCGTCACGCCTTTGAATGGGTGCCGGTCAGGCTGCTCGCCGCAAGCTTTGCGCTGGTCGGCAACTTTGTAGCCGTCAGCCGCGTGATGTTGCATGAACTGCTCAACTGGAACATCAGTGCCGCACAGCTGATTACGCGCGTGGGTTGCGCCGCCAGCGAGGTGCCGCCGCCGGTAATCGGTCCGCAAGGTGTTACCGGTCTCGACATGCTCTGGGAGTTGCTGGTTCGTGCTGCGATTGTCTGGTACGCAGGGTTTGCGTTGTGGACCCTGTTGCGCTGATTCGCTCAGTAGTTTTGACCCAACGATTTTGACTTAGGCGCTGGCCTTACGAGGCCAGCCGAACAGCTCGCAGGCATTGTCGGTGCTCGCTTGGGCCAGACGCTCAGAGGGGATGTTCATCAGGTCGGCGAGCGCCTGGCAAATGTCAGGCAAGTGCTGCGGGCTGTTGCGCGTGTAGGGATGCATGGCAGGTGCCATGTCCGGTGAGTCGGTTTCCAGCACGACGCTGTCCAGCGGCAGCTCGGCGATGACACGATGCATGCGCAGCGCCTGCGGCCATGTCGCTGCGCCGCCCAGGCCCAGTTTGAAACCCAGCTTTATGTATTCACGCGCCTCTTCACGACTGCCTGCAAAGGCGTGAACGATGCCGCTGCGTTTGAGTTTGTGGCGTTTGAGGGCGGCAATTACGTCAGCGTGACTGCGGCGCACATGCAGCAGGGCGGGCAGGTTGAAGTCTGATGCCAATTGCAGTTGTGCTTCAAAGAGCTCCTGCTGACGTGGCTTGTCCGGATGCTCGACGTAATAATCCAGACCGGTCTCGCCCACTGCACACAACTGCGGATGGCCTTGCAGACGCGTCAGCCAGTCCGCCAGCTCGTCCAGGTGTTCGGTCCGGTGCTCATTGATGTACACCGGATGCAGCCCGAAAGCTGCATGCAGGGCAGGGTTGGCTTCGGTCAGCTCCCATAGTCGCCGCCAGTTGCGCTGATATACACCGAGCACCACGATGCGCTGCACGCCGAGTGACAGGCAGCTATCCAGGACCTGGGCGCGGTCGGCATCGAAGTCCGCAAAGTCCAGGTGGGTGTGGGTATCGATCAGCGTCACATTCAAACCTCGTGAATACGTTGCTTGAAGGCGCGTGCAATGGCATGGACGCCAGGCTGATAAGTATCCTTCTCGATAGCGGCCAGGGCTAGCTGCAGTGCCGTGTCGGCGATCAATTGGTGCTGCTGGGCCATGGCATTGACGGGCAACGGCAGGAAGTCCAGCAGTTGTGTATCGCCGAAGGTACCCAGGTGCAATTGAGTCGATTGCAGTGCCTGACTTTGCAGCACATCGAACACGCCTTGCAGCAGCACATAGGACGTGGTGATCAGCGCATCGGGAAAATGCCCCTGACGCTGTAGCATCTCGGTCATCAAACGCTGGCCACACTGACGGCTGAACGCTTCGCCGTGCTCGATGATGGTGGCTCCGGTAAAGCCGTCGAGTGCGTGTTCGAAGCCTGCGGCACGCTCGCGACTGATGCTCAGCTCTGGGCGTGCTCCGATCAGGGCGATGTGTCGCGGTCGGGTTTGCAGCAGGCTGCGGGTCAGTTGCAGGCTCGCGTCACGGTCGTCGCTGACGACCGAGCAGAAAAATTCGGGATTCATTTCCCGGTCGATGGCGATGATCGGCATGCCCTTGAGCTGCAAGTCGCGGTAGCTGTCGTCATCGGGCGGCAGGCAGCTGGCGACCAGCAGTGCATCGCAGCGGCGTGCACGGAAAAGCTGCAAGAGCTGCAGTTCGCTGACAGGGTCGTCATCGGAGCTGGCAATCAGCAGTTGATAGCCGAGACTGCGTGCGCCCTGTTCAAGCAATTTGGCGATGCGCGCATAACTGGGGTTTTCCAGGTCCGGCAGGATGAAGCCCAGCGTTTTGCTATGACGGCTGCGCAGGCCCGCCGCTTGCGGGTTGGGCCGGAAGTCGTACTGCTCGACCACTGCCTTGACGCGCTCGACTGTTGCCGGGCTGATGCGTTGTTGTTCGGCCTTGCCATTGATCACGTAACTGGCCGTAGTGACAGAAACACCTGCCAGACGTGCAATATCGCTCAGTTTCACCCCGAAATTTCCTTTAGTCAGGTAAGTGGCTCTGGACAGTCGAATTATTTTTGCTATGACGATGATCTTTACACCAGACCGTAGGAAATTCCCATGTGCTTCAAGTATTTTGGGAAGTGTCCCACAGTGATCAGACCGACTGGGCTTCAATGAATCCTCAGAATCGAGTAACGTGCCGGGCAATTGTAGATTAAACGATTCAGCACGCCTGTTGTCTGCTGCAATCGAGATGAAAGTGATGTCCGATACGATGTCCGGACAAGCATCACTTGCATCCCCCCAAGCTGTCGATCACGTGATCGTCATTAAAACAAGAATCAGGTGGCGCCTTGGCGCTGCACAGGAGTCAAGGCAATGCTCGAACTCACTCTGGAGCAAATATCCATGGCCCGGTCGGCTGTGGATAAAACTGCCGCACTTAAGTTGATTGCCGACCACCTGGTCGCTGATGGCCTGGTTGCCGAGGGCTACCTCACCGGGCTGATGAGCCGTGAGCAGCAGGGCTCGACCTTTCTCGGTCAAGGCATTGCCATCCCGCACGGTACACCCGAAACCCGCGATCTGGTGGTTACCACCGGTGTGCGTCTGATGCAGTTCCCCGAAGGGGTGGACTGGGGCGACGGGCAAATGGTCTATCTGGCGATTGGTATTGCGGCCAAGTCCGATGAGCACTTGCGTCTGCTGCAGCTGCTGACCCGCGCGTTGGGTGAAGAGGATCTGGGCCAGGCGCTGCGTGAAGCCAGGACGCCGGAAGACCTGCTCAAACTGCTGCAGGGCGCACCTCAGGAATTGGCGCTCGACGCACAGATGATCAGCCTCGGCGTATCGGCCGACGATTTTGAAGAACTGGTCTGGCGCGGCGCACGCCTGCTGCGCAAAGCCGACTGCGTGAGCAACGGTTTCGCTGCCGTGCTGCAGCAGGTTGAAGCGTTGTCGCTGGGTGATGGCCTGTGGTGGCTGCACAGCGAGCAAACGGTTAAACGTCCTGGTCTGGCGTTCGTCACGCCGGACAAACCTATCCGTTATCTGGGCCAGCCGCTGACCGGTCTGTTCTGCCTCGCCAGTCTGGGTGAGGCACATCAGGCGCTGCTGGAGCGTCTGTGCCTATTGCTGATCGAAGGCCGTGGTCATGAGTTGGGCCACGCGACCAACAGTCGCGTTGTGCTGGAAGCCCTGGGCGGCGAAGTGCCTGCCGAATGGCCGACCCAGCGTGTCCAGCTGGCCAACGCCCATGGCCTGCACGCCCGTCCGGCGAAGATACTGGCGCAACTGGCCAAGGAGTTTGACGGCGAGATCCGCATGCGCGTGCTGGAAAGCGGCGAATCCGCGGTGTCGGCCAAGAGCCTGAGCAAGCTGCTCAGCCTCGGCGCACGCCGTGGTCAGACGCTGGAGTTCATTGCCGAACCGACGATTGCCAACGATGCGTTGCCTGCCCTGATCGCCGCAGTGGAGCAGGGCCTGGGTGAAGAAGTCGAACCGTTGCCCGTTGCTTCAGAGGCTCAGGCTGCACCAGCGCCTGCTGCTGTAGCCAAGCCGCTCAACGCCCCGGCTGCCGGTAGCGTGTTGCAGGCCGTCTCTGCTTCGCCGGGTATTGCCATCGGTCCGGCCCACGTTCAGGTGCTGCAAAGCTTTGATTATCCGCAGCAGGGTGAGTCTGTGGCTGCCGAACGCGAGCGTCTGCACAAGGCGATCGGTGAAGTCCGCAGCGACATCGAAAACCTCATTCAGCACAGCAAGTCCAAGGCCATCCGGGAAATCTTCATCACCCACCAGGAAATGCTCGAAGACCCGGAACTGACCAACGAAGTCGAGGCGCGCCTCAACAACGACGAAAGCGCGGCTGCGGCCTGGGCCACGGTCATCGAGACCGCTGCCGTTCAGCAGGAACAACTGCAGGACGCGCTGCTGGCCGAGCGTGCCGCCGACCTGCGTGATGTGGGTCGTCGCGTGCTGGCGCAGATCTGCGGTGTCGAAACCGTTGCGGCCCCGGACGAACCTTACATTCTGGTGATGGACGAAGTCGGCCCATCCGACGTAGCCCGTCTGGACCCGGCGCAGGTCGCTGGCATCCTCACCGCCCGTGGCGGTGCGACCGCGCACAGTGCCATCGTGGCGCGTGCGCTGGGCATTCCCGCACTGGTTGGTGCCGGTGACGAAGTGCTGCTGCTCAAGCCCGGCACCGTACTGCTGCTCGACAGCCAGCGCGGGCGGCTGACCGTCGCACCCGATGAAGCAACCCTGCAGCGCGCCGCCCAGGACCGTGATGCCCGCGAAGAGCGTCTCAAGGCCGCAGCGGCAGCGCGTATGGAGCCTGCGGTGACGCGTGACGGGCATGCCGTCGAAGTCTTCGCCAATATCGGTGACAGCACCGGGACGCCAGCGGCTGTGGAGCAGGGCGCGGAAGGCGTTGGCCTGCTGCGCACCGAACTGCTGTTCATGGCGCACTCCCAGGCCCCCGATGAAGCTACCCAGGAAGCTGAATACCGTCGCGTGCTGACTGATCTGGGCGGCCGTCCGCTGGTGGTGCGTACGCTGGACGTGGGTGGCGACAAACCACTGCCTTACTGGCCGATCGCCAAAGAGGAAAACCCGTTCCTTGGCGTACGCGGTATCCGTCTGACCCTGCAACGTCCAGATGTGATGGAAAGCCAGCTGCGCGCCCTGTTACGCGCGGCAGACAGCGGCCCGTTGCGCATCATGTTCCCGATGATCGGCACGCTTGAAGAGTGGCGTCAGGCGCGGGAGATGACCGAGCGGTTGCGCGAGGAAATTCCGGTCAGCGACCTGCAACTGGGGATCATGATCGAAGTGCCATCGGCTGCGCTGATCGCCCCGGTGCTGGCGAAGGAAGTGGACTTCTTCAGCATCGGCACCAATGACCTGACGCAATACACCATGGCCATCGACCGTGGTCACCCGACGCTGTCGGCCCAGGCTGACGGCCTGCACCCGTCGGTGCTGCAACTGATCGACATGACCGTGCGCGCTGCGCATGCCAACGGTAAATGGGTGGGCGTATGCGGCGAACTGGCCGCCGACCCGCTGGCGGTGCCGATTCTGGTCGGGCTGGGCGTGGATGAATTGAGTGTATCGGCGCGCAGCATTGGCGAGGTCAAGGCCTGCGTCCGTGAACTGACCCTGAGCAGCGCGCGCCAACTGGCGCAAAATGCGCTGACGGCGGGCAGCGCTGCCGAAGTCCGCGCGCTTGTGGAGGCTGTGTAATGGCTAAGATTCTTACCCTGACCATGAACCCGGCGCTGGACCTGACTGTGCAGTTGGGCCAACTGGAGCTGGGCCAGGTCAATCGCAGCAATGCAATGCTCACTCACGCAGCGGGCAAAGGCCTGAATGTGGCGCAGGTGCTGGCTGACCTGGGCCACGACCTGACCGTTGCCGGTTTTCTCGGTGTCGACAACCAGCAAGCGTTCGAGGCGTTGTTCGAACGTCGCAACTTTGTTGACGAGTTCGTCCGCGTGCCGGGAGAAACCCGCAGCAATATCAAGCTGGCCGAAGGCAGTGGCCGCATCACCGACCTGAACGGCCCTGGCCCGCAGGTCAGTGAAGAGGCACAGCAAGCGCTGTTCACCCGTGTGCAACAGATTGCGTCAGGTTTCGACGTTGTGGTCGTTGCTGGCAGCTTGCCGCGTGGTGTCACGCCGGAGTGGCTGCACAAACTATTAGTGATGCTCAAGGACCTCGGTCTGAAAGTAGCGCTGGACAGCAGCGGCCTGGCCCTGCGCGCCGGTCTTACCGCTGGGCCGTGGCTGATCAAGCCCAACACCGAGGAACTGGCCGATGCGCTCGACGCTCCGATCATTTCCATTGCCGCGCAAGCCGAAGTGGCTGCTCGCCTGCACACGCAGGGCATTGAGCATGTGGTGATCTCTCAAGGCTCTGAAGGCGTGCACTGGTTCAGTCCAAGTGTGGCGCTGCACTCGCTGCCGCCCAAGGTCACGGTGGCCAGCACGGTAGGTGCTGGTGATTCGCTTCTGGCCGGCATGGTGCACGGGCTGATCAGCGCTCACGAGCCACAGAAGACCTTGCGCACTGCCACAGCGATTGCCGCCATGGCAGTGACCCAGATCGGTTTCGGTATCACCGATGCCGCGCAACTCAAACGGCTTGAAGGCGGCGTCACTGTACGCAGCCTTTCAGAACAATAAGAGAGGATCGTCATGAAGTTAGCCATAGTTACGGCCTGCCCGAACGGCAAGGTCAGCAGCGTACTCAGCGCACGATTGCTCGAAGCGGCGGCATTGCGCCAGGGCTGGGAAACCAGCGTCGAAATCATCGATCCCAACAAATCGGACCAGCAGTTGTCCGCCCAGGACATCGAAGCCGCCGACCTTGTTCTTGTGGTCAATACCGGTCCGGTGGATTTGAGCCGCTTTGTCGGCAAACGTCTGTTTCAGGATTCGCCTGCCCATGCGTTGCAGGACGTCGACGGTTTTCTGCAACGCGCCGAGCGAGAAGCGCAGGTGCATGCGGCGTCTGAGGCGGTCACGCCTCAAGCAACCGAGGGTGCCGGTGCGCAGCCGCGCATTGTTGCGATCACAGCCTGCCCGACTGGGGTTGCGCACACGTTCATGGCTGCCGAAGCGATCCAGCAAGCGGCCAAGCGTCTGAATTACGACCTGCAGGTCGAAACCCAGGGCTCGGTTGGCGCGCGCAACCCGCTCAGCGCCAAGGCCATCGCTGAGGCCGACGTGGTGCTGCTGGCGGCAGATATCGAGGTCAATACTGATCGTTTTGCCGGCAAGAAAATCTACCGTTGCGGCACCGGGATCGCGCTCAAGCAGTCCGAAGCAACGTTGAAAAAAGCCTTGGCAGAAGGCCAGGTCGAGTCCGACGAGGCTGCTGACAAATCTCCTGCCAGGCAAGAAAAGGCAGGTGTGTACAAGCACCTGCTGACCGGTGTTTCGTTCATGCTGCCGATGGTGGTGGCAGGTGGTCTGTTAATCGCCCTGTCGTTTGTGTTCGGCATTACCGCGTTCAAAGAGCAAGGCACGCTGGCGGCGGCCTTGATGCAGATCGGCGGGGAAGCTGCGTTCAAACTCATGGTTCCATTGCTGGCCGGTTACATCGCGTATTCGATTGCTGATCGCCCGGGGCTTGCGCCTGGCATGATCGGCGGTCTGCTGGCGAGTACGCTGGGTGCCGGATTCATTGGCGGTATCATCGCCGGTTTTCTGGCCGGTTACAGTGCTGCAGCGATCAACCGCTATGCACGCCTGCCAGCCAGCATCGAAGCGCTCAAGCCGATTCTGATCATTCCGTTGCTGTCGAGCCTGTTCACTGGTCTGGTCATGATCTACGTGGTCGGCAAGCCGGTCGCGGGCATGCTGGAAGCCTTGACTCACTTCCTCGACAGCATGGGCACCACCAACGCCATCCTGCTGGGCGTGGTGCTCGGTGCAATGATGTGCGTCGACCTTGGTGGGCCGATCAACAAGGCGTCCTATGCGTTCTCCGTCGGTCTGCTGGCGTCCCAGAGCTACGCGCCGATGGCCACTGCCATGGCTGCCGGTATGGTGCCGCCCATCGGTATGGGCATCGCCACGATTCTGGCCCGCCGCAAGTTCGCCCAGAGCGAGCGAGAGGCGGGCAAGGCGGCGTTCGTGCTGGGGCTGTGCTTTATTTCCGAAGGTGCCATTCCGTTTGCCGCCAAGGATCCGTTGCGGGTCATTCCGGCCAGTGTCGTGGGTGGCGCGCTGACCGGTGCATTGTCGATGTACTTCGGCTGCAAGCTGATGGCGCCACACGGCGGCCTGTTTGTGATGCTGATCCCCAACGCCATCAACCATGCGCTGTTGTATCTGCTAGCGATTATCGCCGGTAGCGTGCTGACCGGCGTGGTCTACGCGCTGATCAAGCGTCCAGAGCCCGTGGACATGGAAGTGGCGCCCGCAGGCGCCCGATTACGATCGTAAGCGCCCTCAGCGTGCCAGCGCGAGGGCAACCCCCTGGCCACCGCCGATGCACAGCGTGGCCAGGCCCTTCTTCGCATCGCGCCTGATCATCTCGTGCAGCAACGTCACCAGCACGCGGCAGCCCGACGCGCCAATCGGGTGGCCAAGGGCGATGGCGCCACCATTGACGTTCAGCTTTTGCGGGTTCAGCCCCAGTTCCTTGCCGACCGACAGCGACTGTGCGGCAAAGGCTTCGTTGGCTTCGATCAGGTCCAGTTCGTCCAGCGACCAGCCAGCTTTGTCCAGGCAGCGCCGGGTTGCACTGACCGGGCCGATGCCCATGATGGCCGGGTCGACACCTGCGTTGGCGTATGCGGCGATGCGCGCCAGCACTGGCAGGCCCAACTGCTCGGCTTTGGCCGCGCTCATCAGCATCACGGCGGCGGCACCGTCGTTGAGCGAAGACGCATTACCGGCGGTGACGGTGCCGTCCTTCTTGAACGCAGGTTTGAGTTTGCCGAGTGTTTCAGCCGTGGTGCCAGCGCGAGGCTGTTCGTCAGTGGCAAAGGACAACGGCTCGCCCTTGCGCTGAGGGATCAGAATCGGAGTGATCTCATCGACAAAGCGTCCGCCTTCAATGGCCGCAGTCGCTTTTTGCTGAGACAGGGCAGCGAACTGATCCTGGGCTTCACGGCTGATGTCGTACTGCTGCGCTAGGTTCTCGGCGGTGATGCCCATGTGGTAATCATTGAATGCATCCCACAGACCGTCAGTGATCATGGTGTCGACCATGCTGGTGTGGCCCATGCGCAAACCGGTGCGTGCGCCCGGCAGCACGTAGTTGGACAGGCTCATGTTTTCCTGGCCGCCAGCAATGATGATTTCGGCATCACCGCAGCGAATCGCCTGGGTCGCCAGGTGCAGTGCCTTGAGGCCTGAGCCGCAGACCTTGTTCAGGGTCATGGCCGGTACGGAGAAGGGCAGGCCCGCCTTGATGGCGGCCTGTCGCGCCGGGTTCTGGCCTGCTCCGGCGGTCAGCACCTGGCCCATGATGACTTCATCGACTTGCGCGCCGTCCACGCCGGTCTGCACCAGCAGTTGGCGAATGACTGCAGCGCCAAGATCTACAGCAGCAACGGCAGCCAGAGACCCTTGGAAACTGCCGACGGCGGTACGGGTGGCGGCGACGATAACGACGTCCTGCATGGTGCTGATCCTCATTGTTATTGAGGGCTCATGGTGGCACAGATAGGCAGGCAGGTTCCAACCGTGAACCGCTCGGTCACGTTTTGCCGAAAACCTTTACGTAACGTCCATGCGGCGTCTGGCACGTTGCGCTGATCCGTCCTGCACGGCCCAACGCAAAATGGGCGCGGTGTGGTTTACGCCCAGGCGGATTATCCGGCGCTGCACGGGGCCTTGGGTAATGCCGAGCATTTCGCTCGCCCAGTCCGGCAGCAAGTCGATACCGGCACGCATCATCAACACGCCGAAAGGCTTGGCCAGCCAGTTGGGCGCGGGGGCATCAAGCAGTAGGCGCAGCACTTCATGACTGCGCTCGTCGCAAAGCAGTTGCCCGCGAATGTCCGCCAGATAATCAGCGATGGCCTGACGTGAGCGCGGAACATTACGAGCCCCGAGCCGTTCGGCAACCAGCGCTGTTTCAGCGTAGTACGCGTCCTGATCGGCGAGTGACATATCCGGGTTGAGGTAGCGCAGATGGGCTGCGAGAAAGCTGCTGACTTCGGCCACATGCACCCAGGTCAGCAAATCCGGATCGCTGGCAGCGTAAGGCCTGCCGTCGGGTGCCGTGCCGGTAATGTTCAGGTGAATATTGCGCACCTTGTCGATCAGCCAGTTGGCATCTCGCGTGGAGCCGTAGGTAGTGCCGGACAGAAACTGTCCGGTACGCCGCAGGCGGCCGAGCATGTCCTGACGAAAGTTGGAGTGGTCCCAGATACCCGCCAGCGCCAGTGGGTGTAGCGCCTGCAACATCAATGCGCTGATCCCGCCGACCAGCATGCTGGTGAAATCGCCGTGTACCTTCCAGCAAACTGCCTGAGGACCAAACAGACCAGGGTCGCCCTTGGGGTTCTCCAGATCCAGTTGGCCCAGGGCCAGGCCGGTAAGGCTGATGACCTGGGTTTCGATGCGGGTGCGGATGAATTCCATGTCGGGCTCATGCATCTGGGAGGGAAGTACGGCAAAGAGGCTTTTGTGGTAACGGACCGGGCGACCCTTCGCTTGCTTGCGAGAGGACCGGTACATCCGCTAAAGATGTATCACCCGAAATAAAGCTTTCGCGAACAAGTTCGCTGCTACAAAAGCCCGGTTTCCTCTACTCATCAAGACTCCCACAAGGAGAGCGTACATCCGCTGAAGATGTACAGGGCTTCTGCCCGCAGGGCGTGGGAGCGAACTTGTTCGCGAAAGGGCCCTGTGCAGCCGCAGGAGTTTCTGCGTCTGACATAACGCCTTCGCGAACAAGTTCGCTCCTACAAAAGCCCGGTTTCCTCTACTCATCAAGACTCCCACGAGGAGAGCGTACATCCGCTGAAGATGTACAGGGCTTCTGCCCGCAGGGCGTGGGAGCGAACTTGTTCGCGAAAGGGCCCTGTGCAGCCGCAGAAGTTTCTGTGTCTGACATAACGCCTTCGCGAACAAGTTCGCTCCTACAAAAGCCCGTTTTCCCTACTCATCAAGACTTCTGCGTAACGCTGAGCGCAGAGCGTGGGAACGATAGGGACAAATCAGCCGCGGTGACGGCCGCGGAAGTAGTTGATCAGGCCTTGGGTCGATGCATCGTCAGCCGGCTCTTCGGTGCCGCCGGTCAGACGCTGGTACACGGCCTTGCCCATCTCCTTGCCCAGTTCCACGCCCCATTGGTCAAAGGCATTGGTGCCCCAGATCACGCTCTGCACGAACACTTTGTGCTCATACATCGCCACCAGTGCGCCAAGACGACGCGGGCTGATGCGTTCGACCACCAGGGTGTTGCTCGGACGGTTACCGGGGATGACCTTGTGCGGTGCCAGTTTCTGCACCTCTTCCTCGCTCATGCCCTTCTCGCGCAGTTCGGCTTCGGCTTCAGCGCGGGTCTTGCCCATCATCAGTGCCTGGCTCTGTGACAGGCAGTTCGCGTACAGCCACTGGTGATGGTCGGCAACCGGGTTGAAGCTGACGATCGGCACAATGAAGTCGGCCGGAATCATCTGTGTGCCTTGATGCAGCAACTGGTGATAAGCGTGCTGACCGTTGGCACCCACGCCGCCCCAGATGACCGGGCCGGTGTCGGTGGAGGTCGGCGTACCGTCCTGACGGACGCTTTTGCCGTTGGACTCCATGTCCAGTTGTTGCAAGTGTTTGGTGATGTTACGCAGGTAGTGGTCGTACGGCAGGATCGCGTGGCTTTGTGCGTTCCAGAAGTTGCCGTACCAGACGCCCAGCAGCGCCAGCAGCACCGGCATGTTCTGTTCGAAAGGGGCGCTCTGGAAGTGCTGGTCCATGGTGTAGGCACCGGACAGCAGTTCCTTGAAGTTGGACATGCCGATGGCCAGCGCGATAGGCAGGCCGATAGCCGACCAAAGCGAATAGCGACCGCCGACCCAGTCCCACATCGGGAAGATGTTTTCTTCACGGATGCCGAAGGCTACGGCCGCCGCATTGTTGCTGGAAACCGCGATGAAGTGGCGATGCAGTTCGACTTCGGAACCGCCCTGGGCCAGATACCAAGCGCGTGCAGCCTGAGCGTTTTTCAGGGTTTCCAGCGTATTGAAGGACTTCGACGAGACGATGAAGAGTGTGGTCTCGGCGCGAATTTTCATCGACAGTTCATGAAACTCGCTGCCGTCAATGTTCGCCAGGTAATGGCAACGGACACCTTTGTGCGCGTAGGCCACCAGCGCTTCTGAGACCAGCTCCGGGCCGAGGAACGAACCGCCGATGCCGATGTTCACCACGTCGGTGATCGGCTTTTCGGTGTAACCGCGCCACAGGCCGTCGTGAATGCGGCCGACCAGTTCGGTCATCTGATTGAGTACGCGGTGTACGTCCGGCATCACATCGACGCCGTTGACTTTCAACTTGTCGCCGACCGGCCGACGCAGGGCAGTGTGCAGCGCCGGGCGACCTTCGGATGAGTTGACCAACTCGCCTTCGTATTGAGCCTTGATCGCGTCCTTGAGGTTCACTTCGCCTGCCAGGCTGACCAGCAGATCACGGGTTTCGGTGGTGATCAGGTTTTTGGAGTAGTCGAGAAACAGACCAGCGCTGCTGAGGGTGAATTGGCTGAAGCGCTGCGGATCAGTATTGAACGCTTCGCGCATGCTGAAATTCTGCATGGCCTGGCGGTGTTTGCTCAACGCTTGCCAGGCGGGCAGAGCGGTCACATCGGAAGGATTGCGGTAGTACGCCATCGCTGCGGGTTTCCTTTAACTGGTTCTGTCTTTGGATATTCTTGGGGCGAGGTCGCAAGCTGTCTCACGGGCTATGCATAGCAGACTACCCTTCGCGTACCCGTTTGTCTGCGCCTCGCCTTACATGACCCCGGTACTTTTTCGCACACAAGAAGCCGGGGCTTGCGCTTAAATGCTGTCGGTTGTGGTTCAGGCAACCTGTACCGGTATGGCATTGCCGGTGTGGCTTAGTTCATTGCCCCGGTGCATCCCGTCAGCTTCTGGTCAGGTGCAGATTGTCGATCAGGCGGGTTTTACCCAGGAATGCGGCGGCTAGGATGACCAAGTCGCATTTTTCGGCAGTGGTCGGACGCAGGCTGGTGGCGTCACGTATCTCCAGATAATCGATACGAAAACCGGCAGCTTCCAGTTGCTGCTTCTTGCTCGTCAGCAGCGCGTCGAAATCCTGTTCGCCTGCGCTGATCGCGTCGGCGGTCTGGCGGATGGCCTGATACAGCGCAGGCGCCGCAGCGCGCTGAGCGTCATTCAGATAACCGTTACGCGAGGAAAGCGCCAGACCGTCGTCGGCACGCACGGTGGGCTCGCCGATGATCTGGATCGGCATGTTCAGGTCACGGACCATGGCGCGAATCACCGCCAGTTGCTGGAAGTCCTTTTCGCCGAAAATCGCCAGGTCGGGCTGCACCATGTTGAACAGCTTGCTGACGACCGTAGCAACACCCTCAAAGTGGCCGGGACGGCTCGCACCGCACAGGCCTTGCGACAGGTGTGGCACGCTGACCAGTGTCTGATCGGCCATGCCATGCGGGTACATTTCCTCGACGCTGGGGGTGAATAGCAGGTTGCAGCCGGCCTGCAGAAGTTTTTCCTGATCGGCCGCCAGGGTGCGAGGGTAGGTGGCCAAGTCTTCGTTGGGGCCGAACTGCAGCGGATTGACGAAAATGGTGGCGACCACGAAGTCGGCACGCTGGGCTGCCTTGGCGACCAGTGCTGCGTGGCCGCTGTGCAGGTTGCCCATGGTCGGGGTCAACGCGATTCGCTTGCCTTCGCTGCGTGCCCGCGCAACGGCAGCGCGCAGTTCCTGTACGGTTTTTACTGTGTTCATGCCGAGAATCCGTGTTCAGTTGCCGGAAAGCTGACGTCTTTGACTGCGGCCACGTAGGCCCGGATAGCCGACTGGATATCGGGCTGACCGGTCATGAAGTTTTTCACGAATTTGGGTACGCGCCCGCTGATGGAAAGGCCCAGCATGTCGTGCAGCACCAGTACCTGACCGTCGGTAGCGCTGCCCGCGCCAATACCAATGACCGGAATTTTCACCGCCTGGGTGATTTCCTCGGCGAGTTCGCTCGGCACGCACTCCAGCAGGATCATCGCTGCACCCGACTGCTCCAGTGCTATAGCGTCGGCGCGCATCTGCCGTGCCTGTGCTTCCAGCCGACCCTGAACTTTATAGCCGCCCAGCACGTTGACTGCCTGAGGGGTCAGGCCCATGTGCGCGCACACCGGAATACCGCGCTCGGCCAGTAAACGGATCGACTCGGCCAGCCAGGCAGCGCCTTCGACCTTGATCATATGCGCACCTGCCTGCATCAGCGTCGCGCTGTTGATGAAGGTCTGCTCCAGCGTGGCGTTGGCCATGAACGGCAGGTCGGCGAGAATCATAGCGCCCTGATTACCGCGTTTCACACACGCAACGTGGTACGCGGTTTCGGCGGTAGTGACGGGCAGGGTGCTGTCGTGACCTTGCAGGACCATGCCCAGCGAGTCGCCTATCAGCAGCACTTCGACACCGGCCTGGCAGGCCGTGTGGGCGAAGGTTGCGTCGTAGCAGGTCAGCATGGTGATTTTCTCACCTTTTTGTTTCATGGCCAGCAGCGACGTAACGGTTATGTTCGGCATGTAAGTCCTCCATCAGGCGCTGTGAAGGCGGGTATTCAGCGCGTGAGAGTCATCCTGGAAAAGCAGGCACACCGTCGTGTCGCGGTGTTTTGCAAAGGCCTGTTTCGCGCCCGTTCGCCTGTGGTGCGGCGGCGGGAGGCCTATCTTCGTGAGGAGGGGGCGTGAAGTCAATTGAAGGTGTTACCTGTGCGTCGGACCGGTTACACATGTGCGGTGACAGACAGGCTTTACGCCTCGGCGGGCAGGCGTTCAAGGCCCGTAAACGGGCAGTCGTCAAGTAGACGATCGAGTTCGCGTCCGTCGGCCAGCGTCAGGCCGGGGGCCAGTTCTGCCAGTGGGTACAGCACGAATGCCCGCGCCTGCATGTGGTAATGCGGCACTTTAAGGCGCGGTTCGTCGATCAGGCGATTGCCGAACAGCAGAATGTCGAGGTCCAGCGTGCGAGGCCCCCAGCGTTCGTGGCGTTCGCGGCCCTGATCCAGCTCGATGGCCTGTAGGGCGTCAAGCAGGGTCAGTGGCGTCAGGGTAGTGTCGAGTGCTGCGACGGCGTTGGTAAAGCGCGGCTGGCCGGGCAGCAGCGAGTCGCTGACATAGAACGATGACACGCTGGTGAGTTCGCAGCCTGGTAACTGCGCCATTGCCTTGAGGGCACTGCGCAATTGCTCGGCCGGGTCAGCAAGATTACTGCCCAGGCCGATGTAAACGCGTTCAGTGGTCAACAGCGGTTCATTCACCGCTTTGCGCCTCGCCGGTGGTGCGCTTGCGTTTGGCACCGCTGTTACGACGACGCTTGCGTGGCGCCGCGCCCGCAGCTTCGGGCTTGTTGCTCAGGTCACGAATCATGTCACGGCGTTGGCTGTCGTTGCAGTCCTGATAATCAGTCCACCACTGGCCCAGACCATCGGTCTGCTCGCCCGCTGTTTCACGCAGCAGCAGGAAATCGTAACCCGCACGGAACCTTGAATTGTCCAGCAACAGGTCTGCACGTTTGCCCGAACGGCGCGGCAGGCGCTCCTGCATATCCCAGATCTCGCGGATCGGCAGGGTGAAGCGCTTGGGAATCGCGATGCGCTGGCATTGCTCGATAATCAGCTCGTGAGCGGCGTCCTGCATGGCTGCAATCGGCGGCATGCCACGTTCCTGGGCGCGCAGCACCTTGGCCGGCAGCGCAGGCCAGAGCAGCGCGGCAAACAGAAACGCCGGCGTGACCGGTTTGTTCTGCTTGATGCGCAGGTCGGTGTTGATCAGGGCATTGCTGATCAGTGTATGGGTGTAGGTCGGGTTGTATTCCAGCGCTTTGGAACTGGCCGGGAACAGCGGTTCGAACAGTTCCAGGTCCACCAGCATTTCAAAGGTGGGAGCGGCATGCCCGGAGAGGAACAGTTTGAGCACTTCTTCGAACAGGCGTGCCGATGGAATATCGCGCAGCATCGGTGCCAGCGAGCGAATGGGCTGAGCGCTATGCTTTTCGATGCCGAAGTCGAGCTTGGCAGCGAAGCGCACCGCACGCAGCATGCGCACCGGGTCTTCCTTGTAGCGCTGCTCGGGGTCGCCGATCAGGCGGATCAGGCGGTTGCGAATGTCGTGTACGCCATTGGCGTAATCCAGAACACGCTCGCTGACCGGATCGTAATACAGCGCATTGATCGTGAAGTCGCGACGCTGGGCGTCTTCTTCAAGCGTGCCATACACATTGTCACGCAGAATGCGCCCGCTTTCGTTACGCGAGGACTGGTTGCTGTCCTCTTCTTCGTCATCCTGGGGATGATTGGCGCGGAAGGTCGCCACTTCGATGATTTCACGACCGAAATGGATATGCACCAGCTTGAACCGGCGGCCAATGATCCGCGCATTGCGGAATTCGGCACGCACCTGTTCCGGCGTGGCGCTGGTGGCGACGTCAAAATCCTTGGGCGTGATATTGAGCATCATGTCGCGTACACAGCCACCGACCAGATAGGCCTGGTAGCCAGCGTTCTGCAGGCGCTCGACGATATTAACGGCATAACGGCTGAACTGGCTGCGTTGCAGCGAATGCTGGCTGCTATTGAGCACTTCAGGCGTGGTACGCGTATGTTGCTGCGGTTTGCGCAGTGGGGAACGAAATGACTGGAACAACTTCTTCAGCATGGGATGCACTGTTTGAAGGAATATTCGGCCAAAAACGTGGAATGACCGCATGATGGGCGGGGATTCTAGCATTTAGTCGAGGGATGGTGTAGGAAGCTGTCGCGGAAGGGCAAACGATGGCGTGTATTAACGCTGGGAAGCTACTGGGGGAGCCGAAGCTCCCCCAAAGTGTGTGCTCTTTATTATTGTTTTCTGTATGGGCTTCTTGTTTTTGTTGAGTGCCCATTCACGAGACCTTCGTCTGTGAAACCTCCCAATCGGGAGTCAAGAGCAAACGGATTGCTTTGGTCGCTGCGTTGCAATGATCACTCGATCCAACCAGTTCAGGCTCTACCTAAGGGTAGTTTTTGTTGTTCTCGGCCTGGTTGCGGGGCAAGCCCCAAATACAACTCCTCTCCAAAAGAATCAGTTAGCTGCGCCTCCGCCGTGTTGTTCTTGTTATGCGTGAGTCGATTCGTGTTGTTTTTATTATGGGTGTCGTACTGCTTGTTGTTTTTCTTGTACTACGCATATAGCAGAAGCTGTGCCAACTTTTGCGAAGCCCCGTAAACCGGGCGTTTGCGGGCGAAAGGCGGTTGTTGCACGCACAAAAAAGCCGGGCCTGCGTTACCGTAAGACCCGGCTTTTGTTACGTGAAACGTTTGAGGTAACAGTTTCTATCCGCTCTGCGCACCGCGTGCCAGAGCCTTTACCGCTTTTTACGTCTCGTTGGCGACGCCCTTGCGACGCGGAATGCCCAGACGCTGACGACGTTCCCACAGACACTTGCGACTGACGCCCAGTTTGCGCGCCAGCTCGGTTTCAGTCATATGGTCCTGATGCTCCAGAACGAAGTGCTGGAAATAGTCCTCGAGCGACAGGTCCTCGGCCGGCTCATTGCCCGTTGAGCCGGAAGACCCTGGCAGCGGTGCCATACCCATGTACTCGTCGTCATCCAGACCGTCGAGTTCGATATCGATACCCAGCAGGTCTGCGGTGATTTCCGGGTTTTCGCACAGTATCACCGAGCGTTCCACCGCGTTTTCCAATTCGCGTACGTTGCCTGGCCAGCTGTAATGACGAATGGCTTGTTCGGCGTCGGGGGCAAATTTCAGGTCGTCGCGACCGACCTTGGCGCTCTGGCGTACCAGAAATGCACGGGCGATTTCCAGAATATCGCTGCCACGCTCGCGCAGCGCGGGGAGTTTCAGGGCGATGACGTGCAGCCGATAGAACAGGTCTTCACGAAACTCGCCATTTTTGGCCAGTGTCTTGAGGTCTCGGTGGGTTGCGGCAATCAGGCGTACGTCGACCTTTTGCGATTGCACCGAGCCGACACGCCGAATCTCGCCTTCCTGCAATACCCGCAGCAGGCGTGCCTGGGCTTCCAGAGGCAGCTCGCCGATTTCATCGAGAAACAGCGTGCCTCCGTCAGCAGCTTCAACCAAGCCTGCACGACCTGCACTGGCACCGGTGAACGCGCCTTTCTCGTGACCGAACAATTCAGACTCGATCAGCGATTCAGGGATGGCCGCACAGTTGACCGAAATCATCGGCGCCTTGGCGCGCCGTGAGAGGTTGTGCAGGGCGCGGGCGACCAGCTCTTTACCGGTGCCCGACTCGCCCTGAACCAGGACATTGGAATCGGTCGGGGCCACTTTGCGGATCTTGCTGTAGAGATCCAGCATGGGCGGGCAAGAACCGATGATGCCGATCTCGCCATTATTATTCTGTGCCGGGCCTTTTTCAGCTCCGTTAGCCTTGGCGAGCGCGTTACGCTCATCCTGAAGACCCTTTACCGTCTGGCGATCACGCAGAATTCGTGAGACCGCCTGCAGCATTTCATCGTGGTCGAAGGGTTTGGCGATGTAATCCACCGCCCCCATCTTCATCGAATCGACCGCTGAGCGCAGGCTGGCGTAACTGGTCATGATCAGCACCGGTTTGCCTTCGCCGAGCTTGATCAGTTCGGTACCGGGCGCGCCTGGCAGGCGCAGGTCGCTAACGATCAGATCAAAAGACGGAATGCTGAAACGCTCCTGAGCTTCCTGAACGGAGCCGGCTTCACTGACTTCATACTGATTGCGTTCAAGCAGGCGACGCAGGGCTGAGCGGATAATCGTTTCGTCTTCGACGATCAAAATATGCGGCATTGATTCAGTTCTCTCGACGATCTCAGTTCACGGTGGACGTCGCGTCGACATGACGTGGCAAGGTCACCCGAATACGGGTTCCACGCTGCTGCTCGGGATCGGCCGGGCTGTCGATAGTGATTTGTCCATAATGCTCTTCAACGATGGAATAGACCAGCGCGAGGCCAAGTCCGGTTCCTTCGCCAGGCTCCTTGGTAGTGAAGAACGGCTCGAACAATCGGTCCATGATTGCCTTTGAAATCCCACTGCCTTCGTCTTCGACGATCAGGTCCACCGTGTGCTCGGATACTTCGCTTCTGACCCTGACCGCGCTGCCTGCCGGGGACGCATCTCGGGCATTGGAGAGCAGGTTGATCAGCACTTGTGCCAAGCGCTGCGGGTCGCCGACAGCCCAATGTTCGGGGTTGCACAGGTTATAGAAGTGTACTTCGAAATTGCGCCGGTTCAGCGCCAGCAGACCAATAGCATCCTGAGCCACCACAGCCAGACAAACAGCCTCGTCGCTGTGCTGATGAGCCCCCGCGTGGGCAAAGCTCATCAATGACTGGACAATGCGCGATACACGTTTGGTCTGTTCAAGTATCTGACTACTGATTTCTTTCAGTTCGCCGTCTTCTTCGCGCTCTTCACGCAGGTTTTGCGCAAGACAGGCAATGCCGGTGATCGGGTTGCCGATCTCGTGCGCCACGCCTGCTGCCAGTCGACCAATGCTGGCCAGCCGCTCTGAGTGCACCAGCTTGTCTTCAAGCATCTGCGTGTCGGTCAGATCCTCGACCAGCACCACCAGACCACTGTTGCCTGGGGCGAGAGGCTCGTTGATGGCCGCCTTGTGCAGGTTGAGCCAGCGGGTCTGGCCGTCCAGACCGAGTTTCTGCTTGTGCAGATGCTCATCGGGCAGACTGGTAAAGCCGGTCAGCAGGCTTTTCCAGGGTTCGGCGATGGTTTCCAGCCGCGAACCGACCACGCGCTGGGCGACGATACCGGTCAGCTCTTCCATGGCCCTGTTCCACATCAGGATCTCCTGATCTTCGGCCAGCGAGCAGACGCCCATCGGCAGTTCCTGAAGGGTCTGGCGGTGGTAGCGGCGCAAGGCATCGAGTTCGGCGGCAAGGCCGGTGAGGCGCGAGTGGTAGTCCTCAAGCCGGCTCTCAATGAAATGTATGTCTTCGGTAACGTATTTTTCGCTGCCCGATTTGTACGGCAGAAAGGTTTCCACCATGTCCTGCGCTACGCTGGGGCCCATCAGCCCGGACAGGTTGGCTTCGATGCGGTCGCGCAGGCGGCGTAGGGCATAGGGGCGGCGCTCATCGAACGGCAGGTAGAGATCGCGCAGCGCTTGCTCGACCTCCTTCTGCGCGGCTTTCGCGCCCAGCGGTTTGGCCAGTTGGGTGGCGAACTCCTGAGGCGACACGGCATGCAGTTCACGGCGTTGCGGGCGGCGTACGTTATCGACCGCACAGGCCTCGGCAGCCCCGGCTTCTTCAGGGCTGGCATTGGTGAACAGCGAGATCAGGGTGAACAACAACACGTTGGCGGCCAGCGAGGCGATGGCTGCCATGTGCCAACTGGTGTCGTCCAGCACATAGATCATGTTCAGCCAGGGAATGTAGAAGCCCTGCAGGTTGCCGATCAGCGGCAACAGCATGCTGACCGCCCAGACCGAAATGCCGGCCAGCAGCCCGGCGATGAAGCCGCGCCGGTTGGCGGTCGGCCAGTACAGTACCGACAGTACGCCCGGCAGGAATTGCAGGGTCGCAACGAAGGCGACGATGCCCAGATTGGCCAGATCCTGCTGAGCGCCCAGCAGCAGATAGAAGCCGTAACCCAAGGCGATGATCGCCACGATCAGTCCGCGTCGCGTCCACTTCAGCCAGCGGTAGATATTGCCCTCGGCGGGTGGCTGATAAAGCGGCAGCACTAGATGATTGAGTGCCATGCCGGACAGCGCCAGCGTGGTGACGATGATCAGCCCGCTGGCCGCCGACAGCCCGCCGATGTAGGCGAGCAGGGCCAGAGACTTGCTGTTGGCCGCGATACCGATGCCGAGCGTGAAGTATTCCGGGCTGGTCGTGGCGCCGAGCTTGAGCCCGGCCCATAGAATCAGCGGTACTGCGAGGCTGATCAACAGCAGAAACAGCGGCAGACCCCAACTGGCGCTGACCAGCGAGCGCGGGTTGAGGTTTTCCGTGAAGGTCATGTGGTACATGTGCGGCATGACAATGGCCGAGGCGAAGAACACCAGCAGCAGCGTGCGCCATGGGCCTTCCTGCAAAGGCGTGTGTAGCGAGGCGAGGGCGGTCTGGTTCTGCAGCAGCCACAGCTCCAATTGTTGCGGGCCGTCGAACACGCCATACAAGGCGTAAAGCCCGACACCGCCCAGTGCGATCAGTTTGATCAGCGATTCGAAGGCGATGGCGAATACCAGGCCCTCGTGTTTCTCGCGCGTGGCGATGTGCCGTGAGCCAAAGAAAATCGTGAACAGGGTGATCAGTGCGCAGAACGCCACTGCGACCCGATCCTGCACCGGTTCGCGGGTCAGAATTCCGATGGAGTCGGCCACTGCCTGAATCTGCAAGGCCAGCAACGGCAGTACGCCGATCAGCATGAATACGGTGGTCAGCGCGCCAGCCCAGGTGCTGCGGAAGCGGAAGGCGAACAAATCGGCCAGCGATGAAAGCTGGTAGGTGCGGGTGATTCTGAGGATCGGGTAGAGCAACACCGGCGCGAGCAGAAATGCTCCGGAAACACCCAGATAGCTGGACAGAAAGCCGTAGCCATACTGATAGGCCAGGCCGACCGTGCCATAAAACGCCCAAGCGCTGGCGTACACGCCCAGTGACAGGGTGTAGGTCAACGGATGACGGATGATCCAGCGTGGAATAAGGCCGTGCTCGCTGACCCAGGCTACACCGAACAGCACCAGCAGGTAGGCGGCGCTGACCATCAGCATCTGCGTCAGACTAAAGCTCATCGGCATCTCGCTGGCTCTGCAGAATGAAAGTCACCACGATCAGGATCAGCCACAGCATGTAGGGGCGATACCAGGCACCGGTGGCATCGATCCACCAGTCCATGATGGCCGGAGAGAACAGATAGATGCCGACCACCAGAAGCAAAACCAACCGGTATATGTACATCTGGTCTCCCTGTGCTGGTAGATGAGGAGCGGCATGTTAACGGATGGCGGATAACCTGCAAGCATCCTTGCGTCGCAGTTTGCGGCGACCGCTCTGGATCAGTCTATCCGGGCTTCTTCAATATTGCGCAGTCTGGGGATCAGGTCGGCGTTCCAGTGGCGGATTCCCCAGGCAAGCACTTCCTGCGCGGTGCCATCGGTCATGTGCGTATCGAGTGGCTGTCCCAGTGCCCGCAATGCCCGAATCAGCAGAGGGGTGGCCTGTTCGGCCGGCAGCGGCGGCGAGCGATAGGATTTGCCGAGCTTGTGGCCATCCGGCTGGGTGATCAGCGGCACATGCAGGTAGCGTGGCTGAGGCAGGCCCAGCAGTTCCTGCAAGTACAACTGGCGGGGCGTCGAGTCCAGCAGGTCGGCACCGCGTACGATATCGGTCACGCCTTGCCAAGCGTCATCAATGATTACGGCGAGCTGATAGGCATACAGGCCGTCGCGCCTGCGGATCACGAAATCACCGCTTTCGCGCCCCAGGTGCATCTTGAATGTGCCCTGCACACGGTCTTCGAAGCGATATTCAAGCTCCGGCACCCGGATGCGGATTGCGGCATTCTCGGGCGCATATCCCGCATTGCGGCAAAAACCGGGATACACGCCTTCAAACGGCTCGAGCTGTTTGCGTGAGCAGGTGCAGGCATAGGCCAGGCCATTATTGAACCAGTGCTGGAGTATTTCGGCGTAGGCATCATGGCGCTCGCTCTGCCGAGCCATCTTGCCATCCCATTCAAAGCCATAGCGCTCAAGTGTTTCAAGGATCGCGGCTTGCGCGCCGGCCACCTCGCGCGGCGGGTCCAGGTCTTCCATGCGTAAAAGCCACTGGCCGCCCACTGCACGAGCGTCCAGAAAGGACGCCAGTGCTGCGACCAGCGAACCAAAATGCAGATAACCACTGGGAGTGGGCGCAAAGCGCCCGATATAGGCCGGTTTTTTCATGGGCGGGATGTTACGGGTGGCTAGCTTGAGTGGGCAAGCGAAACGCAGTTGGTCTTCACACGGACTCTTTTGACGATGTTCACTCTGCGCCGCGTTGCTCGTTCAAGATCGGACGCAGAGCGGTTGAGATTATCGTTCCTCACGCTCCAGCGCAGGAATGCCGTGCGTGACGCTCCGCGTCACAGATCTTCGCCGCACCGCACATTCAAGACCGGACCAGAGCGTCGCACGATAGTTGAGATTATCGTTCCTCACGCTCCAGCGTGGGAATGCCTTGGGTGACGCTCTGCGTCACAGATTTGTGCCACATCGCACATTCAAGACCGGACCAGAGCGTCGCACGATAGTTGAGATTATCGTTCCTCACGCTCCAGCGTGGGAATGCCTTGGGTGACGCTCTGCGTCACAGATTTGTGCCACATCGCACATTCAAGATCGGACGCAAATCCAGAACGATGAACCGACGCCGAGCGTCGGCACGATAGTCAACGTGCGCACTGGCAGGAGCGTCGTGATTCGAGCAGCCTCAAAAAAAGACGCCGAAGCGTCTTTTCAGTCAAAGGCGGCCCCAGGTCACTTACCGACCTGTTTTTCCTTGATTTCTGCAAGGGTCTTGCAGTCGACGCACTGGTCGGCAGTCGGGCGTGCTTCAAGACGGCGAATGCCGATCTCTACGCCGCAGGATTCGCACCAGCCATAATCCTCTTCCTTGATCAGTTGCAGTGTCTTGTCGATCTTCTTGATCAGCTTGCGTTCGCGGTCACGGGCGCGAAGTTCGAGGCTGAACTCTTCTTCCTGACTGGCACGGTCGGCCGGGTCGGGGAAGTTGGCAGCTTCGTCCTTCATGTGATCTACCGTTCGGTCGACCTCTTGCATCAAGTCCTGCTTCCACTTGTTCAGGATCTTGGTGAAGTGCGCGCGCATGGGCTTGCTCATGTACTCCTCACCCTTTCTTTCCAAGTAGGGTGCAAAGCCGCCGATTAGATGGCCGTGTTGCTTTTCTGGGGTGGGCATGTCTGGACCGCCTCTCACTCTTCTAATCTATTGCGCAGGGTTGTTCCATCACCGACACCCGTCGGCCCTGCAACTGCAAGCGGGCGAACTTACCAGATCAAATCGGAGTGCGCTACTCCCGGTTGTCGAGCATGACGACGCCGTCCGCTTATAGAGATGGCTATTTCACATCTGTCCTTCACTTAAATGAACTCTTAGTCGATGCGCACCGTCATAGCTTTCTTTTATTCAGCGTTTGATGAACGGATTTTTCAGCCCGTTAACGCACCGTAGGGCGGTCGGTTCGGTAGAATCATGCCGCGTCGTCATGACAATCCTGTTTTCAATACCCGCACCCATAAAGGAATATCCATGACCCAGCCTTACAGTGCACGTAGTCGCGCCATCGAACCTTTTCATGTCATGGCGCTGCTGGCGCGTGCCAATGAACTGCAGGCAGCGGGTCATGACGTAATTCACCTTGAAATCGGCGAGCCCGATTTTACGACTGCGCAGCCCATCATCAAGGCTGGCCAAGCGGCGCTGGCAGATGGCAAGACCCGCTACACCGCCGCTCGCGGCCTTCCGCAACTGCGTGAAGCTATTTCCGGATTCTACGCCCGACGCTACGGTGTTGATATTGATCCCCAGCGCATTCTGGTCACGCCGGGCGGTTCGGGTGCGTTGTTGCTTGCCAGCAGCCTGTTGGTCGATCCGGGCAAGCATTGGTTGCTGGCTGACCCTGGCTACCCTTGCAATCGACACTTCCTGCGTTTGATCGAGGGCGAAGCGCAACTGGTGCCGGTCGGTCCGCAAGAACGCTATCAACTGAATCCCGAACTGGTGGCGGCTCACTGGAACCAGAACAGTGTCGGTGCGCTGGTAGCATCACCAGCCAACCCTACCGGCACGCTGTTGAGTCGCGACGAGCTGGCAGCCTTGTCCCAGGCGCTGAAAGCTCGTAATGGCCACCTGGTGGTGGACGAGATCTACCACGGCCTGACCTACGGCGTTGAGGCCAGCAGTGTGCTGGAGGTGGATAACGAAGCGTTTGTCCTCAATAGCTTTTCAAAGTATTTCGGCATGACGGGCTGGCGCCTCGGCTGGCTGGTTGCGCCGCAAGACGCCGTGGCCGATCTGGAAAAACTGGCGCAGAACCTCTACATCAGCGCACCAAGCATGGCGCAACATGCCGCGCTTGCCTGCTTTGAGTCGCAGACACTTGAAATACTCGAGCAGCGGCGCGCCGAGTTCGGCCGTCGCCGGGACTTCCTGTTGCCTGCGCTGCGCGAACTGGGTTTCGGTATTGCCGTCGAGCCGCAAGGGGCATTTTATTTGTACGCCGACATCTCGGCGTTTGGCGGCGATGCGTTCGCGTTCTGCAGGCATTTTCTGGAAACCGAGCATGTCGCTTTTACGCCAGGCCTTGACTTTGGTCGCCATCAGGCTGGGCATCATGTGCGCTTTGCCTATACACAGAGCCTGCCGCGCCTTCAGCAGGCAGTCGAGCGAATTGCTCGCGGTTTGCGTAGCTGGGGTGCCTGATGCGCTTTGCTCCGCAGCTTGAACAGGGTCGTTTGGTGATCCGTTACAAGCGCTTTCTGGCTGATATCGAAACCGACAGCGGCGAGCTGTTGACCATTCACTGTCCCAACACCGGTTCGATGCTCAACTGCATGATGTCCGGTGGGCGCGTGTGGTTCAGTCGGTCAAGTGACCCGAAGCGCAAACTGCCGGGCACTTGGGAAATCAGCGAGACCCCGCAGGGCCGTCTGGCCTGTATTAACACCGGGCGAGCCAATACGCTGGTTGAAGAGGCGTTGCGCGCCGGGGTTATCAGCGAACTTGAGGGGTTTACGGCGCTCAAGCGCGAGGTGGCTTACGGGCAGGAAAAGAGTCGTGTGGACTTTCGCCTGGAATACCCTGATGGCTATCTGTATCTGGAAGTTAAAAGTGTCACGTTGGGTTTCGATGATTCCAGTGTCGCTGCGTTTCCCGATGCGGTTACCCAGCGTGGTGCGCGGCACTTGCGTGAACTGGCAACGCTGGCGCGCGAGGGCGTGCGCGCTGTGTTGTTGTACTGCGTCAACCTCACCGGTATCGACGCCGTGCGACCAGCAAAGGAGATCGACCCTGCTTACGCGGCTGCGTTGCGCGAAGCCATTGACGCCGGTGTGCAAATTCTTGCCTACGGTGTGCACCTGACGCCGGACGAAATTGTTATTGACCGACGACTGCAGGTGCACTGGCTGTATTGAAGCGTTCTGGGCGTGGCGAGTCAGCCCTCGTCATCCTCCATGGGCAGTGACACCCAGATCCCCTCAGCGTCTTCACGGCTCTGGATTGCCGTCAATGACTGGCCTTCGCAGGGGCCGGCAACGCATTCGCCATTCTCGATCAGAAACAACGCCCCATGCGCAGCGCACCGGATCAGGCTGGCGCTGCTGTCGAGGAATTGATCCGGCTGCCATTCCAGAGCGATACCGCGATGCGGGCAGCGGTTTTTGTAGATGAACACATCCCCCTGACGACGTACTGCCAGCAATGCGTGTTCGCCCAGCTCGAAACCCCTGCTTTGGGCTTCGTGCAATTGACTTGAGGTGCAAAGGAATTTCAAGAAGCCTCCACAGGCCTGTTTTTTGGGTAGACGCCTGACCTGGGTAGTCTGACAGCTTCTTTGGATAGTCGCGTTGTCGTACGCGGGGCTTGTTACAGGCTGCGTCAGTTTTTTCCTGTCTTCCTGTGGCTTTTTTCTCTGCGCGTGTTGCTCACGCCTGCTGGCCTTCAAGCCCGTATATCGTTCTGCTCATGTTTTGCAGAGCGAAAACGCCATGAAAGAGATGACAGCAGATGATGAGCGGCTGGCGCGTCAGGTCATAAGGCTGCTTGAGCTGTTTGCCCTCAATGCCGACGACACGGAGCAGCGTATCGTCGGCATTTGTCAGCGCGCATGGACGCCTGTGGGGCAGGTTGCCGCGGTCTGCGTGCAGCCGCGTTTCGTGTGTCTGGCACGTACCACCCTGGACCGTATGCAGGCGCATGACATCAAGGTTGTAGCCATAGTCAATTTCCCTCATGGCAGCAGCAACATTCAGTCAGTGACTTCGCAAGTTCGCGCCGCGTTGCTGTCCGGCGCGGACGAAATAGATGTCGTGTATCCCTTTCGCGCACTGCTTGGCGGAGACAGGCAGCCCGGACTTGAGATGATATCGGCGTGCAGCTCATTGTGTGCAGGGCGGGTCAAACTCACTGCGACACTTGAAACAGGCGATCTGCGCGACTCACAAATGATCCTCAATGCTTGCCGCGATGCGATTGTTTCGGGGGCCGACTTTATCAAGACCAGCACGGGTAAATCAGCCACCCACGTTACACCGCAGGCTGCACGGGTGATGCTTGAGTCCATCGCGGATGTCGGCGGGCAGGTGGGGTTGAAGGTTGCGGGAGGGATCCGGACGTTTGACGAGGCACGTTTTTACATGACGCTGGCGCGTGCCCGTTTTGGTCGGCAATGGATGAGTGCCGGGCGCGTGCGGTTAGTCGGCTCAAGCTTGCTGGACGATTTACTGGCCAGGCTTGGCCTGTATGAGTCGTATGGCAACGGTTTTTGAGAGGTGGGCAGCTTTCTGAAGGGCAAAAAAAGACCCGGCAAAGAGCCGGGTCAAAAACCGTGATTAGCCTGATGAGGAGATAATCTGAAAGTCCGAACCAAGGTCTTTCAGTTACCGTCCAGTCTCGCGACCGGATGTGATAATCATAACGATTCTCATTTGTAAGTCAACAGTTCTTTTGACCCTGTCCATGCTCTTCACCTGACAGCTATCCATAGGCCAAAAATGCCTTGCACGGCATAACGGCTGGCTGCGCATGGTCGCGATATTTAGAGGCGGGAGTTTTGGAAATGAAGCGACACAGCGCCAGCCTGACATGCATTGCGCATGCAGGCTGCGACGGTTTTACAGTTTTAGCGGATCCGATAGCGCAGGCGTGTACCGAAATTTACCGACATCAAAATCTCGTCAGCCGAGAGCTCGGCGGGGAAGAACACGCCTGAAATCTGTGCGTGAGCGATGCTCGCACCTTCCATCGGCGTGTGCCGCAGGTCCAGGCCGCGAAGGTCGGCAGACCGGAAGTAGGCGTCGGTAAAGTCGATACCGGCGGTGTCCAGTGCCCGCAGGTCCAGCCCTCGGAAGTCGCCCCCGACCATATCAATGGTGCCGGTTCGCGGTTTTTCCTGGTTGAAACCTTCGACATCATCTTTGCGTAGCAGCATATAAAGCGGTGAGTCGATCTGTTTGGGCTGGCTCATGATGGCCTCGGACATGTGGTTGCGTTGGAATTATGGCGCCATTATATCGCCATCATTGTGGGGCCGTGAAGCATTACCCGCTCAACGGCCATGTGCCGGTTTTACAGCCCCGGCAGGCGTTGGCGAAGGTTGTCGATCAGGCTGTCCAGCTCACTGCTGATGTGGGTGGCAACCTTCTTGCTGCGCAGCGTTTCTTCTGCGTTGAGCGGTTCGCGATTGGCCTGCTGAGCCTCGATGACCTCCAGGGTGGCGTCGGAAGGATCATTGTTCTGTGCCTGACGCTGGGCAAGCCAGCCAGCGATCACTGCCTGTGGTGCTTCGCAATCGAGGATCAGAAACGGCACGCCGGTGTTCTCGGCGACTTTCGCCGCTGCATCACGCTGCTCATGCTTGAGGTAGGTGGCGTCGATAACTACAGAGAAGCCTGCGCGCAGGGTTATACCGGCAAGCTCATGCAGGTGTGCATAGGTCGCATCATTGGCTTGCGCGCCATACATCTCTTCAGCTCGCCCGGCAAACAGACGCTTGCGCTCTATGTCCGAACGCAGGCGAATGGCGCCCAGCGATTCCACCAGACGCATTGCGACATGGCTTTTACCGACGGCTGATACACCGTGGGTGATCGTCAGGAAAGGTGAGGGAATGGCGCTGTAGCTTTCGGCCAGATTGGCGTAGTTGCGGTATTGACGAAGCGTCGCTGCGCGCTGCACACCGTCGGCATCGGATGGCTGGCTGAACAGCGCCACCTTGGCACGAACCATCGCCCGATAAGCCTTGTAGAAATTCAGCAGTTCCAGGCCCGCGTAGTCGCCGGTGACTTCCAGGTATTGGCTGATCAGGCGCCGAGACAATGATTTCAGGCCACGGTCTTCAAGGTCCATTGCCAGGAAGCCTATGTCGGCGTACACGTCGGTCTTGCGGAACGGTTCGTTGAACTCGATGCAGTCAAACAGCACGACCTTGCCGTCAATTACTGTCGCGTTGCCCAGATGGATGTCGCCGTGGCATTCACGGATGAATCCATCGGCCTTGCGCTGAACCAGCAGTGGCTTGAGTCGCGCAAAGCTCGACTCTGCCCACGCCTGCAGGGCGTCGAGCTGTGCCAGGTCGGATTTTTCGCTGATCAGCGGACGAATCTGCTCAAAATTCTGTACCACAGGGGCCATCACGCTGTCGGGCGAGCCCAGTTCGCTTTCGGTTCCGACCTGCGGCGAGGTGAGGTGGAAGCCTGCGATCTGGCGCGCCAGTTCGTCGATATGCGCAGTGGTCACCTCGCCATTGGCCTGCAGGGTGCTGAGCAAGCCGTCTTGTGAAAACTGCTTCATCTTCAAGGCGTACTCGATGACTTCGCCGTCGCCGCCCAATTGCGGCGCGTCGACTGTGCCGGTGATCGGCAGCACTTCGATGTAGAGGTCGTCGGTCAGGCGCTGATTGAGGCGCAGCTCTTCGTGGCAGAAATGCTCACGCAGAGCCAGCGTAGTAAAATCCAGAAAACCGAAGTTCATCGGTTTCTTGAATTTGTAGGCATACGGGCCAGTCAGCAGAACCCACGAAATGTGCGTTTCGATGAGCTGGAAATTTTCCACCGGGTGTGGGAAAAGAGCAGGGTTCTGCAGGGCAGCAATCAAAGACTGGCTCACGGGTGATCCTTCAGGAATGTGTTCAAAATGTAAGTAAGCGATGCCGCCATTATGGCCGCTTGGCGCGAGGCTGCAAACCGCTGACTCGGGCGTCTGTCGATCCTTGCTAAAGTGCGTATAATCCGCGCCCATGACTCGATCCCGCACCTCTCGTTCTCCTAAAAAGCAACCTCCTCGCAGCCTGAACAAGTGGCTGGGCTGGGCGTTGAAGCTCGGTATTGTCGGCCTGGTTCTGCTGGGCGGCCTGGCCATTTACCTCGATGCAATCGTTCAGGAGAAGTTCTCCGGCAAGCGCTGGACCATTCCGGCCAAGGTCTATGCACGACCACTGGAGCTGTTCGTCGGACAGAAACTGAGCCGCGATGATTTTCTCATCGAGCTCGACGCCTTGGGTTATCGCCGTGAAAGCGTCGCGAATGGTCCTGGCGCTGCGGCGGTGAATGGCAATACCGTCGACCTCAACACGCGTGGCTTCCAGTTCTACGAGGGCACTGATGCGGCGCAGCAGGTGCGCGTGCGCTTTTCCGGTGATTACGTCGCCGACCTGTCATCAGGTAATGGTGCCAAGCTGGCCGTGGCGCGGCTTGAGCCCTTGCTGATTGGCGGGCTTTACCCGAAGAACCTCGAAGACCGGATCCTGATCAAGCTTGATCAGGCACCGCCGTATTTGCTCGACGGGCTGGTGGCGGTCGAGGACCGCGATTTCTACCACCACTTCGGTGTGTCACCCAAGTCCATTGCCCGGGCTATCTGGGTGAATACTTCGCAAGGACAGATGCGCCAGGGCGGCAGTACGCTGACCCAGCAGTTGGTCAAGAACTTCTACCTGACCAACGAGCGCAGCCTGACTCGTAAGCTCACCGAAGCCATGATGGCGGTCTTGCTGGAGATTCATTACAGCAAGCAGGAAATCCTCGAGGCTTACCTCAATGAAGTATTTGTCGGTCAGGACGGTCAGCGTGCCGTGCACGGTTTCGGTCTGGCCAGTCAGTATTTCTTCAGCCAGCCTCTTTCCGAGCTGAAGATTCATCAGGTGGCAATGCTGGTCGGGCTGGTCAAGGGGCCGTCCTTCTACAACCCGCGCCGCAACCCCGAACGTGCTCTGGAGCGGCGCAATCTAGTGCTCGACCTGTTTGAGCAGCAAGGTGTGGCCACCCCCGAAGTGGTGGCTGCCGCGAAGAAATTGCCACTGGGCGTGACCAAGACCGGTACGCTCGCCGACAGCTCGTTCCCGGCTTTTCTGGATCTGGTCAAGCGCCAGTTACGCGAAGACTACCGCGATGAAGACTTGACCGAAGAAGGGCTGCGGATCTTTACCAGCTTCGATCCGATCCTGCAGATGAAGTCCCAGGCAGCCATGGACGACACGTTCAAAAAGCTCGCCGGGCGCAAGGGTGTGGATGAAGTAGAGGCGGGTATGGTCGTCACCAACCCGGAGACCGGTGAGGTGCAGGCGCTGATTGGCGGTCGCGAGGCCGGGTTCTCGGGTTTCAACCGGGCGATCGATGCAGTGCGTCCGATAGGCTCGCTGGTCAAGCCGGCTATTTACCTGACCGCGCTGGAACGTCCGAGCCAGTACACGCTGACCAGCTGGATTGCCGACGAACTGTTTCAGGTCAAGGGAGCTGATGGCCAGATCTGGAAGCCGCAGAACTATGATCACAAGTCGCATGGCAACATCTTTCTGTATCAAGGGCTGGCGCACTCCTACAACCTGTCGACTGCCAAGCTGGGCCTTGAACTGGGTATTCCGACTGTGTTCAAGACACTGGCCAAACTGGGTGTAGCGCGTGAGTGGCCTGCTTATCCGTCGATGCTGCTGGGCGCCGGCGGCTTGAGCCCGATGGAAGTCGCCACCATGTACCAGACCATCGCCAGTGGCGGGTTCAATACGCCGATGCGCGGTATCCGCAGTGTGCTGACCGCCGAAGGTGAACCACTCAAGCGTTATCCGTTCAAGATCGAGCAGCGTTTCGATCCGGGTGCCATTTATCTGGTACAGAATGCGATGCAGCGGGTCATGCGCGAAGGTACGGGCAAATCTGTTTACAACGTGTTGCCGAGCTCGCTGAACCTGGCGGGCAAGACCGGCACCAGTAACGACTCGCGCGACAGCTGGTTCGCCGGTTTCAGTCAGGATCTGCTGGCCGTGGTGTGGATGGGCCGTGACGATAATGGCAAGACCCCGTTTACCGGCGCCACCGGCGCCTTGCAGGTCTGGACCAGCTTTATGCGCAAGGCCAATCCGCTGCCGCTGGACATGGCCATGCCGGATAACGTAGTTCAGGCATGGGTCGATGCGCAGACAGGTCAGGGTTCTGATTCGAGCTGCCCGAATGCAGTGCAGATGCCGTATATTCGCGGCAGTGAGCCCCAGCCCGGCTCGACATGCGGCGGCGCTCCGGCACCTGCCACTGAGGTGATGGACTGGGTCAAGGGTTGGTTGAACTAGGCAATCGAGGTTTTGAAGTGAATAAATGGTGGATTCCAGCTTTAACGGCACTGGCCTTGCTGAACGGCTGCGCCAGTGTGGAACGCGGCTCGATTCCGGTCGTGGATTCGAGCTCCAAGGTGTCCAACGGCGAGCGCGCGGCAGCGTCGCGTAATGGCACTTACCGAACCAACACCGCTCCAGTCCAGCAGCCGCAAGCCGTGCCGCAGGATTCGGGTGTCGTGGTGATGGTGCCGGGCGCGGGTGGTGCTGATGCAGGGCAGAGCTTCTCTGCGCCGACCAGTCAAGCGCCGTTCAGTGTCAACACGCCGCCTGTGGACGTGGCTCCGGTCAATCAGGCCCCGATCAGCCCGGCTCCGGCGAACAACAGTTACAGCATGCCGGCTGCCTCTGCACCGACCGGTATTCCTTCCAGTGGTGGCGGTTTGTCAGAGGACGAGCAGCTTGACGGTCCGGTACTGGCGTTGCTGACCACGGCACAGCAACAGCAAAGCAGTGGCGACCTCAACGGCGCATCCTCAAGCCTCGAGCGTGCGCAGCGTGTTGCCCCGCGTGAGCCTCAGGTGCTTTATCGTCTGGCTCAGGTGCGTCTGGCTCAGGGCGATGCAGCCCAGGCCGAGCAACTGGCACGTCGTGGTCTGACCTACGCCAACGGGCGTACCAGTCTTCAGGCCAGCCTCTGGGGTCTGATCGCTCAGTCTCGCGAAAAGCAGGGTGATGCAGCCGGTGCCGCACTGGCTCGCCAAAAGGCTCGCTGATGGATATGCGTTTGCCTGAGGTGGCCGAGCAGTTGCTGTTGATAGAACGCGAGTTGCGCGCGCTGGGCTGGTGGGATGCGACGCCGCCCAGCGAGCAGGCGCTTGCGAGTCAGGAACCGTTCAGCGTCGATACGCTCGAGTTTGCGCAGTGGCTGCAATGGATCTTCCTGCCGCGCATGAAAGTCATTCTTGAGCGCGACCTGCCGTTGCCCAATGCGTCCGGCATTCTGGAGATGGCTGAGATGGTCTATGCCGGGCGCCTGAGTGAAACCCGGCTGCTGCAGCAGCATCTGGCACGGTTCGACCAGTTGATTATAGCCGCTCGCTGAGCCAATCCTCTAGCGACAGAATTCGCTGATGCCTTTCTCGGTTTCTTCGGTACGCGTCTTGCGGTTTTCTTCCGTAAGACGCCTCGATTCTCCTCCAACCTGCTCGCGTACTCGCGGATTGTTCTGCAACTGCGCAAGATTGGTGCGCAGGGTTTCGCAATTTTCCGCGCGTTTCGCTTCCTGAGCTTTCACCTGACTTTTGACTTTCTGGTCAATGGCGCGTTGCTGTGCAGCTCCGTCGTCCGCAGGAGTGCTCAGTGCAGCGGCAGGTGGCGGCTTTTGCACGTTGATTTCCTGTACCTGCTGGCCGGTGGGGGGTTGAGCATCGAAGTGCGTCACGCCCTGGGCGTCGACCCACTTATAGATTGAAGCGGCCTGGCTGGTTGTGCTGAGGGCCAGTGCGGCTGCGAGAATCATCCAATGCATGTCGTGTCCTTGAGAGTCTGTGCATACAGAAAACTACCATAACGGTGCATTTCAGTCCGAAACGGTGCGATTTCGCCGGCCCGCTGTCAAGAAAGCGCACGGATCACTTGACTTGAAGGGGGGGAATCACAACAATCCAAAGTTCGCTGTAGAAGGACTGCCAGAAGCAGACCCTCTCAGTAGATCATGAGGCGCACACCCGCGCCGACCTGTAACACCCGCAACGCGTTACCTCGCGCTGGGTGGGAATGTTCCGCAACACTCAGGGACCTCCCAATACTTGCTCAGTCAGTGCTGACGTAGTCGGCGACCACCGTCGCTCATGCTCTGCTGGCAGTAAACCTATTAAGACCCGTCCCGGAGTGGGCGGTATTCTGGCGTTTTAGAGGTGAACAACGTGGAGCTTTTATCTGGCGCTGAAATGGTCGTCCGCTTTTTGCGTGACGAAGGCGTTGAGCATATCTATGGGTACCCGGGTGGTGCCCTCCTGCATGTCTACGATGCCCTGTTCAAAGAACCGGCGGTAAGCCATATCCTTGTTCGCCACGAGCAGGCTGCCACGCACATGGCCGACGGCTATGCACGGGCTACCGGCAAGGCGGGCGTGGTGCTGGTGACGTCCGGCCCGGGTGCAACCAATGCCATTACCGGTATCGCCACGGCATACATGGACTCCATTCCGATGGTGGTTCTGTCCGGTCAGGTAGCGAGCACGCTGGTGGGTACCGATGCGTTCCAGGAGACCGACATGATCGGTATCTCCCGGCCGATCGTGAAGCACAGCTTCATGATCAAGCACCCGTCGGAAATCCCGGAAGTCCTGAAAAAGGCTTTCTACCTGGCGCAGTCCGGTCGTCCGGGCCCTGTAGTGGTCGACATTCCGAAAGACATGACCAATCCGGCCGAGAAGTTCGAATACGTCTTCCCGAAAAAAGCCAAGCTGCGCTCCTACAGCCCGGCGGTTCGTGGCCATTCCGGCCAGATCCGCAAAGCCGTCGAGATGCTGCTGGCGGCCAAGCGTCCTATCGTCTATGCCGGTGGCGGGGTGATCATGGGCAATGCGTCGGCGCAACTGACCGAACTGGCTCAACTGCTCAACGCTCCGGTCACCAATACCCTGATGGGGCTTGGCAGCTATCCGGGCACTGACCGCCAGTTCGTCGGCATGCTCGGGATGCACGGCAGCTACACCGCCAACCTCGCGATGCACCACACCGACGTCATTCTGGCTGTAGGCGCGCGCTTCGATGACCGTGTCATCAATGGCGCGAGCAAGTTCTGCCCGAACGCCAAAATCATCCACATCGACATCGACCCGGCTTCGATCTCCAAGACCATCAAGGCCGACGTGCCTATCGTGGGTCCTGTCGAAAGCGTGCTGACTGAAATGGTTGCCACCTTGAAAGAGATCGGCGAAACGCCTGACAAGGCATCTGTTGCTGCGTGGTGGAAGCAGATTGACGAGTGGCGCGGTACGGGTGATCTGTTCCCGTACAACCGTGGCGATGGCACGGTCATCAAGCCGCAAGCCGTTATCGAAACGCTGTGCGAAGTCACCAAGGGCGACGCTTATGTCACCTCCGACGTCGGCCAGCATCAGATGTTCGCTGCGCAGTACTACCGTTTCAACAAGCCGAACCGCTGGATCAACTCGGGCGGTCTGGGCACGATGGGCTTTGGTTTCCCGGCTGCGATGGGCGTCAAGCTGAGCTTTCCGGATGCGCACGTTGCCTGTGTGACCGGTGAAGGTAGCATCCAGATGAACATTCAGGAACTGTCGACCTGCCTGCAGTACGGCTTGCCAGTGAAGATCATTCTGCTCAACAACGGTGTTCTGGGCATGGTTCGTCAGTGGCAGGACATGAGCTATGGCTCGCGTCACTCGCATTCCTACATGGAATCGCTGCCTGATTTCGTCAAGCTGGTCGAAGCCTATGGCCACGTCGGCATGCGCATCACTGACCTGAAGGACTTGAAGCCCAAGATGGAAGAAGCCTTTGCCATGACTGATCGTCTGGTGTTCCTGGATATTCAGGTCGATGTGACCGAGCACGTCTACCCGATGCAGATCAAGGACGGCTCCATGCGCGATATGTGGTTGAGCAAGACGGAGCGGACATAATCATGCGCCATATCATTTCCCTGCTGCTGGAAAACGAACCGGGTGCATTGTCTCGCGTCGTCGGTCTGTTCTCCCAGCGCAACTACAACATCGAAAGCCTGACGGTTGCGCCGACCGAAGACCCGACCCTGTCGCGTCTGACGCTCACCACCGTGGGCCATGATGAGGTGATCGAGCAGATCACCAAGAACCTCAACAAACTTATCGAAGTGGTCAAGCTGGTCGACCTGTCGGAAAGCGCTCACATCGAGCGCGAACTGATGCTGGTCAAGGTCAAGGCCACTGGCGCGCAGCGTGCCGAGATCAAGCGCACCACGGATATTTTCCGCGGGCAGATCGTCGACGTGACCGCCAGCGTTTATACCGTGCAGCTGAGCGGCACGAGCGACAAACTGGACAGCTTCATTCAGGCCATCGGCACCGCCGCTCTCCTGGAAACAGTACGCAGTGGCGTAACGGGCATTGCCCGTGGCGACAAAGTGCTGAGCATTTAAATCAATTAAGCAAATGGCCTGAACGGCCAAGATAACAGGGGATTTCCATGAAAGTTTTCTACGACAAAGACTGTGACCTTTCGATCATCCAGGGCAAGAAAGTCGCCATCATCGGTTACGGTTCGCAAGGCCACGCTCAAGCGTGCAACCTGAAAGACTCCGGCGTTGATGTCACTGTTGGCCTGCGTAAAGGTTCGGCTACTGTCGCCAAGGCCGAGGCCCATGGCCTGAAAGTGACTGATGTTGCTTCTGCCGTTGCTGCTGCCGACCTGGTCATGATCCTGACCCCGGACGAGTTCCAGTCCCAGCTGTACAAGAACGAAGTCGAGCCGAACCTGAAAAAGGGCGCAACACTGGCGTTCTCCCACGGCTTCGCGATTCACTACAACCAGGTTGTGCCGCGCGCTGACCTCGACGTGATCATGATCGCGCCAAAGGCTCCGGGCCACACCGTACGTACCGAGTTCGTCAAGGGTGGCGGTATTCCTGACCTGATCGCGGTTTATCAGGATGCTTCCGGCAACGCCAAGAACGTTGCCCTGTCCTACGCTTCGGGCGTTGGCGGCGGCCGTACCGGTATCATCGAAACCACCTTCAAGGACGAGACCGAAACCGACCTGTTCGGCGAGCAGGCTGTTCTGTGCGGCGGTACTGTCGAACTGGTAAAAGCTGGTTTCGAAACACTGGTTGAAGCTGGCTACGCGCCGGAAATGGCCTACTTCGAGTGCCTGCACGAACTGAAGCTGATCGTTGACCTCATGTACGAAGGCGGTATCGCCAACATGAACTACTCGATCTCCAACAACGCCGAATACGGCGAGTACGTGACTGGCCCTGAAGTCATCAACGCTGAATCCCGTCAGGCCATGCGCAACGCTCTGAAGCGCATCCAGGACGGTGAATACGCGAAGATGTTCATCAGCGAAGGCGCTACCGGCTACCCTTCGATGACCGCCAAGCGTCGTAACAACGCTGCCCACGGCATCGAAATCATCGGCGAGAAACTGCGCTCTATGATGCCTTGGATTGCTGCGAACAAAATCGTCGACAAAGACAAGAACTAAGCTTTAGCTTCACAAAAAAACGCGGCCAATCGGTCGCGTTTTTTCGTTATGGGTCAGGCTCTGGTATAAAGCTGCATCGTTTGCCGCCGAACCCTCGCGGCAGACCTCTGTCGAACCTTTTCATACCGCTGCAAGGTAATCTCCATGAGCGAACGTCCCGAGGAGCCCAACAAGGCCTCCGACGCTGAAAGTCTGCTACCTATCGATGAACATGTGGAAGAAGGCCATGACGCCGAAGGCCGGCAGGTCCGGCATCGCGGTATCTATCTGCTGCCTAACCTGTTCACCACCGCGAACCTGTTCGCTGGCTTTTACTCCATCATCAGCTCCATGAGCGCACAAAGCGCGATGAGTGCAGGTGATACCTCCGGTGCGAGCAAGTATTTCGCGTTCGCCGCCATCGCAATCTTCGTCGCCATGGTCCTCGACGGGCTGGATGGCCGCGTTGCGCGCATGACAAATACCCAAAGCGCGTTTGGTGCCGAGTACGATTCCCTGTCCGACATGGTAGCCTTTGGTGTGGCACCCGCGTTGCTGGCATTCGGTTGGGCATTGGGTGACATGGGCAAGGTGGGCTGGATGGTCGCCTTCATCTATGTGGCGGGCGCGGCATTGCGTCTGGCGCGCTTCAACACTCAGGTCGGCAAGGCTGACAAACGTTACTTTATTGGCCTGGCGAGCCCGGCTGCGGCAGGTGTTGTGGCTGGCACGGTCTGGGCGTTCAGTGATTTCGGCATTCAGGGTTCGAAGCTGTCGTTTCTGGTGGCCTTGCTGGTTGCGGCAGCAGGCATGCTGATGGTCAGCAACATCAAGTACAACAGCTTCAAGGAGCTGGATCTGAAAGGGCGTGTACCTTTTGTTGCGATTCTGGCCGTGGTGCTGGTGTTTGCCGTGGTATTCAGTGATCCGCCGCGCATTCTGCTGCTGATATTCCTCGCGTACGCGCTGTCCGGCCCCATTCAGTACCTATTGCGTCGTCATAAAGCCTCTCAATGATCTAATTTCCACCATACTCCGTAGTCTACTGGTGCATCAGTTCCCTTAGGCTGCGGAGTCATCATGCTAATCAAGCTTCCTTCTGCGTCCGACTCCAAAGAGTCGGATGTCACGCCTGAATCCATTTATCTCTCGCGACGCACATTGCTCGCCAGCTCGCTTGCCGGTCTGGCCGTCACGGCGCTGCCGCGCTGGGCAAGCGCTGCAGACGCTTCGCGCTATGCGGATGTAGAGCCCGGGAAAGCGCCAGGGTGGTTCGCCGACAAGCTTGCGTCCACTAAATGGCAGGCGGTCAATGTCAAGGACGAGGCGATCACGCCGTTCAAGGACGCGACTCACTACAACAACTTTTACGAGTTTGGTACCGACAAGGGCGATCCTGCAAAAAATGCCGGTTCCTTGCAGACTCAGCCGTGGAGCGTCGTGATCGATGGTGAAGTCGGCAAGCCGGGTCGCTATGCGCTGGAAGACTTCATGAAGCCTTACCAGTTGGAGGAGCGGATCTATCGGCTGCGCTGCGTCGAAGCCTGGTCAATGGTCATTCCCTGGATGGGCTTTCCGATCTCTGCACTGCTTAAGCAGGTAGAGCCGACCTCGAAGGCCAAATACATTCGCTTCGAAACGCTTGAAGACGCCAAGTCCATGCCAGGGCAGCGCTCTGACTTTGCTCTCATCGACTGGCCTTATGTAGAAGGGCTGCGTCTGGATGAAGCGATGAATCCGTTGGCGATTCTTGCGGTGGGCATGTATGGGCGTGAGTTACCTAATCAGAACGGCGCTCCGCTGCGTTTGGTGGTGCCGTGGAAGTATGGCTTCAAGAGTGTGAAGTCCATTGTGCGTATCAGCCTGGTCAGCGAGCAGCCGAAGACCACATGGCAAAGTATCGCGGCAAATGAGTATGGCTTCTACGCCAACGTCAACCCGACAGTTGATCACCCCCGTTGGACCCAGGCCAGAGAGCGTCGCTTGCCGAGCGGCCTGTTCAGTCCGAATCTGCGCGACACGAAAATGTTCAACGGTTATGAGGAGGAGGTGGGGGCCTTGTATGCCGGTATGGATCTGAGGAAGGACTATTGATGCGATACCCGTTCTGGCGTCTGGCCGTATTTCTCGCTGCGTGCGTTGCGCCGGTCTGGTGGCTCTATCAGGCGTGGATCTTTGCCCTGGGTCCTGATCCGGGCAAGGTTCTGGTTGAGAACTTCGGGCTAGCGACTCTGGTGATGTTGCTGATCACAATGTCCATGACGCCTTTGCAGCGCCTGACCGGCTGGCCGGGATGGATCGTTGTCCGTCGTCAACTGGGGTTGTGGTGTTTTGCTTATGTGGTGCTGCACATGACGATGTATGCGCTGTTCATCCTCGGGCTGGATTTAGGGCAGTTGGGCGTGGAGCTGGTCAAGCGTCCCTATATCATCGTGGGTGCGTTGGCGTTTCTCGGGCTGTTGGCTTTGGCGGTGACGTCCAATCGCTATAGTCAGCGTCGACTCGGGGCGCGCTGGAAGAAGCTGCATCGGCTTATATACGTGATTCTGGGGCTGGGCTTGCTGCACATGTTCTGGATTGTCAGGGCTGACCTTAAGGAATGGGCACTGTATGCGGGGATAGGTGCGTTCCTGTTGCTGCTGCGGATTCCAGTGATTACAAGGCGAATCCCGCGTCTTGGCGGTTCTGCCGGGACAGGATCGAAGAAAGTTCAAAATAACGGTTGACGCCCTCTGTGATCTGTCTATAATTCGCCCCACTTCCGGCGCAGACGGAAACGAAAAAGCCTTGTAGATCAATGGTTTGCAAGGGTTTTGAGTGAAGAGTCAGCGAGGAAGCAGGTC
>NZ_JALHBH010000093.1:0-80040 GCF_022836805.1 Pseudomonas sp. RGM 3321
CAGTCGCACGGCCTCAAGCTTGAACTCGAGGGTGTATTTAACGCGGTCTGTCTTGAGCTTAGTCATGTCGTATCCTTGCGGCTATTGAGGCACCTGGCAAGGGATACGTTTTTCAGGGGCAAGGTCAAGAAGCGAACTAAGTCCCTCCTCCTCCCTTCAAGTCTTACCATACAAGCGAACTTGTTCGCCAAAGTGCTATTCCTGACGCAGGAAATGCATTGACTGCACCGGCCTCTTCGCGAACTTGTTCGCGGCTACAAGACCATCGGAACATCAGCGTGCCTCGCCCACTGTCCACATCAGGCCGCTAGCCCTGGCGCGCTCGTCGCACAGCCCGAGCACGACACGGCGCTCGTCGTTGCTCATACGGCTCCACCGGGTGATCTCGTTCACGGTTCGCTGGCAACCGGTGCATATATCCTGCTCATCGAGCGCACAAATACTCACGCAGGGAGAACGGACCGGCTTTTCAATCGGGGTATCAGTGCTCATCACTCTTCCTGCACAACCAGGTCACGGGCGTAACGCTGGGCATTGTGTACATAATGGGCGGCGCTGGCTTCCAGCATCTTCTTCTGCACGTCGGTGAGTTCGCGCACCACTTTACCCGGTGTGCCCATGACCAGCGAGCCATCAGGAATGACCTTATTTTCTCCGATCAGCGAATTGGCGCCGATGATGCAGTATTTACCAATCTTCGCCCCATTGAGGATGACCGCATTGATACCGATCAGGCTGTAATCGTCAACGCTGCAACCATGCAACATGGCGTTATGCCCAATGGTCACGCCTTTGCCGATGCTCAGGGGTGAGCCCATGTCGGTGTGCATTACTGTGCCATCCTGCACGTTACTGTTTTCACCGATATGGATCAGCTCGTTGTCGCCACGTAACACCGCGTTGAACCACACACTTGCCCCGGCTTCCAGCCTGACATTGCCGATCAGCACTGCATTGGGAGCAACCCAGCTCTGCGGGTCGGTCTGGACACGGGATTCCCCCAGGCGATATTTCATACAGCCTCCTCAGGCGGGTCGTACTCATAGGTACGGATTGTTATGAACAGCACTTCTTGTGAACAGCTCTTTTGCTGCAGGCCACTCAGGTTCAGGTGGTCGAGCGTTCGGGCGGATGATGCAGACTGATTTTGGTGTCGTACAGCACATTGACCAGTTCGACGATCATGATCGCGGTAAGCCCCCAGATCTTGTACCCGCCGTAACGGTAACTGGGCACGTACCAACTGCGGCCTTCGTAATCGATGCGGTGCGTGTGCTCACGGGCGTCCTGACGAAAAAACTCCAGCGGTACGCTGAACACCGCCGCGATCTCGCCGTCATTGGGCTGGTATTCGACAAAATCGGGGATGACACCGACATACGGCGTGACTTTGATGCCATGTCTGGAGATGAGCGGGCTTAACGGGCCGACTACTTCGACCAGCCCGGGAGGCAGGCCGATTTCTTCCTCGGCTTCGCGCAGGGCAGTAAAAATCAGGTCCGGGTCACCCGGATCGCGTCGACCACCCGGAAAAGCCACTTCGCCACCATGCGTCGACAGGCCACTGGCACGCAGGGTCAAAATCAGCTCGGGTTGCTCACTGCGGGTGACAGGCACCAGAACAGCCGCCTCGGGGAATCGTCGATCCGAGTCGAGGGTTTCGGGCGTATGATTGACTACACGGCGAAGTAGCTCATCCAGCATGGGAAATCTCGATCTGTTGCCTGTCTGGCATCATGCACCAAAGCGAGGTTGCGCCCAACCCCTTGCAAGGCAACTCCTGTCGCACAGAGGGTTGCCGAGCCGCGGTACGACAGGCCAAGATAGCGACTGCGTTCACTATCGAATGACCCCATGAAATTTTGCAGCCAGTGCGGCAACCCCGTTATCCAGCGTATTCCCGAAGGCGACAGCCGATTGCGGTATGTCTGCGAGCATTGTCACACCATTCATTACCAGAATCCGAACATCGTTGCGGGCTGCCTGGTGACGCTGGGCGACAAGATCCTGCTGTGCCGCAGGGCCATAGAGCCGCGCCTGGGCTTCTGGACGTTACCGGCCGGTTTCATGGAGAACGGCGAAACCATAGAACAGGCCGCGCGGCGCGAAACCACTGAAGAAGCCTGCGCCACCCTTACCGAGCTGCATCTGTACACCTTGATCGACGTTCCGCATATCAATCAGGTGCATGTGTTCTATCGGGCAGAAATGGCTAATGATGCGTTCGCCGCAGGAATCGAGAGCCTGGAAGTGCAGTTATTCGACGAAGCCGACATTCCGTGGTCAGACCTGGCTTTCATGACAGTCGGACGTACCCTAGAATACTTCTTCGCGGATCGGCGTCGGCAGGTCTACCCGGTTCATACCAGCGCCCTTCCCCCGTCACGTCCGTTGCTGGACACCTGAAAGTCAGGGTCGCACACAATATCGGCGCTTTTTTATAGAAAGAAGCACCTTCAGGGAAATCGTAATGCGCTGGTTGTTCGCCTTCTTTTGCATGTCATTCGTACCGCTTTCGCAGGCTGCGTTTACCCAGACCATCGTGCCCAAGGGCAGCGAACAGAAAATCATCAACAATAAAGTCATCAATACCGAGAGTATTGCCAGCAAGCCGATCGACAAGGTGCTGGTACTCAAGTCGGTTCGCCAGTTGCAACTGATCAGCGGTGGCGAAGCCCTGAAAACCTATCGAATCTCTCTGGGCAAGAACCCCAAGGGCACCAAACTGCAGGAAGGCGACCAACGCACGCCGGAAGGTTTCTACTGGCTCGACTGGCGCAAGCCCAGCAATAACTACAACCTGTCGATGCACATTTCCTACCCGAACATTTCGGACTCGGCACGGGCACGTCGCGAAGGCGTGAAACCGGGCAGCATGATCATGATTCACGGCACGCCAGTGGATGAAGAGTATCCGGAGTGGTACTTCCACACACTGGACTGGACCAACGGCTGCATCGCGCTGAAGAACAACGATATGCGGGAGATATGGGATCTGGTGAAAGACGGGACGATGATCGAGATTCGGCCTTGATCATTGCAGCGGGCAGTCAGGATTGGACGCAGAGCGTCCAGAACAGCATGCCGACGCGGAGCGTCGCACGATAGGCGTCAATAGTTATACATCGTGGGAGCGGCCGGGCGACGCTTGGCTTGCTCGCGAAGAGGCCGTGCAGCGCCTCAGAACTCTGCCAGCCGCCATACTTCGTAAGCAGGCGTTTCGTAGGGATGGCTCTGCTTGAGAGCCACCACCACTTGCTGAATCAGATCATCAGCCACGACCAGCTCGACCTTCCATTCCTCCACTGATTCTACCACTCCACTCTGCCCGACAAATGGCTGACTGCCATCCAGCGGGCGGAACTGGCCCTGGCCGAGCACTTGCCATGAACAGTGATCGTAAGCGCCGATTCGCCCTGCACCAGCAGCGAATACGGCGCTCTTGACCTCGTCCACATGACTCGGAGGAACAAAGAAGGCGAGCTTGTACACGCGCCTTAGTTAACCCAGGCCCGCGCGTTGCGGAACATGCGCATCCAGGCGGCGTCCTCGTTCCAGTCCTCGGGACGCCACGAGTTCTGCACTGCGCGGAACACGCGTTCCGGGTGCGGCATCATGATCGTCACGCGACCGTCCAGGGTGGTCATGCCGCCGATACCGCGCGGCGAGCCGTTCGGGTTGGCCGGGTAGGTTTCGGTGACCTTGCCGTGGTTATCGACGAAGCGCAGTGCCACAGTACCCGACACATCCGCTTCAAGCAGCGCGTCGTCATTGCGGAACTCTGCGTGACCTTCACCGTGAGCGATGGCGATTGGCATGCGCGAACCGGCCATGCCTTGCAGGAAGATCGACGCCGACTCCTGAACCTGAACCATTGCCACGCGCGCTTCGAACTGCTCGGAGCGGTTACGCACGAAATGTGGCCAGAACTCGCTGCCCGGAATCAGCTCGTGCAGGTTGGACAGCATCTGGCAACCGTTGCACACACCCAGCGTGAAACTGTCGGCACGCTCGAAGAAGCCCTGGAACGCATCGCGGGCGCGGCTGTTGAACAGTGCCGACTTGGCCCAGCCTTCACCGGCACCAAGCACGTCGCCATAGGAGAAGCCGCCACAGGCAACCATGCCCTTGAAGTCGTTCAGGTCGACACGACCGGCAAGGATGTCGCTCATGTGCACGTCAATCGCGTTGAAGCCTGCGCGATCAAAGGCTGCCGCCATCTCGACCTGACCGTTGACACCCTGCTCACGCAGAACGGCAACCTGAGGGCGGACGCCCGTCTTGATGTACGGCGCAGCGATGTCTTCGTTAACGTCGAAGCCCAGTTTGACGGTCAGGCCCGGATTGTCTTCTTCCAGCAGTGCATCGAATTCCTGATCAGCGCATTCAGCGTTATCGCGCAGACGCTGGATCTGGTAGCTGGTCTCGGCCCACTGACGTTGCAGCAGGCGGCGCTGGCCACTGAAGACCGGTTCGCCGTGGAAACTGATCGAGACTTCGTCGTTGTTGATCGGCTGACCGATCACCGCAACGCAATCTTCCAGACCGGCAGCGCTGAATTGCGCCAGCACCAGCGGAGTCGCGTCCTGACGCACCTGAATGACCGCGCCCAGCTCTTCGTTGAACAGGATCGCGCTCAGCTCGGAAACGTTGTCGGCCAGACCGTCGAGGTGCAGGTTCAGGCCGCAGTGACCGGCAAAGGCCATTTCCAGCGTGCTGACCAGCAGGCCACCGTCGGAACGGTCGTGATAGGAGAGGATATGACCGTCTGAATTGAGGCCCTGAATCACGGCGAAGAAGGCTTTGAGGTCTTCAGCGTCGTCGACGTCTGGTGCGACACGACCCAGTTTGCCGTGGGTCTGGGCGAGAATCGAGGCGCCCATGCGGTTCTGGCCACGGCCCAGATCGATCAGGATCAGGTCGGTGATGCCCTTGTCCATGCGCAGCTCGGGCGTCAGGGTCTGACGGATGTCGACCACTGGTGCAAAGCCGGTCACGATCAGCGACAGCGGCGAAGTCACGCTCTTCTCAGTGCCTTCGTCGCTCCAGCGGGTTTTCATGGACATCGAGTCCTTGCCCACCGGAATGGTGATACCCAGTTCCGGACACAGCTCCATGCCGACCGCTTTGACAGTGTCATAAAGACGCGCGTCTTCACCAGGGTGGCCAGCAGCCGACATCCAGTTGGCCGACAGCTTGATGTCAGACAGCTTTTCAATACGTGAGGCCGCAATGTTGGTCAGCGTCTCGCCAATCGCCATGCGGCCCGAAGCCGGAGCATCCAGCAGCGCCAGCGGAGTACGTTCGCCCATCGCCATGGCTTCGCCGGTGTTGACGTCGAAGCTGGTGGCGGTGACGGCGCAGTCAGCCACAGGCACCTGCCATGGACCGACCATCTGATCGCGAGCGACCAGACCGGTAATGCTGCGGTCACCGATGGTGATCAGGAAGCTTTTGCTGGCGACGGCCGGGTGGCGCAATACGCGCTGCACGCTTTCTTCGATGTCCAGCGTGCTCGGGTCGAAATCATCGCCGATCTCTTCTTCGCGTGCGACCGAACGGTGCATGCGCGGCGCCTTGCCCAACAATACTTCCAGCGGCATGTCCACCGGACTGTTACCGAAATGGCTGTCGGTGACGGTCAGTTGCGGCTCTGCAGTGGCTTCGCCGACAACCGCAAACGGGCAGCGCTCACGCTCGCAGATAGCCTTGAAACGGTCGAAATCTTCAACGCCCACGGCCAGCACGTAACGTTCCTGGGATTCGTTGCTCCAGATTTCCAGCGGGGCCATGCCCGGCTCGTCGTTGGGTACGTTACGCAGTTCGAAACGTCCGCCGCGATCGCCATCATTGACCAGTTCAGGGAAGGCGTTGGACAAACCACCGGCACCGACGTCATGGATGAAGCTGATCGGGTTACGGTCGCCCAGCTGCCAGCAGCGGTCGATGACTTCCTGGCAACGACGCTCCATCTCGGGGTTTTCACGCTGAACCGAAGCGAAATCCAGGTCTGCGGAGCTGGTGCCGGTCGCCATCGAGGAAGCCGCGCCGCCACCCAGGCCGATCAGCATCGCCGGGCCACCCAGTACGATCAGCTTGGAACCCACGGTGATCTCGCCCTTCTGGACGTGATCTTCGCGGATATTGCCCATACCGCCCGCGAGCATGATCGGCTTGTGGTAGCCACGAACCTCGTCACCGTGCGGCGTGGTGATGGACTGCTCGAAGGTACGGAAATAGCCGGTCAGCGCCGGGCGACCGAACTCGTTGTTGAACGCCGCGCCACCCAGCGGGCCTTCGATCATGATGTCCAGCGCAGTCACGATGCGCTCGGGCTTGCCGTACGGCACTTCCCAAGGCTGCACGAAACCGGGAATCTGCAGGTTGGAGACGGTGAAACCGGTCAGCCCGGCCTTGGGCTTGGCACCGCGACCGGTTGCACCTTCGTCGCGAATCTCGCCGCCGGAGCCGGTCGCTGCACCAGGAAACGGTGCAATGGCGGTCGGGTGGTTGTGCGTCTCGACCTTCATCAGAATGTGCACCGGCTCCTGAACCGCGCCGTACTGACGGGTTTCAGGGTCCGGGAAGAAGCGACCGGCGACATTACCGACGATCACCGAAGCGTTGTCCTTGTAAGCGGACAGCACGCCTTCGCTGTGCATCTGGTAGGTGTTCTTGATCATGCCGAACAGGCTTTTTTCCTGGCTCTGGCCGTCGATATCCCAACTGGCGTTGAAAATCTTGTGGCGGCAGTGCTCGGAGTTCGCCTGGGCAAACATCATCAGCTCGATGTCGTGCGGGTTGCGCCCCAGACCGTTGAAGCTGGTGATCAGGTAATCGATTTCATCTTCAGCGAGGGCCAGACCCAGTTCGACGTTGGCTTTTTCCAGCGCCGCGCGGCCGCCACCCAGAATGTCCACCGCGGTCAGCGGCTTGGGCTGGGCGTGGCTGAACAGGCTGGCGGCCTGTTCGTGATCGCCCAACACCAGTTGCGTCATGCGGTCGTGCAGGCTGTCGGCGATTGCCTGAGCCTGGGCCTCACTGAACTGGCCTTCTACATAGAAGGCAATCCCGCGCTCGATGCGCTGGATTTTCGTCAGGCCGCAATTGCGGGCGATGTCGCTGGCCTTGCTCGACCAGGGTGAAATGGTGCCAAAACGCGGCAACACCAGAAACAGACGGCCGCTCGGCTCTTGAACCGGCACGCTGGGGCCGTATTTCAGGAGACGATCAAGAACCTGCTGTTCTTCGCTGGTCAGAACGTCGTTGACGTCCGCGAAGTGGGCGAATTCGGCGTACAAGCCACTGACAGCTGAAACTTTTTGTTTCAGTTGTTCTAGTAATTTGCTGTGGCGGAAGGCAGAAAGGGCAGGAGCACCGCGCAGGATCAACATCTTCGGGACAGCCTCGAGAAGGGGGTGTGCTTTGAGGCCGCACATTCTAGCCTAAAGCGGGCCTTTGATCACCCAAAACGGCGGCATCGGGTACGCCCGAATGTCGCTCCGCGCAAAAAAAGTCTGAAAATGCCTGTAAAACCTCCTCGCCTATCAGACGCAGGCTTCACTGTCGAGATATGGCGCCCGGTGCGCTTTGCGTATACTGCACCGATGTTCTTCAGACCAGATTTCCGCCCACGTTGCGCCAAGTGGCTCATCGCAACCGGACTCTTCCTGATGCTCGGCGCCTGTGTGGATAAACCCACCACACTGGAGCGAGTCAAGGAGGACGGCGTACTGCGGGTGATCACCCGTAACAGCCCGGCGACTTACTTTCAGGATCGCAACGGCGAAACCGGCTTCGAATACGAGCTGGTCAAGCGTTTCGCCGACGATCTGGGCGTCGAACTGAAGATCGAAACGGCCGACAATCTGGACGATCTGTTCGACCAGATGAACAAACCGGGCGGTCCGGTCCTGGGTGCCGCGGGCCTGATCGAGACGCCAAAGCGAAAGCAACAGGCGCGGTTCTCGCACGCTTATCTGGAAGTGACCCCTCAGGTTGTCTACCGCAACGGCCAGTCGCGCCCCACCGACCCGGGCGATCTGGTGGGCAAACGCATCGTGATCCTGAAAGGTAGCGCGCATGCCGAGCAGCTTGCGGCGCTCAAGGCGCAGAATCCCGGCCTTGAATACGAAGAGTCGGACGCGGTCGAGGTCGTCGATCTCCTGCGTATGGTCGATGAAGGCCAGATCGACCTGACGCTGGTCGACTCCAACGAGCTGGCGATGAATCAGGTGTACTTTCCCAATGTGCGTGTAGCCTTCGACCTTGGCGAAGCCCGCGAACAACGCTGGGCGGTTGCCCCGGGGGAAGACAACAGCCTGCTCAACGAAATCAACGCGTACCTCGACAAGGTCGAAAAGAACGGCACGCTGCAACGCCTGAAAGACCGTTACTACGGCCACGTTGACGTGCTCGGCTACGTTGGCGCCTATACCTTTGCCCAGCATTTGCAGGAACGCCTGCCCAAATACGAGAAACACTTCCAGACATCGGCCAAGAAAGAACAGGTCGACTGGAGATTGTTGGCCGCCATCGGCTATCAGGAATCAATGTGGCAACCGGCTGTTACCTCGAAAACCGGTGTGCGCGGCCTGATGATGCTGACCCAGAACACCGCTCAGGCGATGGGCGTGACCAACAGGCTCGACGCGCGACAAAGCATTCAGGGCGGGGCAAAGTATTTTGCCTACGTAAAGGATCAGCTGGATGACAAAATTCAAGAGCCTGATCGTACATGGCTGGCTCTTGCGTCCTACAACATTGGTGGCGGACATCTTGAAGATGCACGCAAACTGGCGGAAAACGAGGGGCTGAATCCCAATAAATGGCTGGACGTGAAAAAAATGCTGCCGCGTCTGGCGCAGAAGAAGTGGTACAGCAAAACACGTTACGGCTATGCCCGAGGCGGCGAGCCGGTACATTTCGTTGCCAACATTCGTCGCTATTACGACATTCTGACCTGGGTCACGCAGCCTCAGCTCGAGGGCAGCCAGGTCGCCGATGGCAACCTGCATGTTCCCGGTGTAGACAAGACCCAACCACCTGCGCCGCCTACACCTGCTTCAGGCAGCAGCCAGGACAAGCCTGCGCTCTAAACGGCGCCCTGGTTTTTGTCTGCATCCTTGGCCGCCCGGCGCATTCTGAAAAACTCGCTCAGCATTGCCCCGCACTCCTCGCCCAATACCCCGCCCTCAAACAGCACGCGGTGATTGAGAAAGCCCTCACTGAAAAACTGCCCCTGGCTTTGAACGATGCCTGCCTTGGGCTCAAGCGCGCCGTAAACCACGCGCGCCACCCGCGAATGTACGATCAACCCGGCGCACATGCTGCACGGCTCCAGCGTCACGTAAAGCGTACTGCCCGGCAGCCGATAATTGTCCAGCGCCTTGGCGGCATCGCGAATAGCGACCATTTCGGCATGCGCACTGGGGTCGCTCGCACTGATCGGGCAATTGTAACCACGACCAATGATCTCGCCGTTCTGCACCACGACTGCACCGACCGGCACTTCACCAAGCAATGCGCCTCGCGCGGCGAGCGCCAGTGCCTCACGCATGAAGTCCTGATCCTTGCTGCGGTCGATGATTTGCGGCTGACGCATTACGACACCTCGATCGCGGCCATGAGACCGGTTTCCATGTGATCGATCACATGGCAGTGGAACATCCACACGCCAGGGTTATCCGCCACCAGCGCAACCCGCGCCCGCTCGTTGCGGCCCAGCAAGAACGTGTCGGTAAAGTACGGAATGACCTTGCGCCGATTGGACGCAACTACCTTGAAACTCATGCCGTGCAAGTGAATCGGGTGCTGATACTGAGTCATGTTCTTCAACTCGAAGATGTAGCTCTTGCCCAGCTTCAATTTGGCGATAGGCCGGTCGGCGCAGGTCTTGTCAGTAATGTCCCAGGCTTCGCCGTTGATCTGCCACAGGCTGGGCGGCTTGCCGTTGTCGGTGTTGACCGACATCGAGCCCACCCATTCGAAGTTGAAATTGATCTTCTCGGCATTATCCATATCCGGCTCGGCCACCGGGTTGGCAGGCAGCTCGGGTGGCCATTGGCCGGGCGCGTCGTTATTGGCGACCGACCGAAATGTCCCCAGGCGCACCGGGCCGTTACGCAATGAAATTTCCTCACCCGCAGGCGGTGCCTTGATCGCCAGACAGATGCGCATGCCCGGCCCCAGCCAGTATTCGTCGCCAAACGGCCGCGGCGTGACCGGGTTGCCATCCAGCGCATAAATCTGCGCCTCGGCGTCCGGCAGGTTGAGGCGATAGGTGACGGTATTGTCGAGGTTGAGCAAGCGCACGCGGGTAATCTGCCCCGCAGGCAATTCAATGACCGCCTGCGGAACACCATTCAATGTCGAAAGCCGCCCTGCCGTACCTTCACGCGCCGCCTCACGCAGCACGCTGAACTCGGTAAACGCGCCAACTTCATCCACATGCCAGCTTTTCAGGCTGACCGTGCGCTCATGGGCGAAACCGGTAGGCTCGCGCTCTTCAACGATCAGCGGCCCGACCAGCCCACGGCCCAGTTCTTCGCTGCTGCTGACGTGCGGGTGATACCAATAGCTACCGGCATCCGGCACCCGGAATTTGTAATCAAAATATTCACCCGGCTTCACTGGCAACTGTGAAACGTACGGCACGCCATCCATCTCCAGCGGCAAGCGGATGCCATGCCAGTGAATGGTCGTCTCGACCGGCAGCTGGTTGATGAAGCGCAAGCGCAACCACTCGCCCTGCCGCACCCGCAACTCGGTGCCCGGTGCAGAACCGCCAAACGCCCAGGCAGGTGTCTTGTGGCCAGAGACCAGCTCTATATCCAGCGGCGCAGCGATCAGCACGAAGTCCGAGCCCACTTGCGACTCGCGACGCCCCATCCAGTAACGCGAAGCACCACCAGCACCGAGGCCGACTACAGCAAGACCGGCGATGCCTGTGAGGATCTGACGACGGGTAAAGGACATGAACGGCGCAACCTCAAAAACGACGACTAAGCGCATCTGCGAGCAAATGCGAGGGGCGAATACGATACACCTGCATTTGCGTAAAGATAAGGGTGGATACCACGAACTGAAGTTGAGGCGTAAAAAAGCCGGACAAGGCAGTGACGCCTGCTCCGGCTTTTTGCATCGATCAACCGCTACGACTGACTAACTCGCTCCAGCCATTCGATATACGCAGGCTCTGCATCAAGCGATACATTGGCGCGGTAATCCTGCAACTCTGCCTGCATGCCAAACCCTTTCCATATCAGCGGTGCCAGGCGTGATGCCGGGCTGTTCGCCCGTTCCAGTTCGCTCAGCACTTGCAGGCTTCGTTGCTCGTGCTCGGCCACTGTTTCCGACTTGTAGTCGAAAGCCTTTCCCAACACGGAGATGTACATCAGTTTTGCGGTTTCTATCTCAGGCCACTGGAGCGCCATATTCAGGGGCCATTCGAGCATCGCGCGCTCCCCCCACATCGACGATTTGGGTAAGTGGTCGTTCGCAAGCAACGTCAGCATGAATGATTGGCCCAACTGAGTCAGATACACCGGCAAGACCTCAGCAGTAGGCTGCCGGTAAAACACATCCAGTGGCTGCTCACGCTTGAGTCCGATGCCGGCCAGCAAGCGCTGTTGGAGATCAAGTACCAGCGCGCCAAGTTCCGCCTTGCCTGCACTACCGTTTTCAACGGTTTGCCGGGTGCGGGTCGTGCAATTCCATAGGCTCAGTGAAATCCGCCATTGGGCCTGATCGCCCTCACCCGAACAACCCACCTCGCCCGTGACGAAATACTTCGTCGTTGGCGGGACGATATCGAACAGTGTGTTGCCGTCGACCTCAACCCCCGATACAACCGGCCCCGCACCCTCCGCGACCTGAACATAGCAATTGGCTACATAGTCATGCCAATAGTGAACCGACTCCGCCAGGTAAAGAGGAATGGCACGCGTATAGCGCCCGACATCATCTTCGCGCTGCGATTCGGCAGGCTCTGCTTTCTCCATGATTTTGGACAAGGCGAAGAAACCGATTTCTGGCGCACCTTCCGGTTTTTGCGCGAAGAGCCAGTCAGCATTGCGCAAACCGTAGTGCCAGACCGGCTTGTTCAGCGCCAAGGTATTGATCGTCACGCTGGCAGGGTCAATCGGAATGCCTTTGTCTTCCTGCCTGCGCACGTCCTCGAAAGCATGCGCAAACTGGTCAAGGTGACTTTTGATTGGCGCAAAGCCGAGTGCATACAAGCGAGTAAGCAACGCTTCGCCTTCATCCACCCTGCCAAGCTCCTGATAGGCACGCAGCAAGTTGAGACCTGCCGTCGAATCATGTTTGTGCTCATCATAAGCAGGCCCGACAAGCTCAATGATCAGCGGGATGTGGCCATTGTTGCCCAAGTCGCCCGATATCATCTGCAAGGCACTGCGGTCGAAATGACCTCCTGCCAGTACCTCCTCATACAACACACGCGCCTGCGCGACGTTCTGCTGCTGCAGGTAATGCCGCGCCATCCACAACTGCGCACGCCAACTGCCCGGCAACGCCGCTACAGTGCGTAGAGCATCGAGATAGGCGGCCTCACCACCCCGTTCCTGCTGGATGCTCAGCCACCACAACAGACCGTTTTCCTGATTCGGATCGGCTTCAACCGCCTGCCAAAGCGTCGCCTCTGCACCTGATTGATCACCACGCTCGGCAAACACCTTGGCCAGATTGGTCAGAATGATTCCCGACACGCCGACTTTAGCCAGCCCTTCGCGTAGCGAGGCTTCTGCTGCATCGAGCCGCGCGTTATGCATCAGCACGATGCCATTCACCACATGGCTGCGCTCGGGATTAGCGTCGATCTCGACCAGTCGTTCGGCGGCAGACATCAGGTCAGTCGCAAATCCATCGTTCAGCCCCGAAACGATGAGGTTGTAGAGCTCGTCAGCATCACCCCACTGCTGTTGCAGATTGGGCAGGAACACCTTCTCGCGCCACTCGCTCCGAGTGATCTTTATCTCGCGTCCGTAACTGTCGTAGGCAGTGATCAACTCGCCGTCGTGAGCTTCTGGCGGCGTTGTATCAGCAGGCGAGTTATCTGTTGAAGCTTGAGATTTCTTGCCGCTGAGAGCGGACAGAATGCGTTTGAACATAAATGGAGCCGCCGCGGTTTGGGGTTAGTGGGCAAGTGGCTTCAGGTCATAAAGTGTGCGGAGGGCCAGCCTTTGAATTCGCCACTGGAGATATTGTGGCGTTTGGACCTGGTTTGGCTGGCGTCCCTGGAGTAGCCGCCATAGCCTAGTACAGTTACAGCGGTCGGCCTGCTCGCGCAATGCGCAATGCCCAGAGTCGGCCAGGACAAACTGCTGGATGACACAACAAAGGATTATTGGCCGAGATGAGCACTATTTACGATCCGGACGCACGAACGGTCAGGCAAGTATCGACAGCGATATTCTTGCTCACCGGGACCTTTGGCGTCATGGGTCCAGTGAGCTTTTCAGGTGGCTGGTGGATTTACGGCTGCATGTCGCTGACGTCTTTCATTTATGCGCTTTATATAAAGTATGCGTGTGAGCGCTACACATTGTTCGCCTCTGGCTACTTAACACTGTTGATCTTTCTCCTGGGATTCGCGCCCGCGTGCGTCAGCTATAGCGTTGTCACAGATGACCTGAGCGGTTCCAGGCTCGCGGGTGGGTTTGCCGCTGCCTTGCTGTTGGCTGCCGTGATGCTGCTCTATTTGTTTATCTATCTGACGCCGACAAAAGAGTTTCCATTCGGGGTGTCCGGCAATAGAGTTGCCTTCAGTTCGCCCGACACATCCAGCGTCAGCGGCGGAGTTATCGCTGGCCTCGGAACACTGGTCGCTTCAGCGGTTATAAAGTCTTTCACGCCAATGACAACAGGCATCCTTATTATTCTGCTGTTTGTATTTGGATGCACGTTCATGCTCATCCACTCTCGTCACCTCATCAGAGGCCTGCGCACCCTGCGCGTCCAGGAAAAAACGATGCCCACGCCTTACACCTTCATGCAAATCGATGAGATACGCGACGCTCGCGCCCGCTGGTGGCTGAGCAGGTTGTTCAGGTGGGTTGCTTCCCGGGGAAAGCGGCAAGCGGATAGTTGAAGAGTTGGCGGTGACATAGCCTGCCCCACACTCGTCGAGCACGCATGGCTCGGTTGCCGAGCGCTGCGCTTGGACCCGCTAGCCGACTTTGAGTCCTTATCGCACTGGTTACAGCGCGAGCACCTTTTTCGGGAGACCCTTCACAGCGCTATGCGAAGGGCCTGCCCGTGATCAGTCTCGCACGAGCTTCAGCAGTCCGCCGTCATACCAGGAAAGAGCTAACGATCCGTCCTGTGCCAGGAAAAATGCCGGCGTTTCTTTATCAAAAGGACCCCAGCTTCCAGATTTGCATTCAACGCTATAGCGCACAGCTTTTTCGATGCCAAGCTTATGAAGTTGCGGCTCCAGTTCAGCTCCACTCATCGCCGGAAGCTTATGAAAAACAGGCCCCTTGCACACATCTTCCGTCGAGTCTGCGGACGCTTTCCATGCCAGTTGGTCGTGATTGAAGCTGAGACGTCGCCCCATAAAGCTCGGATCATCATCCCCCAGTGCCTGCACGCCCGAGTCTGATACCGCTACACCTGCAACATGCCAGCTACCGTAAAGCGCGCTTTCCCCAGGCTGATCGTGCTTTGGAGCATCCATAGTCGCTGCGCATCCTGTCAGCGACAACATGATCAGGAACGATGAACTGAAAGAAAATCGGGATTTCATGAACGGGGGTCCTTGGTTTTTGGGGATGTGAATATCGAATCTTTTTGCTGGGCGCGCCCTGCGTCGACGTTGGGGCTTGGGTTACCTTTGAGCAGATTTTCCGTAACGATTTTCCTCGAACTTCAGATCAGTTTCAAATGAGGTATTTTGCGGATTGCCCAATGTACCGACTTGCTCACCTTAGGTAGTTTTAGAGAGCCTGCTGATACCCACCCCACGAATCCCGGAGCTGTGCGATGAATTCAAATACCGTGCCTACGCCTACCCCCGGTGCCATTCGTTGGGAGGCCCATGCCTGCCTGCCGTTGCTGCCCAACCAGGACATGTCTGCGGTGCTGCGCTACCGCGACAACGGCTTTCACCACGTCTCGATCAATGTCGGTATGGACATGACCCCGGTCGGCGATGTGATGCAGGTCATCGCAGGCTTTCGCCAATGGCTGATCAAGCATCCAGAGAACTTCATGCTGGCCGGTACGCTTGCCGATCTGCAAAGTGCCCGCGAGCAGGGCAAGCTAGCGGTGTCCTTCGACCTGGAAGGCTCTGACATGTTGCTGCAAGACCCGGCAATGGTCCGCTTGTATGCCGACCTGGGCGTCCGTCAGATGCTTCCGGCGTACAACCGCGATAACAGCTGTGCGGGCGGTTGCCATGGCAGCGGCATGGGACTGACCGCGCTGGGGCGGGAGTTCGTGGGGGCGATCAATACTGCGGGTATCGTGATGGATTGCTCCCATACCAGCAAGCGCGCGAGTATGGAAATAATCGAGCTGTCACAGTGACCGGTCGTCTTTTCACACACTAATATCAAGGCTGTGTATGACCATCCACGCACGGTGGATGACGAACAGATCATGGCCTGTGTCGAATCGGGTGGAGTGATCGGGCTGACCGGTCTGGGTATTTTCCTGGGCGATCCGCAAGCGTCAGTCGAAGCCTTCGTGCGCCAAATCGATTACCTGGCCGAGCGAGCGGGGACGGCGCATATCGGCCTGGGCCTCGACACCGAGCTGCATCTTGATGTTAAGGGTTTGTCCGAGGACGTGAACGAAGAGGATTGGTGGCCCAAAGCATTCTATGGCGGCATCACTGGACATCGTCAACTGCAACCGGAAGCGCAGGGGCTGGTGGCAGAGGCATTGCTAAGGCGTGGCTATGATGCCGCGCAGATCGACGGCATTTTTGGCGGCAACTTTATGCGGATCGCCCAGGCCACCTGGCCGGTCGCGGTAGGGACGGCAGTTGCCTGCCGCCCCCCGCACAGATCCGTACGTGCGGAACTACCGCATACGGCTCCTGCCTTGGGTACGTGACGCGAAGCGATCCTCCGGGTATGGGTGTGCAATTCTGGGTCTAGGTATGTAGAGGTCGGCAAGACGTCCGTATCGTGACCACTGAAGCCGGTTACGCTGGCTGCGTCGCTTGAGAGCCTGCCGCCATAGACGGCACACCGCCAAACGAAAACCGCCAAGACGTATCAGGTTTCCCGGCACCGCGTGATAATTGAAATACCCACTGAACACTCGGTTAAGCCATTGCCCTTGAACCCGGATGGGTTCATGACGTGGGCGTTTCAGCTCATCCCGAATGACTGGCAGCGTTGCACGCATTCGCTTCTTGACCGTCAGACGCAGTATTTGAAAGCCACCGTTTCTGTTGGTACTACAACAGTGTGTGAAGCCCAGGAAGTCAAACGTCTCCGGTTTACCCAAACCTCGATCTCTCCGATTTTTCGCAGCAAAACGACCAAACTCAATCAGACGTGTCTTCGAAGCATTGAGCGATAAACCGAATCTGGCCAGTCGTTCTCGTAATTGCTGCAAGAATTTCTGGGCCTGCGATTTCAACCTAAAACCACCACACTGTCGTCCGCGTAACGCACAACAATCACATCGCCACGGGCGTGGCGCTCGCGCCACTGCCTTGCCCACAGATCCAGCACGTAGTGAAGATAAATATTCGCCAGTAACGGCGATATCACTGCGCCTTGAGGAGTCCCCTTGGTCGCAGCCACTCTACGGCCTTCTTCCATTATTCCCGCCTGAAGCCATTTGCAGATAAGTCCGAGTAGGCGCCGATCTGCAATCCGGTGTCCCAGAAACATCAGCATCCATTCATGGTCGATCTCATCAAAGAAAGACGTGATATCCGCATCCAATATCCAGTTCACCTTCTGGCCCTTGAGCGCGACCGTTAATGCATCCAACGCATCGTGCTGACTACGTCCCGGCCGAAACCCATATGAGAATCCTAGAAAGTCTTCTTCATAGATCGCATTCAGAACAGCGACAACTGACTGCTGTACGATCTTGTCCTCCAGAGAGGCAATGCCGAGCGGGCGCAGCCTACCGTCAGCTTTGGGAATATAGACCCGCCGCGACGGTGTTGCCCGATAGGCACCACTATGAAGCCGTGCGTGCAAATCGCTCACCCGCTGGAGAAGACCTTCCTCGTACTCCCGCCACGACATGCCGTCCACGCCCACCGCTGCATCCCGGCGCAGGGCATAAAAGCTTTGCGCCAGTAATTGCGGTGTAACGTGGTGCAGCAATGCCGTGGACTGCATGCCCTTATTCCTTGGCTGCTTCACGTACACCTTCAAGTCCCATCGACGCGCAACTGATCCGGCTCTGTGTCCGGGGCGCGGGGGACGTGTCGGTGTTTCCCTTGGCTACGTCCCTTTCCTCCACCCTCTCCGCAGGGCTAAGCCCCTTGCTCGATGGCTTCTCAGGTACTACGGGCGTATCCGACTTCTCAACGACGTAGACAGCAGGGTTACGGCTTTTGGCCTTTCCTACTCCGCCCGGTGCTTGCGCACCGGGCATCGCTGAGATCCCCCAGTTTCTGTGCGAAGGACTTCCCGACGTGCACAGGGTCTCCGACCGCGCGGGATCAGAGCATGACAGGCGTGTAACGCCATGCTCCGTGTTGCCTTCTGCTTCGCTTAACAGCATCGGCATCCCGAATTCCTGATTACGCGGCTCAATGGCTGGCCCATCGGTCTCCCCTGTCAACGCTTCACCCTGCACCTCACGGTGCAACATGCATGACTCGGGGTCTGGTTGATTCGCCATTTCTTACCAGTATCGAACTTTCATCGACTATCCTCCGCCAGCTTTAACTGGCGCACTAAGCGTCCGGAGATCACACCTGCGAACGGTGTTGTCGGTGCGCTATGGAAAAATGAATTGTTTCATGGCTGCCATCATCGCGATCATCAGAACGGCGAACCCCACCGCAGAAGTCCACTCGGACTCCGGTGTATAGGCAAACCAGGAGCCCTTCGATGGATATTTACCTCGCGTGAGAAGCTTCACGATGGGCCAGCCAACAGGGAAGCAGATGGCGCGAAAAATCACTTCAATCAGTACATCGAGCACGCTCGTACGTCCCTTTGCTCGGCGATAGTCGACAGGCAAGTATTACGTGCCGGGGATTATTCGACAATGGCGATGCAGAACGACGTTTGCACCAAGTAGCTACCCTTTTCAGGTCGTAAATAGTTTGCAGAATGCGGGCGATGAGCCGGCACCGCTGTTGCCGCTCTACCGCCAACCATAACATCTTCAAAAGGGTAATTAGCAGTCTCGATACAAGGTCGGCATCGCTTCAACCCGGCGAAACTCTGAGACTTTTATCTGGTGCAGACGGCGTCCATTGATCCACAAACGCCGCGACTTTTTCTTCAATATGGCTCTCGATAGTGCGTAGACGGAGCAAAGGAATGCCGCACTTTTCCAGAATGCTGTTTTTTACAGCGTCTCGTTCAATCTGTAACGGATCGTCATGGTGACCACCATCGACTTCAATCACGCCCAATGGGGTCTTACCCACCTTGAAATAGAGCACGAAATCGCATCGCGCAGCGTTTCTCATAAACTCCAGCTCTCTCTCCGTGAAGGTTGCGCGGGCCACCGATGCCAGTTGCATCAGCCGGATCTCACGGTGGAACATGATCCCTCGGCGGGGTTCCTGAGCCAATGCCTCGCGAAGTATCTGCGCCGCAATCTGTTCGGACTTGAATAATGAGTCATTGGGATTGAGCCTTTTATTGAAGCGCTCAAGTGATCGGTCGTACTCTTTATAGAGCAGATCGAATGCCGAGATAACAGGCGCTCGATGGACCTGCCCATCTTCTGCGTAATATTCCATATAGCGGATAAGCGCAGCGATATGCCCATTGCTGGTTTTGAAAACATTGTCGCCTGTAACCAGCGTAAACCTGTTCTTGGCTCTGGATACCGCCACATTAACCATCCGCGCATCATCTACAAAACTCAGGCGCTCCGGGCTTTTGTACTTGTCCAGCACAGTAGAAAAAACGATTTCGTCGCACTCCCTGCCCTGAAATTTATGCACGGTGGCTCTGACGAAATCAGCTGGCAGACAGGAACCTGAAAGTATCGCCTGATTCTTGAAGGGGGCAATGAACCCTCTGCCATCTTCGCCCTCCCAGAGGCTTTCCCCGTCGGCCTCAAGCACTGCCAATAAAGAGTCGAGCTCTCTGAGATTGGAATTGTTGCGCGTGTGGTTTCCCTTGGCAGTCACCAGCAGCGTCAACGGTTTTTCGCCATTGTCCATTGTCATCGGTACTAGCTGATTATCGTAAAACTGCTGATTGCAGAACTGAATAATCCGGGGATGACACCGATAGTGCTCTTTGAGCAACGTCATCGGTATCGAGTTGCCGAACACACTGACGCATGAGTCCAAAAGGCTGTACTTCTCACAGTCATACCAGGGCGCGGGCGCTTCCAGCCCGAGTTTTTCCGGAATGTGTGCAAGTTGCTTTCTGTCCCCCACGATGATCAGATTTTTCGCACAACTGAGTGCCAGTACACCTGGGACGATGTCCTGTTGCGAGGCCTCGTCGATAATCACGTAATCGAGAACAGCTTTGCCGCCAAGGGAGTTGACGATTGAATGCGTACTGCTGCCAATGACCGGGTAGCGCTTCAGGAACGCATCAAGCCGCTTTCTGTAAGTGGTGTCGAAGGTATCGTCATCAGAGATATGACGATGCAGGTGGTGTTTCAGGTGAAGCATGGAAGAAGTGGTCAACTCCTCCAGCAGCGCCTTGAAGTTACCGACGCGCAATGCCTCTTCATGGGCTGCCAACTCTGCCTTCTTACCTTGCAAGACCTTGTCGTAATAATGGAGCTGCAGGCTGTAGAAGGCAGACATGCGCTTGTCCCAATTATCGAAGGGGCGGGTGCGCAAAATTCTGAAATTGAACAAGAGCTCGATACGGTCCTTGATTCTTATGCGCTCGCTCGCAAGCTGCTCGAGGTAAGCCATCAAGTCCGTCGTCTTTTGTGGCGACAGTTTATATCTGTCCAGAGAAGGACCGGCCACACCGTTATCCCGCTGCCACTCAGTAAGGTAGCGACGCTCTATCTCCAGCTCGTTAATCTCGAGCTGCAACTGCGCCACTGCGTTACGAGCGCCCAGGTAGCCTTTGAGCTGTTGCAGCACAGCCTGGATATGCTCAATGGCAGGCGCTGGTGAAGGATCTGTGGAAGGTCGAGAAGGACGGTTGGCAAAAAACTCTTTCTGATTGTCGTTCTTACCCAGCCTCGCGACCAGATAATCCAAGCCGCACTTGCCTAGCTTTTCATAAACATTCTCGACTGCAGAATTGTTGTTGGACACCACCGCCACTGTTTTTCCCTGCAAAAGGATGTTGGCAATGATGTTCAGGATAGTCTGCGTCTTGCCCGTGCCGGGAGGACCTTCAATCACGCTTATCTGTGAAAGGAACGCTTGCTCCACCGCCTGGAGCTGACTTTCGTTGAGGCCGAAAGGAAAGATAAAATTGCCTGACGACTCCAGCGTTCCATGCTGCCCTTTGCAGTAGGCATGCAGCGCCGTGGTCGGGGACAATGAAAGTGTGCCCATTTGGCGGTCAATATTTTCGGCTATGCCCTTTTTATCACCGGCAGCGGCAGTGCTGACCCTGGCTGCGGCCACTGAGCGAAAATAAGTGAATGCAGGCTCATCAGTGATTGAGGTCGGGGAAAAGAACTCAACACTGTCCATGTTAAAAATGTACTTTTTCGGTTTTCCCGGATATTGAACGAGGGCGTGTTTCTCACCGTATATCTCCACCCTAGCGACGGGATTGAATTCCGAGCTTCCTTTTCTCAGAAGAAGCATATCCTTCAATTCCAGGGTAGGCACGACCCTGCACTCACTCAGCGGGCGGGAATAAGTTTTTTGAGAGGGGTAGTGGCACGTCAGGGTGAACCCGCCCTTGCCATCTGGTTTTATATCCCAGCCGCTGATCTGCCGGGTCTTGTCCTCGCCACGTACATAGATGGAAACCATAAATCCCTTAAACAGGCTTGATCACCGCCTGTACGCATCCGTGCCGTAAAAACCCGAATTCATTGATTCGGTAGCCGATGACATTCTGGCATTGCTAAACAGATTGATGCCAGTACGAAGTGTGGCGAGGGGGCCGTTTGAGAGATCACGCCACATAAACACGGTGCTTGGCGATGCACAAAGCTGCCAGAATTTGCCAGACCCAAAAAACCAAAAGCCCGCAATTACGCAGGCTTCAGGGCATTTCTTGCTAGATCGTGCCGGACAATACCAGCCACCCAATCATTCCCACTCTATTATTTTATATAATTAAAAATACATATAATTCAGACAGTTACATCACAAGAACTTAGCTATACCATGAAAAATACCATGCCAAGATTCTGATTACTGACCCTAAGTTCGAGCTTGATCGTCTCATCAGCTTCAGCAGGCACCATCGTCGGCAAAGCAGCCTCTACGGCACATCACCACCTAAGGCCAGGCTTAGCTTTGCCAGATATCTGGCTGGCCGCTAAAACTACTCAGACAGACTCTTCTTTCCAGAGCTAATAGTGTCAATGTAGAATCACTCAGGAAGAGGCAGGTTTTTCCTCTCGCGCAAGTGAGGGTGGTTCTGATAATGAACGGTTTCGACCGTTGGGCATACGCTCACCGATCCCCTTGGGGATGTTCAAATGTACTCAAATCCCCCTGCCTTCTTCCCCTATTTTCATGGAGAAATGTGAGTGAAGGACAAGGTCTGGTTTACGTACAAGGCGCGCATCCAAGCGCATAAACGCCTGGAATGGCTGGACTTCCATTCACAAATGCTACTCGTATGGTACGCCATTCTCAGCACGGTCCTTGCAGTGCTTGCCGTTCGCTACGAGCATGTTCTTGGCCCCGATACCGACGTGATGGCAACAGTCCTGTCTGTAGCCTTGCTCGGGGTTTCCCTCGCCGTAAGCAATCGAGACTTCAGAGGGAGAGCCATGGCGATGCGCAGCAACTACCTGCAGCTGCAGAAGTTGTATAACGAGCTATCCGTCAGCATGCCACCTACTCCGGTTCAGACCAGTCGATATGACGACCTTTTGGCCGAGTCCGAAAACCATAACGAGGTCGACGATCGGATCGCTCGAGTTTTCGCTAGTGGCCTCTCCAGCAGACAACCAACTTGGTTCGAGAGTACCTCTGCCATCTACTGGCTCGGTCTACGCCTTTTGCTCACTAGCTTGCTCTATGCACTGCCATTGGCCGTAGGACTATATGCTTGGGCTATGAAGTGAACGCCGCTAGAAGCTTCAAGAAACACTTCGCTCACAGGCCCTTGCTTCAGATCTATACCGATAAAATCAAGCCATCTGGTGCGATTGGGCTTGATCGCACCCGGCCGGCACAGCTGGATACTCGGTTGAACGAGGAGCTTGACCTAATCATCCGAAAGGTCCACCAAGGAAATTACCGCTTCACCGCCTACAAGGAAAAGCTGATCCTTAAAGGTGCCACCTCCCAGCCAAGACAGATCTCTATCCCGACGGCCAGGGACAGGATCGTTCTCAGAGCGTTGTGCGACTGCCTTGCCGAGGTTTACCCCTCGGCAAAGCTCTCATTGCCTCAGGAGGTCATAAATGATTTAAGAGCGGGCGTGGCATCAGGAAAATATGCGGAATACGCGAAAATCGACCTGAAAAATTTCTATCCTTCGATCCCGCATTCTTTGATCAGAACGACGATCTGGAAGAAAGTACGAAAACGAGAACTCAGAAGCCTGATCGAGGCTGCGATAACCACGCCAACCGTCCCCGAATCCAAGGGTAAAAAAGATACACCCGACTCAACAATCGGCGTACCTCAAGGCTTGGCGATCTCCAACCTATTGGCCGAGATTGCCCTGCAGAACATTGACTCTGTGTTCAAGGCCCACGCTGGAATTTGGTACAAACGCTACGTCGATGACATTCTGATCCTTGCACCGGAGGGCCAAGCCAAAGCAGTAGCAGATGAGCTGATCGCTGCCTTGAAAAAATTGGGGCTCAACCCCCATGACTTTGGCCCTGGCTCGAAGTCCAAAGTTGCACCGCTCACGGAGCCCTTTAGCTTTCTGGGTTATCAGGTAGAAGGGGGCGAGATCATCATTCGCCACGAGAGCATTCTTCGATTTGAGTCCTCTATCGCGAAGATCTTCACCGCCTACAGGCACAGGATAGCGACCGCACATTCCCCCAAGGACTTGCAACGGGCCAGAGCGTACTGTGAATGGAAGGTAAATCTCCGAATCACCGGATGCTACTTCGGTTACAAACGCAGAGGCTGGGCATCGTATTTCTCCCAGATCACCTCGACGACGCAGCTCCGGTCAGTCAACCACACTATACGCAAGCTCACCCAGCGGTTTGCGCTAGAGGGTCATATTCAAACAAAGTCGCTCATCAAGACGTTCTATGAGTTGAGACGTGGAGGTGCCGGCAGCCATACCTATATCCCGAATCTAGATGATCGTGACATCGGCCAGAAGCGAGCGCTCTTGGCTATCTGGATCGGCGATGAAGCTTGGCAGCTCCCTGACCACCATGTTGAGCGGCTTTTTGTGATCAAAGTAACCAAGGCCATTAGGGAGCTTGAAGAAGACATCGCCCATGCGTCGTAGCGCAGGCAGTCCCCTGCCTGTATGGGATCGCCTTCGAAAAGATCATAAACGATGCAAAACCGATGATGCCCCTCTCGCCAAGACCTCCAGCCAAGGCGCGAAAGCCGCGTTTGAGCCACTAGTCGCCAAAAAATGGAGTAGATATGGCGTTCTGATATGAATTCAGCGTAGTCTGCAATTTGATCTACTCCGGCTCCGGTTTGAGACTGTTGGTCCACTGGCGTCAGCCGTACCTCAGCAAATCGCTGGAGAGAGAGGCGGTTGAGCTGTAAGGAGTAACTGGATTGCTCAAGGATGGGTTAAGACGAAAATCAATCGATCTAACTAAAACGCCTGAGCACAGGGGAATTTTTTGTGCGCGCTGAAGTGTGAACAAATAACAAAATCAAAGTGGGGGTGGGATATTCCTAACACAAAGCTAACAGCATATGAAAAACTATATACGTCAGTTAGCTGCACAGCCGACTACAGATTTAACACTTATAGGAGACTGAGCAGTCTAGATGGCGCAGCTAATATTGCTTTAATTTTAGCTTCGACAGCATTGATAGTTGTATCATTTATAGTCACCATGTATGCGGGAAAGCTAGGGCGAAGCGAGGCTATCATAACGATAGGACAAAATTGCCTACCCATAGTCATGCTCGCCCTATCAATCCTAGTTTCAGGAGCAAAATATGGCGCACGAGCAGAAAAAATTCACGATTGCGCTCAGGCTCTTAATCACTTTAAAAAAATCTTAAAATTCGACATCACTAACGAAGACTTCTCCCCATCTGCAGAAAACTTTAAAAGCTACGCAACTCAATATGCTGACATAATTTCAAAATACGAGAATCATAGCAAAATAGATCTAAGCATCGAAAGCATAAGAAATATAAGCTGCCCACACATCCTAAAACCCGTACTAGAGCTATTAGCTGGTATATTCGGGCGCGGCCTACTTTATTATTTTTACTTGTTCATTTCTTTCACCTCCATAGGCTGGATGCTCCTAGGCATATATCTAGCAACCAAAGAGGTGTCGCCTTGTTAGATCAAAACTTTACAGGAAAAAGCTTCCTTAGACTGACCTCAATTAAAGACATTGTAAAATTTAAGCTAGGCAGAAAGCGAAGTGAGTATCTTGAGAAACTAGAACTTGTTGCCAAGAACATATTAGAAAACGGCTGTGAGTTTATTGATCTGACATCTTACGAAAAGAAAGGTAAGACGATTTTTAAGGCGTTGTCTCTAGAGAGCGTATATAGCTTACGAAGAGTTAATAAAATATTAGGTAGAATATACAAAGTAAAACAGGCAGACCGCGATACAATCACAGAACAAATTAGCTCTCTAATCTCGGACACTAGCCACTTCACAATTATAAAAGGTGACATCAAAAGCTTCTATGAATCGATCCCTAGAGAATCAATTACCGCAAAAGTAGAATCGAATAGAATACTGTCATATCATAACAGAAAAATTTTACGGCAAGTCTTCTTACGCGTAAGCATGACAGGTGCCAAAGGCCTACCCAGAGGCATCAGCATAAGCTCCTCTCTCTCTGAGTTATACATCAGAGAATTTGATCGATATGTACAGTCATTGGAGGGTGTCTATTATTACGCTAGGTACGTTGATGACTTTGTGGTTTTTTGTCATTCCAGAAGTGATAATATCCTGGGTGACATCGCAAGAAAACTTAAACAGCTACACCTAGGCCTAAATCACAAAAAAATTAAGAAAGTATGTTCGAAAAAACTACACCTCGGAAATGATCGACTTAGTTTTCTGGGTTACGAGCATTTCCTCACTCCAGATAAATCGGTGAAGGTACGCATCTCTCGCAATAGAATTAGAAAAATCAAGACCCGCATCATCCTCGCATTTTTGGACTACGCAAAAAATAAGGACATCAACCTTCTATGTCTCAGATTAAAATTTATCACCGGAAATTACTTAATCCGTGAACCTTCAAGAAATGATGATATCTCGCATGGTTTAATGGCGGGTTTCTACTACAACAACAAAATACTTTCCGACCTAGAACAAATTAGAGAATTAGATAAGTTTTTATTAAGGTTGAGCCATTCAAAAAGGGGCGGTATCTACAGGGCGATCGGAGCTGCTGATATGCGCGCCGCTTGCATTGCTACACGAGGAATCAGTTTCGACAAAGGATTCATTCAACGGGCAATCTACGCAATAGCTAAAACAGAATTCTCAGAAATAAAAAAATGCTGGGCTAGGGAAAGCGACTATGAAAAACAATAACAAAGACACGAATCTTAAGCGAGTATATAAGTCGAATTACCGACGCGTATTACTTACAGAGGTACTTCCATACGAGGTACCTATTCTTTTAACGAATGAAGGTTTTTATTTACGTCCGCACAATCCCAATGAAGCAGGTCTATTGGGAACCATATTACACTCCCACAAGGAAACGCAGCCTTTCACATTCAAAATAGTCAAAACCGCTTCAAGCTATAGAACACTTCATCTTATACATCCGTCCAGCCAGCAAGACTTTGTTGACTTTTACAAGACTTACAATAGCTTGATCTGTGGACTGACTGCTCGGAGCGAGTACACCTTACGTGCACCAGCAGAGGTAGCAGCCTGGTATTACGAGCCTGACAACTTACTGAGAGATAACGTGGTAAAAGACGAGGGTGCGGAGGCTAACGTTGATGAGTCGATGTCTGTACAATTTAAATATGCCAGCTCATTTTTTCTTTACAAAAAATATTCTTTTCTATATAAATTTTACGACTCTTACGAATTCCACAGACTGGAAAAAAAGTTTAAAAAACTATTAAAGTTTGACATCTCCAAGTGCTTTGACAACATATCTACAAAAAGACTAGGCGAAGCAGTTAAAAGTGAAAAATATCAAAAGGAGCATTTCGGGAAGCACAACTTTGAAAACAAATTTTCCAAATTAATGGAATCTGCTAACTTTGGCAGGAATGATGGATTAGTCATAGGACCGGAATTCAGTAGAATTTATGCAGAAATAATATTACAAGACATAGATAAAAAGGTTTTACAAGCCAACTTACACCTTCAAGGTGAATACGATGTTAGGCGTTACGTAGATGATTACTTTTTATTTTACAACGATGAGAAAGTTGGCGAGCACATACTAACCGAATTCGAAAACTCACTTGAGAAAATAAAATTATATTTAAACGAATCAAAAGTATCAAGACATAGGGCGCCATTTCTCACTGGCATTACTATGGCAAAAAAAGATATACAGGATATTTTTTCAGCTCTGTTCGACACTTTTGACGAATCAAAAAAAGGAGTGAGACCTGATATTGCGTTAGCAGAGAACGTCGACAGCCAAACTGATCAGCCAGAAGAGAAAATTACATTCATAAAGTATTTTAAAGGACCAGGCGTAGTAGCGAATAGATTGATCAGAGACATCAAAGCCATTGTCAGAAGCAATGAAATAGAGTTCGAGACCATAACCGGATACTTCTTTACAGTAATAAAAAATAAGATACATGAAGTTTATGGGTATAGCGCCACCTTGGACGACAACCAACAAGAAAACGTATTAAAGTTCCTGCTAGTTATTATGGACGTTACATTTTTCGTATACTCCATGGACGTCAGGGTAAGAAGTACTTTTTTGGTAAGCCAAATATCTATATTATGTTGCAGAATCGCTAAACTTATGAAGCCTGTTTATGGCGACGAGATAGTCAAAAAAGTTCAAGACGAAATAATTTTCACGATGAAGAACAAGAGAGCCGATAAGGTCTCCTCAGGAGTGGAAGTAATAAACCTTCTGATAGCGCTAAGGGAAATTTCCGGCGATGTAGATTTAGTTTCAGAGAGTAACATTTCAAATTTCATCTTCAACGAAGAAACAAAAAACATCCAATCAGCTAACTATTTCCAGATAATTTCTGTGCTTTTTTATATGAAGAACAACACTCATTATCACAACCTCAAGCGGAAGCTAAAAAGCATTGTGCTTGAAATATTAGCGACTCGGCGAGCGTCAGTTTACTCGGAGGCAGCTCACTTACTTCTAGACCTAGTTCGCTGCCCCTATCTTGACAGGGCATTCAAATCTCGAATGATAGTTCGCTCATTTGAAACTGAATTTGGTAGAAAACCTAGCTCGACAGAATTGAGGTTGCAATACAAGCGTATCTCACTCCATGACTGGTTCGTAGACTGGAGCGAAATGGGCATAAAAATCGAACGATTACTTCAGAAAAAAGAGTTGAAAACCGCCTACGAATAACGGCATACTGACGTTGCAGGCGTGCTTACAGGTGAAGTGCTAAATACCCATGCGAGTGCAACACTATTTATTACTCCCATGATGACTCCGACACATGTCGGACACACACCAATAACTTTACCTCAGCGCCTGCCCTTTTATAGAACTATATTGACTATAGATCACCTCACCCAAAACACCTCTGATATATTTTTGCAGCTTTTGAAACTCAATAGCCTAGCTTCAACATCTCTTTCTTTGAAGACTATCTATTGCTCTCGCTAAGCTATAATCGCGCACGAACGAGATCCTCAAAATCCGCAAATCAATTTTTTTAAATTCGTAGTTTATGCAGCAGCATCGTCCGTCGTAAATCTTGCTCTAGTCAGTCGCTATTAGCAGACCCGCGATGCTGCTGCTAAAGAAGCAGATCCTTCAGTATGTAATAGCATAGGCGTGTCATGATTCGTCGACACCGTCTTGCTGTGTGTGGTCGTTCACTCCAGACGCAAGGGTTAGCTGTTGTAACAAAATAACCAGCTCTTCTGGGCTGCCGTCGCGTAGCACGTGTGTTAGCAATTCAGCCGCGTATACCGAGTCTGCACGAAGCGCCTCGGACATAACCTCACTGTGCGGTCGATCTCTCATTTGGTCCTCCCCATATCGCCTAGAGACATATGCGCTAAAGTTCACTAATAGCATACGTGGAACAATTCGGGTGGCATCAAGCTGAGAACAGTTCGACGGGCTGCGAACCGGCTATAAATTTTTGTGGATTGCACAATCCAAAAGCTATTCAGAGCTGAGACTTACCTGTGAGCTTTGACAATGGCTCCCATCTTCATTCCTATGGCCACCTGCAACCTCCGAAACTCGATCATCACACTTTCCACGTCAATGGGGTTCGCACCTTCTCCACGCTTCTCTGCAAGCCAAAGTTTTAAAAGACCAGCAGCCCGCCCGAGGTCCCCGCTCACCTTGGCCAAGTCCCCCACGGCGGTCAGGTCAACGACCGACCGGATAGGCGTGTTCATGCCTAGCGCGCTAAGGTAGCCCGAGCGGTACATGCCAGCTTCTTTGGCCTTGTCAGTGATCACCGCTTTTTCCTCGTCAGTGACCCAAACCTCGATTGGCTTGCTGCGTCGGCGAGCCGTGGTTTTTTGTTTGGTGCCGCTTGTCATAGGTGCTCCAGGTGTTGCGGTGTTTTTGCCCTTAGACGCGGCAGCGGCTGTGCGCCTCGCAGAGCAAGATACGTTGAGCCGAAGGCGAATAAGGGACAGTGATGGATGGGTACGGGCTTGCCCGTACCCGTACAACACACATCTTGCCGTCTCGTCGCAGGCAATTAAAATAAATTTAAAAAGCAATATCCACCACTTGCTTTAAATTACACTAAATCGTCTACCGTTGCGTTTAATTGCCTTAATTTGCGTTAATTTTCCTTGAGTTGCATATAGTTGCGTTAAATTTCTTTAGTTTTCACTGTCTCGTAATTGAGTGTTTTTTTAGGCTTCCATCCGTGCTAAAAACAACAGAATCAAAGGGAGGCAAGCCGATGCAAAGTGATAGCCCAAAGCCTATCAAGAGAAGAGCTGGCCGCGCCGAGTTTTTCTCGGTCAGAAAGGAGTTAGAATCGAAAATTCTGCTTGGCCACACCCTAAAAAAACTTTATACCGAATATGTGGATCGGTTTAGTTTTGGATATGTGCAGTTCACGCGATATGTCTCTCGCTACTGTAAGAAATCGCGATCATTTGTCATAACAGGCTCACACTGGGGATAAAAATGAGGAAATCACTTAAATCATTAACAGTAGTTATCATTTTTCTATTCACGGGGCAAAATGCTTTCGCTATTTACTGCGCAAACTGCTCTACATTTTACCAGCAAATGTTCGAATATGCCGAGCAGGTCAACACAGCGCTGAACACCGCCGAGACATTACAAACGCAGATTCAGCAGTATCAGAACATGGTTACTCAAGGCACCGGCTTGCCCAGCTCAATGTTCGGCAGCATAGCAGCCGACCTTAAAAACGTGGCCAACATCTACAACCGTTCGCAATCCCTAGGCCGCCAGATCCAGAATATGGACTCGCAGTTCAACACCGCTTTTCCTGGCTTTCAGTCCTACCTAAATCAAGCTGCAAACTCGGCGGAAGTACCGACGCGTGAGCGCTATCAAAAGTGGTCAGAGCAAAACCGCGACAGCGTAAAAGCGGCCCTTGAAGCTGCCAACCTCAATACCAGCACTTTCGAGTCTGAGGATACCCAGCTCGATCACATGGTGGCTCGCTCACAGTCGGCCGTGGGCCGGATGCAAGCCATTCAGGCAGGCAACGAGATAGCCTCCCAGAACGTGCAGCAGTTGCAAAAACTGCGTGATCTACTGGCTACGCAAATAAATATGCAAGGTAACTATATGGCTCAGCAGGGCGACCGAAATGCTGCTAGCGAAGCCGCCGAGCAAAAGTTCGAGGCTCGTAGAAACAACTGGGGGCCCTCCGAGGATTTCTAACTATGTTCATATCTAAAAATCTGATCGCTGGGTTATGCATCGTCTCTGCTCTTAGCGGTGCTGTTCTGTCCGGATTTATTGTCTCTATCCGCACCGATTGCGTGGCTACTGAACGTTCGATGCAATCAGACACGGATAAAAACTTTGAAGCCCGGAAAAACAACTGGGGCCCGTCTGAGGATTTCTAACTATGCAGCGCTCAACATTTCTAGCACTCGTCAGTGCAACACTCTTGCTTTCGGCCGGTAGCGCGATGGCGGCAGGAGACGTAACTCAAAGCAATGAAATGAACGGGCTTTTGCGGATGCTTTATCAAGCCGCAAGTGAATGGTCACCACGGCTACAGGGGTATGCAATCAAATTGCTGGCGTCTCTCGCTCTCATCCAATTGGTTTGGACATTCATGCCTTTAGTGATGAAACAAGCTGACTTAGGCGAAGTTGTCGGCGAGCTGATCCGCTTCTTCATGGTCATTGGCTTTTTCTACGCAGTCATTGAGCATTCCGTTCCATGGGCGACAGCCGTAGTGGACAGCTTCCGACAAGCAGCGGGCACGGCTAGCGGTCTGGGCCGTGCGCTTCAGCCCGGTGATATGTTCGCGGTGGCCGTCAACTTCTCACGCACCATCGTGGAGGGAATATCACTTTTTTCTCCGGGTAAAGCAGTCCTTATCGCGCTAGTTGGTTGCTTGGTTTTACTGTGCTTCGCCTTTATTGCGGCATTCATGTTTGTGACGCTTGTAGAGTCGTACGTCATCATCAATGCCTCCGTGCTTTTCTTCGGTTTCGGTGGTTCGCAATGGACACGCGACTTTGCAATTGCACCACTCCGCTTCGTTGTTGCCGTAGGTGCCAAGCTGTTCGTCTTAACATTGATCGTAGGAATTATTGTCACATCGGCGAAGTCCTGGTTAGCGGCTTATACCAATGACGAAGCATCTCTGATGACTTTGGCAGGTTTAGCTCTGGTATGCGCCTATCTGACCAAGACTATTCCCGAACTGATTGGTGGGATGATAAGCGGCACGTCTATGGGCGGCGGTTCGGCCCTCGGCGGAATGGCTGCGGCCGGTGCGGCCGGTGCTGCTGCCGCAGTCGCCACCATCGCCACGGCCGGTGCCGCTGCGCCCGCCGCCGCTGGTGCGCTTGGCGCTGCCAGTAGTGGTGCTAGTGCCGCAGGGGCTGCCGGTAGCGGAGGATTGGCTGGCGCTATCAACTCCAGCTTTGCCGGTGCGGCAAACTCCGGCACCGGTGCAGTAGCGTCAATGGGCAATACCGCATCCTCTGGAGTAGGTGCCAGCACTGGTGGCGGCGCGGTCCTCAAGGGCTCTAAATCAGCAGGATCGAGCGTAGGGGGCAGTACGGCTAATGCGAGGCCTAGCCCTGCCCAGCAATCTAACAGCGGCGTACAGCAGGCCGCCAAGCAGGCTGGAACACCAATGCAAGACAAAGACGACAAAGACAAACAGCAAGAGACACCAAAAAGGGGTGCTGAAGGCTCTGGAAATGCCCTTTCTCAAGCGGCGAACGGAGGTGCAAAGGTGCTTGGGGTGATGGCTTCAATGGCTGTACCGGGCATGGAGAATGCGCATGGCCTGTCCCTTGGTGCTGGATCAACCCCACCTTCAGATAGCGAGGTCAATTCGGCGCCGATAAACAGCGATGGAGCTTTAGCCGCTGATTCCGGGCAGGGGGACTCCAACGTGATCCGTCCAGCCTCAGACGCAAGCCCTCCTAATGGTCGCCTAGCCTCGCTGAGTGTGCCGGGTACGGCCTTCAACAACGAAAAAACGGAGAAATAATCATGATGGGCTTTCTGATGTTCGCTGGATTCGTAGTATTCGCCTTTACGTTCGCCTTAGGCATGTGGGCACTCGGCCGATGGCTGCGAAGCAAAGGTTACGGGCCGCAGCTAGATAAGCTGGATCGGCAGTACACGGCGTTGCAGCTTCGCGTTAGCCCGCTCGCAATGTCCGCTTCATATCGCATGTTTGTAGGGGCACAGGCTCTGAATCGCATGCCTTTATTGGGTAGCAAGACTAACGCTAACTTGAACCAGCAGGTTTTGACGGCCATCCACGCCGCGCAGGAAATACAAAAGCGAGAGAACCCTGACAACCGCTGAAAAATGAAGCATTACTTAGATGACCCCACCCGAGTGTGGGGTTTTATTTGCCAGCCGCTCATAAAACCGCATGTTTTCCGCACTGCTGATCAGCATCAGGCTCACCGAAATCATAGAACGCCACAAGACAGTCTAGTGACGTTTATTGAAGGGCCTTCCACCTGATTGCAGTCATTACCGAATGATACACATTGAAGATAAAAGATTTAAGCTGCACTAATAGGAAGAAAAGCCCCGCATACAAAACCACGTACGCCAAGCCTACGAGCCACTCGCTTATCTTGCATGAAATAGGAGATAGAATGATTATCTTATGGACCAAACCTCCCTTAACACCAAAGACTATAACCAACAAACAAAAAACCGTATAAATCAAGTAATATATAAACACACGCATAAATATAAAGAAATTATGTTTCAAATATGATAGCCCTGAAACTTCATGGCGATGTTTTGACATTGAAACAAACATATCGGGCTGGCTAATCGTCGCAAAAATCGTGAATCCAGCCAAGATAAATCCCAGCACGGATACTACAACTCCCATAGCGACTAACGAAAACTCTCTAACAACTTTAAGTTTTTCATCAAGCGTAATATCAAGCACACAGTACTGCGCAATCACAAGTACCAATACAAGCGCCGTAGACCAAAAATTGAAAGAGTTAAAAGAAATTCTCCGCGCTTTTAAATAAATAGCCCAGAGATTTTTTTCTTCCGTCAACGATTTGGTTGATAGCTCGTCATTGGTCATTACGGTCTTCCCTATAAGGTTCTAGCTTCGCAAGTGCCGACTTAGTGGGCGTGCCAACCTGTATCAGGCCGTCACCGACAAGCTGAAGAAACTTTGCAAACATTTTCCTGGCAACTCTTGAAGGTGTATAGCTCGAAACCTCAATAGCGGCTTTTAATTGAAAATCGGTATTATCCCCCCTCAACTGTGTTCCTGACGAGTCTTTCCCTACCATAACCACCTTCTGATTCCCCTGGGCCGTAGCTGCCTGAACCTCATCAATAACAGAATCCTTATCAAGCCCAAGTGAGTTTGAATGTTTTACGGTGGTAGCTTTACTACCCACATCATCTTTCTGCTTCTGCACCGCGCGAAAAAAACCCTCATTGTCCTGTTCATCGTTACGATCAGAAAAAACATAGGAAACTGAACTTAATATTTCATATTGCTGGACAAATTCTTCAACACTACGGGCTGATGTTAGAGGAATAATATCCAGCGTAGGAGGAAAATGATCGAGAAGCAATTGTTTTTTTGTCACTTTCTTGTCTGAGAGCTTGCTTTCCTCCCAAAGATGTTCAATGTAATTCTTATGTTTGATTTTTATGAAGCTCTCGATAGTAGACTTAAAGTTCTCTAACGTGGGAGCATATTTGGTTTCTTTCAAAAATATTAGTCGATGTATATCTAAAACCAAAACAAAGATAGATGATGGAGAGGATTGAAGTTCTTCATGATCTTCCGTCAGACCTTTTGAAGGGGTATATATCTGCTCTCGCTCAAGGATCATATCTTTTATAAATCTACCAACTAGCAACACCCTTCCATCAACTGTAATCAGCTTCACCTTACTGAAGAAATACTTAGTGTCCGAGTACTTCCTGACAAGGGTTTTATCAAAAAAAGCTGGATGAACAACTTCTCCGAAGTAATCGAGCAGGTTTTTTGAGCCAAACTTGCATACAAGATTGCCCATTTCAACGGGGCGTTGAGCCTTTGACATAGATCCCTCTACAATTGCGGCTGATATTTCTGTAAAAATTCAGCATAGCCATTCTGATATAGGATGTCATCCGAATAAATTGGTCGTCGACCTCTACCGCGATAGGTTGCCAACCAACTGCTGAATCGGCTTCGGTTTCGACGAGTAGTCGAACGACTACAAAGGGACGACGTCTTCCTGCCATAGACACACAGTGCGACAGGCGAATCTGAGCCCCTTGGTTAGACGTAACGCAAACGGGTGGTCAGACGGAATGCAATTATGCAATTGCTTCCCACTGCCTCTCCCCTGTTGGTCTCCCAAGTCCGCAAGCCTACCGGTCAACCCGCATCACATCAGTATCTGTTTCCTGATCCCTGTGTTCTGAACAGTCGCCCCAGCAGCTACTGCAGCCTTATCGCGGCCATAACGGATATCCCCATCTCGGTGCTCTTCAATTTTGGTGCTCATCGGCCGTAGGCCAAACGGCGCTTCAGACCGCGCCTAAGCGCGGGCTGCGCCGCGCAGGAGCTGAATATCCTGAAGATCCTGCTAATCCCGGGCGGGTGTGGCACGTTTCGGGCGGTTGTGACGCGCTACCGGGCGGCTGTGACACGCCATCGGGCGGGTATGGCACGCTTCAGCTGCTGCAAGCACTGCTTTTCTTGATGCGATCACCATCAAGTACAAGCCCAATTCCCCTTAGATCTTCAGCTTCCTCCTTGAGCCTTCGCCGCGCATTGCGCATGTCCTGACTTGAGGCTTGTCCGGCTACCGCCACGATAACGGTGTCTAGATACCAACCGCCTGTAGGCACAACTTTGTGGCTCAAAACGTGCCGAGCTACCGCTTGGCTTATGCCGTGCTGGAGGCGCGCAATGGGAGCTGGGTCGTAGTAGAGACTCAGATCATGCTCAAGGAGCATTACAAGCGCAATTCCGAGCCGCACCCGCCATAGGTTCCGGGCTCCTCCTGTCAGAGGATCGGGACGTGTCATGGGTGAAGGGATGACGTGGTCAATCAATCCGCCGATGATTGGAAAATCAAATTGCGGCGTTTCAATGGTGATCGTTGCGGCTCGCAATTCGGCGAGCAGCTTTTCAATCTGTGTGAAGCTGTAGCGGCTATCGGAAAGTGTCTTTCTCACACGCGCGGGATCTACCAGAAGTTCTACGCCACCATCTGAGACAGACCGTCGACGTTCTGCGCAGTACAGAACAGCTTCCAGTATGTCCGCGTGCCTCTGCCCTAGTCTGCCTGTCACGCGGCAGCGCCCAAATGATGTTTCTGCCCAATTACCCTCCCGCAGTCGCGGGCGCTGGCTAGGCTGATAAAGCATCACTCTGGCCTGTGCGATAGAACTGGTGGGGACCACGGCGTTACCACCGCTCATCGTCACTTCCGTTTACGGCTTGCAGCGGGCTACCTTTCTTCACTTCCGCCAACTCAACCGGCACAAGAACGCCGCCTTCCTGGCGCTGGTACCATTGGTCGAGCGGGGTGGCGTCGTAGTTCTGCTTGCTAACACCGAAACGAACAAAAAACTTGCGCCTATCGTTGCCAATGGCCTGTCGCTCATAGGTGCGATCACTCAGTCGCTTTGCCTCTTCCTCTGTCATCTTGGCCACGAAGCCGCACCAACGGGCGTTATCGATTAGAGCTGATGCGCCCCGCGCTGCCTGCTGCTGATCGACTTGACCCTCGCGAGCGCTGCCTTTACTGACATGATGAAGGTAAAGCACCGATGCTCCGGTGCTGGCCGCAACGTGCTCAAGCGTGGCGACAAGCCGAGACATGTCGCCGTTGCTGTTCTCGTCACGGTCGTGGATCCGGCTAAGTGTATCCAGTACGATCAACCGGGCACCGATGCAAAACTCGGTGATACGGGCAAGATGCCGATCATCCATGACGTTTAGTCGTTTGCCCATGATCGACTCAAGGACGAGGTTCTTCGCGATGGCCTCGCGTGCCTGCTGATTTAAGTGCTGGCCTATGGCATGTATGCGGCGCACCAACGCGACTTCCGGGTCTTCTCCGGCGAAATAGACCACTCGACCAGCGCATGAAGGCGCAAGCCCTACAAGATCACCGCCGGCGACGCTGCATGCGATAGCCATCGCCGCTTCCAACGCCCAGAAGCTCTTCCCTGTAGCTCCGGGAGCTACCAGTGCTCCCACTGTGCCAGCGAGGAAGCCGGGCCATATGAAGTCCAGTATGGGCGGTTCGTTCTCGAATGCTGCCCGTAAGTCAATCGCCACAACTCAAGCTCCCATTCCGGGACGCCTGGCCGGGCCGGATTGCCTGCACGTATCAATCCATGTCTCGACCTCTTCCAAATCCCAAACGACCTTCCGGCTGCTAACGGTAATACGACGAGGGAATTTCCCCTGCTTTTCGAAGTTATAAATCGTCCGCTCACACAAAGGAATCATTGCCAGCAATTGCTTTTTGCTGATTAGCACTTTGCACGACTTCCTCAATTCTTTTTCCACACCGAACTCCTCGCTTTGTCGCATTTGAGGTTCGATTATTGCCCCATATTTCCAGAGCATTCCACAGATATTTATGGATTTATTCCCTTCAGAATCAGCAACTTACTGTCCTACAAACGTATAGTTTCGGGACAGAAAGACAACGCGATGTCGTTGTTCTTTCAGAAGTTTTTTTCGTCAAAGACGTCAGGAAAAATGTGTCCCACAAACGGGTAGTTTCCGGACAGAAAAAAACCCACAAATGTGGGTTTCTTGATAGAACAAAATAGATCAGCGCTCGCTTATCCCATTACGAAAAACGAAATCAACTTTCTGAGCGCGTTTTTTTGCGCGTCCATTCATCAATCATATCCGCCCAATCTTGCAACATCGCCCGACGCTGATCACGGTATTCAGCCTTGTTGTAAACGGCCCGTACGCCCTTCTGCTCGTGTGCAAGGCACTTCTCTATCCAGTCTGAGTTGTAACCCGCCTCATGCAGCAGTGTGCTCGCTGTGCGCCTCAAATCATGCGGTCCGAACTTACTCAGTGGCTGCCCCTCTTTTTGCGCAAGCCGATAAGTCAGCGTCAGCACCTGATTGATCGTCGCGGTGCTCATTGGCAAATCGGAATCGTAGCGAGAGGGAAAGACGTAATCTGAACCACCGGCAAACGTCTTCAAAGCAATGAAAAAATCCAGCGCCTGCTGAGATAAGAACACCAAATGGGGATTGCGCCGCTTCATCCGCTCTTTCGGAATGGTCCACAGGGCTTCGCTGAAATTGATTTCGTTCCAAGTAGCGTTGGTCAATTCACTTTTGCGAACCATGGTCAGCAACAGCAGCTTAGCGGCGACTCTCACGGATGAGGCAGTGCCGATGCGGTCCAGGTACTGATACATCAACGCGATTTCGTCAGGCCCTAGAGCGCGATCACGTGGCTCGAATTTAGCGATGCTTGCAGGACGCACCAGATCAGCCGGATTCTCAACCTTCTGGCCACGCTCTATCGCCCATCGGAACACCTGCATCACAATCTCGCGGGAGTGCACGGCCGTGGCTGGAGCTCCACGCACCACAATTGCATCTGTCAGCGTCCGCAGATCCTCATGATTGATTTCCACCAGTTTCTGATTACCGAAGTGCGGCTTTAGCTCGCGCTCGTAAACCGATCGGCGCATGTCCCGGGTTGAGTCAGCCATCTGATACCCACGCAGCCATTTCTCAGCCCACGCATCAAACGTCTCTGCCCCTTTTGTGCGTGCCTTGGCACGGGCTTTCTCTTTGGCAGGTGACTTACCCGCCGAAACCATCTTTTTAGCCTCGCCCAGGCGCTCTCTGGCTTCCGCAAGTGTGATGCCACCCACGCCATAACGACCGAACGTGATGGTCTCCTGACGACCATTGATTGAGTAGTTGTAACGAAATGAGATGTAACCGGCAGCAGTGACGGCCACGTACAGCCCGTCGCGGTCGTTCACCTTGTAGAGATTTTCTTGAGGTTTGAGGTTACGCAGCTTGGTATCGGTCAGCATGGCAGTTAATGGATCCCATGGAAAAAATACCATGCTCAGAAAAGCACTCATGCACCACGATAAAACCCAATGAAAACGGGCTGATCATGAGATTTGATACCATGCCCACCTCTACTAGGGCGACATGGTATCGAGCACCAAGCATGGCAGTTGGCTCAGTCAGTGCCCCGTACCATGCCACATAAACACGGTGCTTGGCGATGCACGAAGCTGCCTGTATCTGCCAGACCCAAAAAACCAAAAGCCCGCAATCACGCGGGCTCCAGGGGATTTTCGCTAGCAGGTACCGGAAAATCCCGGCAACCCAATCATTCCCACTCAATAGTAGCCGGCGGCTTGCTCGACACGTCATAAGTCACCCGCGAAATCCCTTCGATCTCATTGATGATCCGGCCGCTCACTGTCTCCAGCAACTCATAAGGCAGGTGGGCCCAGCGAGCGGTCATGAAGTCGATGGTTTCGACAGCGCGTAGCGCAACGACCCAGGCGTAGCGGCGGCCGTCGCCGACGACGCCGACTGATTTGACCGGCTGGAACACGACGAACGCCTGGCTGACCTTGTGGTACCAGTCGGCCTTGCGCAGTTCTTCGATGAAGATGTGGTCGGCACGACGCAGGAGGTCGGCGTATTCCTTCTTCACTTCGCCGAGGATGCGCACGCCCAGGCCTGGGCCTGGGAATGGGTGGCGGTAGACCATGTCGTAGGGCAGGCCGAGTTCGAGGCCCAGGCGGCGGACTTCGTCCTTGAACAGCTCGCGCAGTGGCTCGACCAGCTTGAGGTTCATTTCTTCCGGCAGGCCGCCCACGTTGTGGTGCGACTTGATGACGTGGGCCTTGCCGCTTTTCGCGCCAGCCGACTCGATGACGTCCGGGTAGATGGTGCCTTGCGCCAGGTACTTGATGTTGTCCAGCTTGCAGGACTCGGCATCGAATACGTCGATGAAGGTACGGCCGATGATCTTGCGCTTCTTCTCTGGATCGCTCTCGCCTGCCAGGTTGTTCAGGAACTGCTCTTCGGCGTTGGCGCGGATCACCTTGACGCCCATGTTCTCGGCGAACATGGCCATCACTTGCTCGCCTTCATGCAGACGCAGCAAGCCGTTGTCGACGAATACGCAGGTCAGTTGATCGCCGATGGCCTTGTGCAGCAACGCGGCAACGACAGAAGAGTCAACGCCGCCGGACAGGCCCAGCAACACGTTGTCAGTACCCACCTGAGCGCGAACCTGAGCGATAGCGTCTTCAGCAATCTTCGAAGGGGTCCACAGTGCTTCACAGCCGCAGATGTCGAGGATGAAGCGCGACAGGATGCGACCGCCCTGCTTGGTGTGGGTCACTTCCGGGTGGAACTGCACGCCGTAGTAACCGCGAGCGTCGTCAGCCATACCGGCAATCGGGCAGCTCGGGGTGCTGGCCAGAATGTGGAAGTTTTCCGGCAGTTTGGTGACCTTGTCACCGTGACTCATCCATACGTCGAGGCCAAACAGGCCGTCGGCGTCGATATGGTCTTCGATACCATCGAGCAGACGGCTTTTGCCGACTACGTCAACGCGGGCGTAGCCGAACTCGCGCAGCTCGGAACCGGCAACCTTGCCGCCCAACTGCTCGGCCATGGTCTGCATGCCGTAGCAGATACCGAAAACCGGCACACCCAGGTCAAATACCGCTTGCGGGCAGCGCGGGCTGTCGGCTTCGTGTACGGACTCGGGGCCGCCGGCGAGGATCACGCCTTTTGGAGCGAATTCGCGAATCGCTTCGTCGTCCATGTCAAACGGATGCAGCTCGCAATACACGCCGATTTCGCGCACGCGGCGGGCGATCAGCTGGGTGTACTGGGAACCGAAGTCGAGGATCAGGATACGGTGGGCGTGAATGTCGAGGGCCATGGAAACTCTCTGAGCAGCTGCAAGCTATACGCTGCAAGCGGCAAGTTGTCGGAATCAATGCGGTAGTTACACTTGCGTAACTACCGCTTGTAGCTGATTGCTTGGGGCTTGAAGCTGGAGGCTTTAGCCGACGCGATAGTTCGGCGCTTCCTTGGTGATCTGCACGTCATGGACGTGGGATTCAGCCATACCGGCACCGGTGATGCGAACGAACTCGGGCTTGGTGCGCATTTGCTCGATATCGGCACTGCCGGTGTAACCCATGGAGGAACGCAGGCCGCCCATCAACTGATGGATGATGGCCGACAGCGGACCTTTATAGGCCACACGGCCTTCGATACCTTCCGGCACCAGCTTCTCGGCACCGGCGGACGAATCCTGGAAGTAGCGATCGGAAGAGCCTTGCGCCTGGGACATCGCACCCAGCGAGCCCATGCCGCGATAGGCCTTGTAGGAACGGCCCTGGAACAGTTCGATCTCGCCTGGCGCTTCTTCAGTACCGGCGAACATCGAGCCCATCATCACGCAGGAGGCGCCAGCCACGATGGCCTTGGACAGGTCACCGGAGAAGCGGATACCGCCGTCGGCGATCATCGGCACGCCAGTGCCTTCAAGGGCAGCGGAGACGTTGGCGATGGCGCTGATCTGCGGCACGCCGACACCGGCAACGATACGCGTGGTGCAGATGGAGCCCGGGCCGATACCGACCTTGACTGCATCGGCGCCTGCGGCAACCAGTGCCCTGGCTGCTTCGCCAGTGGCGATGTTGCCGCCGATGACCTGCACCTGAGGGAAGTTTTCCTTGACCCAGCGGACGCGGTCGATCACGCCTTTGGAGTGACCGTGAGCGGTGTCGACGACAACAACGTCAACGCCAGCCGCGACCAGTGCGGTGACGCGCTCGCCGGTGTCCTTGCCGGTACCGACTGCAGCGCCGACACGCAGGCGAGCCTGATCGTCCTTGCTGGCCAGCGGGTAAGCCTTGGCTTTTTCGATGTCCTTGACGGTCATCATGCCCTTGAGCGCGAAATTGGCATCCACGATCAGGACTTTTTCAAGACGGTGCTTGTGCAGCAGTTCGCGCACTTCGTTCTTGTCGGCGCCTTCGCGCACGGTGACCAGACGCTCTTTGGGCGTCATCACTTCGCGGACAGGGACATCAAGACGGTTTTCGAAGCGTACGTCGCGGGACGTCACGATGCCGACCAGGTCGCCATTGTGCAGGACCGGTACGCCGGAAATGTTGTGCATGCGGGTGAGTTCGAACAGATCGCGAACAGTGGCGTCGGCTTCGATCGTGATCGGGTCCTTGACGACACCGGCCTCGAACTTCTTGACCTTGCGCACTTCGGCAGCTTGCTGCTCGATGGTCATGTTCTTGTGGATGATACCGATACCGCCTTCCTGGGCCATGGCAATTGCCAGACGGGCCTCGGTGACTGTATCCATTGCAGCAGAGACCAAAGGTATATTCAGCTCGATGCCACGGGTCAAACGGGTTTTCAGACTGACTTCGTTAGGGAGTACCTCGGAATAACCGGGCACAAGGAGAATGTCGTCGAATGTAAGGGCTTCTTGACTGATACGCAGCATCGCGGGGGCTCCCGGGCGGGAAATTGGAAGCGCGCCATTATACCCACAGACCCCGCCCGGCTCAATGTAAACCTCAGCCTATTATCAAAGCTGTTTATAGAAGCACATTAACGCAGGAGACCGGGCGATCCAGACGTTCGGCGAAGTCATCCAGAAAGGTCTGCGTGAACGACGCATCCAGCCAGTTATTGAAGATGAAACCGAGGTTGGAGAACCCGCAGGCGTCGAGAAAAAGAAAGCCGTTGATGTCATCTTCGTGGCGGCATTCGGGGCAGGTGAAATTATCGGTGTGACCGGGCATCCAGTCTTCCAGGCTGTCGAACAGCGCCTCCCCCACTTCACGGCGACACTCCGGGCAACCGGCCTCTTCGGCGAAGTCGTTCAGAGGGGTATAGATGCAGCGTTTGGTGACGATTTCCAGGCCGTTGACGACCTGCCCGAACGGCAGAGCATCGGGATTCTTGACCACTCGCTTCGCTCCCGATGCCACCGCGTAGGCCATCTTGTTATAGGTGCGTCCGCACGTGGTCAGCTCTGGCTCGACCACATTTAGCTTTACCAGCCAGCGCAGGATCAGCCGCGCCCTGGCCTCGTGCCCGGGAAAGGTAGAGATTTGCGGGACGATGATGCTTTGGGTGTTCATAACGGAGCGTCGCTTAAAGCTGTTCGAGGCCGCAGCTTAATGGGCTGGCCATTCAGGTCAAGAAGCAATCCTGCCTTTACCGACGAGACAGACCTGTGCGCCAGACCGGCATTGCCATTATGATGCCCGACATGATCAAAGACCCTTTCGCAAGACTCGGCCTCGACCGGGAAGTCCTTACTGTCAGCCAGCTCAACGGCCGTGCGCGGGTGTTGCTGGAGGACGTGTTCAGCAGTATCTGGGTCGAAGGCGAGATATCCAATCTCTCGCGCCCGGCGTCGGGCCATGTGTACTTCACGCTGAAGGACTCTGGCGCGCAGGTACGCTGCGCCTTGTTCCGACAGAGCGCGGCGCGGGTGCGTCAGGCGCTCAAGGACGGTTTGCAGGTCAAGGTGCGCGGTAAGGTCTCGCTGTTCGAGGGCCGCGGCGACTATCAGTTAATTCTCGATACGGTGGAACCTGCCGGTGATGGTGCGTTGCGCCTGGCGTTCGATGCACTGAAAGCCAAGCTCAGCGACGAAGGCCTGTTCAGCGCCGAGCGCAAGATTGCCTTGCCGTTGCATCCGCAACGTGTCGGCATCATCAGCTCGCCGACCGGCGCGGTAATCCGCGACATAATTAGTGTGTTCCGCCGCCGCGCACCTAGGGTCGAGCTGACATTGATCCCCACCGCCGTTCAGGGCCGTGAGGCTATCAACCAGATTGTCCGTGCGCTGAAACTGGCTGACAGCAGAGGCTTCGATGCGCTGATCCTGGCCCGTGGCGGCGGCTCGCTGGAGGACCTGTGGTGCTTCAACGAAGAAGCCGTCGCCCGCGCCATCGACGCGTGCGTTACGCCGATTGTCAGCGCTGTCGGGCATGAAACCGATGTGTCCATCAGCGACTTTGTCGCCGACGTGCGCGCACCGACGCCCTCCGCTGCCGCCGAACTGCTCGCCCCTGACTCCAGTGACCTGCATCGACGCGTCGACAGCCTGCACCGACGACTGGTGAACCGCATGCAGGATCGACTGATGCGCGAGCGCCTGCGTCTTGAGGGCATTTCGCGGCGTCTGCGTCATCCTGGCGAGCGCTTGCGTCAGCAGTCGCAAAGGCTGGATGACCTGGACATGCGCCTGCGCCGCGCTCTCGAACAAAACATGCACCAACGTCAGGTGCGTCTCGCCCACATGCAGAGCCGTCTCGCTGCCCAGCATCCAGGCCGGACTCTGGCCTTTTTGCGTCAGCGTCTGGATGCCCTGGCCGAGCGCCTGCCGAGAGCCATTCGTGAACAGATCAAGGCGCGCAAGCTGCAACTGCAAAGCCAGATGCAGACCCTCAACGTGGTCAGCCCGCTCGCCACGCTGGGGCGCGGCTACAGCATTCTGCTCGACGAGCGGGGCCACGCGATCCGTAATGCAGCACAAACCCGAACGGGCCAGCGACTTACCGCCAGGCTCGGCGAAGGCGAACTGCAAGTACGCGTCGAAGACAATCACCTCACGCCTGTGACCCTTTCCCTTCTGGACTGACTGCCTGATGCTACGTTTTATTGCCCCGCTGTTCGCCCTGCTCCTGTGTGTGCCCGCCCACGCCGACAGCTTCATCACCCGCGCACTCGACAAGCCGGTACCCGGCGGCGTGGCGGTTATCGATCTGGGCACGGGTGCTCAGGCACCGACCGCCACCTATCAAGGAAAACCAGTGTTGGTGATCAAGGAACAGGGCGCGCGATGGCTGGCCATCGTCGGCATCCCGTTGACGGTCAAACCCGGCACTCAACAAGTGACCTCGGGCGGGCGCATGCTGAACTTCACGGTCGGCAGCAAGAAATACCCGGAACAGCACATCACGCTCAAGAACAAACGTCAGGTGAACCCAAACCCTGAAGACAACAAGCGTATCGAGGGCGAACTGGCTGAACAGCTACGCGCCTACCGCAGTTTCAGCCCCGGAACGCCGAGCAACCTGATTCTGGACAAGCCGGTCAACGGCCCGCTATCGAGCAAGTTTGGCGTACGCAGGTTCTTCAACGGCGAAGAACGCAACCCGCACTCAGGACTGGATTTCGCTGTACCGGCCGGCACGCCGATCAAATCTCCGGCAGCAGGTAAGGTCATTCTGACCGGTAATTACTTTTTCAATGGCAACACCGTATTCGTTGACCACGGCCAAGGCTTCATCAGCATGTTTTGCCACATGTCGAAAATCGACGTGAAAGTCGGTGATCTGGTCCCACGCGGCGGCGTGGTTGGCAAGGTCGGTGCCACCGGTCGCGCAACCGGCCCGCACATGCACTGGAACGTCAGCCTCAACGATGCGCGCGTGGACCCGGCAATCTTCATCGGCGCGTTTCAGCCGTAAGCATGTTGATGAGTGAGCGTTACGGCGCTCGCTCACGCAAACCCTCACTTGCGCGCATCGCTTTTGACCAACAACAACCAGCAAATAAACGCTCAGAAACCGCTATAAAAAATCAATAAAGGCGTATTTTCGAGAATTTATCCCAATCTTTTTCAAGTGCTTGCCATCATTCATCCCAATGGTTACGGTTGGCCTCATGAAAACCTCTCAAACCCTTATTCTGTTGCGCCAACACCGGTGCCTCAGCCTGGTCAGCGCCCGACTGCCTGGCTAGCATGCTGTGCCTCGTCCCTGTGTTCGCAATTCCCTGTGCTATCTATCCAGAACGGCAGGCCGCCCAACCCCGGCCCCGTGAATACAAAAGGATTTCCTGATGACCATGCTCAAAGACCCTTCGAAGAAGTACCGTGCGTTCCCGACCATTGATCTGCCTGACCGCACCTGGCCTTCGAAGACCATCGATGCAGCGCCGATCTGGTGCAGCTCCGACCTGCGCGACGGCAACCAGTCGCTGATCGAACCAATGGACGCGGCCAAGAAAATGCGCTTCTGGAAAACCCTGGTCAGCGTTGGCGTCAAGGAAATCGAGGCATCCTTTCCATCGGCTTCGCAGACTGACTTCGACTTCGTCCGCACCCTGATCGAAGACGGCCACATCCCGGATGACACCACCATTCAGGTGCTGACCCAAGCTCGCGAAGACCTGATCGCCCGCACCTTCGAATCGCTGCGCGGCGCGAAAAAGGCCATTGTCCACTTGTATAACGCGACCAGCCCGTCGTTCCGCCGCATCGTCTTCAATCAGGACAAGGCCGGGGTGAAAGAGATCGCGGTCAATGCGGCCAAGCTGTTCGTAAAATACGCTGCACAACAGCCTGAAACCCAGTGGACCTTCGAGTACTCGCCGGAAACCTTCAGCGCGACCGAGCTGGAATTCGCCAAGGAAGTCTGCGATGCAGTGATCGAGGTGTGGAACCCGACGCCCGAGAACAAGGTGATCCTCAACCTCCCGGCCACCGTGGAAGTGGCGACACCCAATATTTACGCCGACCAGATCGAATGGTTTGGCCGCAATATTACCCGCCGCGACAGCGTGCTGATCAGCCTGCATACCCACAACGACCGTGGTACGGGCGTTGCCGCTACCGAGCTGGGCCTGATGGCCGGTGCGGATCGCGTCGAAGGTTGCCTGTTCGGTAACGGCGAGCGGACCGGCAACGTCGATCTGGTCACCGTGGCCCTGAACCTTTACACCCAGGGCATCGACCCGGAGCTGGACTTCTCGGATATCGACGGTGTGCGTAAGGTCGTCGAAGAGTGCAACCAGATCCCGGTGCACCCACGCCACCCGTACGTTGGCGACCTGGTTCACACCGCGTTCTCCGGCTCGCACCAGGATGCGATCCGCAAGGGTTTCACCCAGCAGAAGGACGGCGAGTTGTGGGAAGTGCCTTATCTGCCGATTGACCCCGCCGACATTGGCCGTAGCTACGAGGCGGTTATTCGCGTCAACAGCCAGTCGGGCAAAGGCGGCATCACTTACCTGCTGGAACAGGAATATGGCATTTCCCTGCCACGCCGCATGCAGATCGAGTTCAGCCAGGTGGTTCAGGGTGAGACCGATCGTCTGGGCCTGGAGATGACCGCTCAGCAGATTCATTCGCTGCTGCGCCGTGAATACCTGCAAGCCAACACACCTTACGCGCTGATCAGCCACAAGTTGCAGGAAGAGAACGGCAACAGCGCGGTCGATGCCGAAGTGCATGTGGACGGTGAAACCCAGCATTGGCGCGGCAAGGGCAAAGGCGCTCTGGAAGCACTGGTCGCCGGTCTGCCAGTTGCTGTGGAGATCATGGACTACAACGAGCACGCCATTGGTTCGGGCACCACGGCCAAGGCCGCTGCCTACATCGAACTGCGCGTGAATGGCGAGCGCGCCGTTCATGGCGTGGGTATTGATGAAAACATTACCACCGCCAGTTTCCGTGCACTGTTCAGCGCACTGAACCGCTCGCTGAGCCAGACCCACGCCAAGGCCGCCTGAGTCTACAGTAAGGATGGCGGACACCAGTTCGCCATCCTTACGCAAACCAAGCGCGCGACTCCCCTCCCCGCCAGCGTCTTGCATTCCACGCATGACCCTGCCTGTTTCGGCATAATCTTTTTCATTTATGCTGTGGTAGCATGCTGCCTTTATTTCAGGACGGGCAAATATCCAACAGCAATTCATATGCTGACGATACCCTTCCGGACTTACCTGCCAGCTACACCTTTCCTATAAAACCAAGACGACTATTGCATTGATTTCCGGACGAAAAGAATGCTCGGGCAGACCCACCGTGCATTGAAATTACCATCGGCCTCGGTACGCTGAGCTGATCCAATCACATTTGGAGCGATTATGCCCAAGGCTTCCCATCAAGATTTGCGCCGTAGCTTCCGTGCGCTCACCTCGTCGAACGCTTGCTTTCACACAGCCTCGGTGTTCGACCCCATGTCAGCGCGAATTGCAGCGGATCTGGGCTTTGAAGTAGGCATCCTCGGCGGCTCCGTGGCGTCGCTGCAAGTCCTGGCAGCCCCTGACTTCGCCCTGATCACCCTGAGCGAATTCGTTGAACAGGCCACGCGCATCGGCCGTGTCGCACAGCTCCCGGTCATCGCGGACGCAGACCATGGTTATGGCAATGCCCTTAACGTCATGCGCACCGTTGTCGAACTGGAACGCGCCGGTATTTCTGCACTGACGATTGAAGATACCCTGCTGCCGGCGCAGTTCGGACGCAAATCCACGGACCTGATTTCCACTGCAGAAGGTGTTGGCAAGATCCGCGCAGCACTGGAGGCACGTGTCGACCCGGAGATGTCGATTTTCGCTCGCACCAATGCGGCGATCATTCCGGTTCAGGAAGCCATCAGTCGGGTTCAGCAGTATCAGGCTGCCGGGGCTGACGGCATTACCATCGTCGGCATTCGTGACTTTGATCACTTGGCACAGATATCCGAAGGCGTGACCGTACCGCTGATGCTGGTGACCTACGGCAACCCTGAGTTGCACGACAATGCGCGTCTTGCCGAGATGGGCGTGAGAGTCTGCGTACATGGCCACGCCGCGTACTTTGCCGCAATCAAGGCCACCTACGACTGCTTGCGCGAACAACGCCAGATTCTGGGCAGCGAGTCGAACATGAGCGCAACCGAACTGACCCACACCTATACACAGCCTGAAGACTACGTAGAGTGGGCCCGCAAGTTCATGAACGTGAACGAGTGACAGGCAACGCCGGACGCTGAGCCGCCTGATCTGGGCGGACGCAGCTGAATGCCCACGCAACACCGTGCGTGGGCATGATGAGCGTCACTTCGGACGCTCGGCGGGAGAGATCACGCAGTGGTGTTCACGCCACCTTCAGTCTCCAATTGCAACAACGAGGCCTGCAAGGTCTGCAGATTGGCACTGGTGCTCGCTATCTGACCCTGAATCGCCATGGATTTCTGCGCCTTTTCTTCCGCCGTGCCTTTGCTGCTTTGTGCGGCAGCCAACTGCGCTTTCTGCTCGGCGAGTTGTTTCTGAGCGTCCTTGATCTGCTGCTTTATTTGCTCGATAGTCTGATTGAGAGACGACTCGCTGGAGCCACCCACGCTGCCGCCGCCACCCGCCGCACCGGCCTTGCCACCGTCAGTTGACGCCTGATCAGAGCTCTTCTCTGTTTCAGTAGTCGTGGTGGCAGCAGCAGTAGCGGCCTTGGCGGTTTCAGCGTCAGTAGGTTTGACCGCTAGCGTCAACGAGCTTGTGTAACTGTTCAGCGTAGAGGTATTGATAGTAGTCATAACAGTCTCCTGGAAGTCTGGAACAGCTATCGGCCGACTTGAAACATTCTGAAGTACTTTTATTCAATATTAAAAGAATCAGCGTCCAGCCCGGCTGGAAACCGTGTGCGGTAGGCTTGCAAGTCTGCCGCGCTTAGCGTCGCCTTGAACACTCCGTCCGCCTCACCCACGCTCAACAGGCTCTCGCCCTGGAAATCCAGAACCTGGCTGTCACCAGTGTAAGCGAAGCCCTTGCCGTCCGACCCGACCCGGTTGACTGCCGCCACATAGCACAGGTTTTCAATGGCTCTGGCAGGCAGCAAGCGATTCCAGTGCAGACGCCGCGCACCCGGCCAGTTGGCGGTGTACAGCAAGAGGTCGGTACTCTCGGCATCACGGCTCCAGACCGGGAAGCGCAGGTCGTAACAAATCAGCGGGCGAATACGCCAACCATTGAGCTCGAACATCACCTGACGCTCGCCCGGCGTGTAGTGTTCGTGTTCACCCGCCATACGAAACAAGTGACGCTTGTCGTAATGCAGCAACTCACCATCCGGTCGCGCCCACAGCAGGCGGTTGCGATAACTGCCATCGGCGGCGCGAATGATAACGCTGCCGGTCACCACCGCATTGATCCGCCTAGCCTGCGCCAACAGCCAAGTCGATGTAGGCCCCGCTTCAGGCTCAGCCAGGGCCTCGGACTCCATCGAGAACCCGGTAGTGAACATTTCAGGCAGAATCACCAGATCAGCGCCATGCGCCTGGCCCAGCAAGTGCTCGAAATGCTCCAGGTTGGCCTCGCGATCATGCCATGCCAGAGTCGTCTGAATCAGCGCAAGGTTCAGGTTTGGCAGTTCGCTTATATCGCGCATAGTTTCTCCGCCGCCTGACGCAACGTCTCTTCCTGTTTGGCAAAGCACAGGCGGATCAGGCGCTGCCCTGCTGGCGGGCTCTGGTAGAACACAGAAATCGGAATGCTCGCCACACCGTGTTCACGGGTCATCCACAGCGCCATGTCCACGTCATTCAGGTCAGGCCGTATCTGCGAATAATCGACCAACTGGAAATAAGTACCGCCAACAGGCTGGAAGCTGAAACGCGATTCAGCCAGATGACCGCAGAAGAAATCCCGCTTGGCCTGGTAGAAAACTGGCAGTTCGTCGACATGTTCCGGGTGCTCAGCCATGAAATCGGCCAGCGCGTACTGCAATGGCGTCACGCCACAGAAACTCACGTACTGATGCACCTTGCGCAACTCGGATGTCAGCGCGGGTGGCGCGACCACGTAGCCGGTTTTCCAGCCGGTAACGTGATAAGTCTTGCCGAAGGAGCTGACGACGAACGCGCGCTGATACAACGCTTCGTGATCAAGCACACTGACATGGCGTGCGCCGTCGAACACCAGGTGCTCATAGACTTCATCGCTGAGCAGGTAGATATCACGATCGGCAATCAGCGCAGCCAGTCGATCAAGCTCGGCGCGACTGATCAGGGCACCGCTGGGGTTGTGCGGGCTGTTGATGACAATCATGCGCGTACGCGGGCTCAGTGCATCGCTGAGCTTTTGCCAGTCGATGGAGAAGTCATCCAGCCCCAGTTGCACATGGACGCAGCGCCCACCGGCCAGCTCGACAGCGGGCTCGTAGCTGTCATAGCAAGGGTCGAAAATGATCACTTCGTCGCCAGCGCGAATAACGCTGTGGATCGCGCAGAAAATCGCCTGCGTAGCACCCGGTGTGATGGTGATCTCGCTGTCCGGATTGACCGTACGGCCATAGCTGCGGGCGATCTTTGCCGCGACCTGCTGACGAAGTGCCGGCAGCCCGGTCATCGGTGAGTATTGGTTATGACCTTGAGTGACATGCCGACAGACCGCATCGCGCAGCGCCTGCGGCCCATCAAAATCGGGAAAACCCTGGGACAGGTTGATAGCGCCGGTTTCGGCGGCCAGCTGTGACATGACGGTAAAGATAGTGGTGCCCACGTTGGGCAACTTGCTGTCGATCATGGAACCCTTTCCCTGCAATCTCCCGGCACCGGGTGGCACGGGTCAGGCAGGATAGCCCATTAAACAGGCACAAAAAAAGGCGCCGGAGCGCCTTTTTCCAGATGCCGACTCAGCGCTTGTCGCGGCGCTTCTTATCGGCTTTCTTGTGGTGCGACATCATCCGGCGCTTCTTGTTGACCTGACGGTCGGTCAGCGTGTTCTTGTTACCTTCATACGGGTTCTCGCCACCCTTGAACTCGATACGGATCGGCGTACCGACCAGTTTGAGCACGCGGCGATAGGTGTTTTCCAGATACCGGACATAGGACTTCGGTACTTTTTCGACCTGGTTGCCGTGAATCACGATTAACGGCGGGTTGGCGCCGCCCAGGTGAGCGTAACGCAACTTGATACGGCGGCTGCCGACCATGGGTGGCGCGTGCTCGCTGACCGCATCTTCCAGAATCTGAGTCAGACGGCTGGTTGGCCAGCGCGTTACGGCAGACTTGAACGAGTTCTGTACCGACTGATACAGGTTACCCACGCCCGTGCCGTGCATCGCAGAGATGAAGTGGATATCTGCGAAGTCGACGAAGAACAACCGGCGTTCCAGTTCGATCTTCACGAAATCACGTTCGCCCGGCGTCATGCCATCCCACTTGTTCAGCGCGATGACCAGAGCACGACCCGCTTCAAGTGCGAAGCCCAGCAGGTTCAGGTCGTGGTCGACCACCCCTTCACGGGCGTCCATGACAAAGATCACCACGTTGGCGTCCTTGATGGCCTGCAGCGTTTTGACCACCGAGAACTTTTCAACTTCCTCGTGGATCTTGCCGCGCTTGCGTACACCGGCAGTGTCGATCAGCGTGTACTTCTCTTCATTACGCTCGAAGGGAATGTAGATACTGTCGCGCGTGGTGCCTGGCTCGTCATAGACGATAACCCGGTCTTCACCCAGCATTCGGTTGACCAGCGTCGACTTGCCGACGTTGGGACGCCCGATGATGGCGATCTTGATGCCGTCTTTTTCGCTCGGACCAGGAATGCGCTTGGCTTCCTGACCTTCGGCAACTTCCTCGACCTCCTCGCCCTCTTCCAGCTCGTCTTCGTCCTTGGGGAACTCCCGCAGGGCGATTTCGAGCATCTGCGAGATGCCGCGACCGTGGGCACCGGCCACCGGAATGGCATCGCCCAGACCCATCGGGCTGAACTCGGCACGTGCCAGATTTTCGTCGATGTTGTCGATCTTGTTGGCAACCACGTAGGAACGCTTGTTGCGTTTGCGCAGGTGCTCACCAATCATCTGATCAGCAGCGGTATAGCCCGCACGGGCGTCCACCAGAAACAGCACCACATCGGCTTCTTCAATGGCCAGCAGCGACTGCTCGGCCATCTTTTCGTCCATGCCATGCTCGTCACCGGAGATACCGCCGGTGTCGATCAGAATATAGGAGCGCCCTTGCCACTTCGCCTCTCCGTATTGGCGATCACGGGTAAGACCGGACAGATCACCGACAATAGCGTCGCGAGTCCTGGTCAGGCGGTTGAACATGGTGGACTTGCCGACGTTCGGTCGACCCACCAGGGCGATTACGGGAACCATGCGGCTCTCCACTTCGTTATTTCAGAAAATACAAAAGCCGCTGCAGGGCAGCGGCCGGAGTTCGGGGCGGTGCCGCAAAGGCACCGCAGCCTTGCCAAGGCAAGGGCACCCGGGGCTATTGGCCCCAGGCATGGACACTTATTGCTTGATGGTCAGGGCTTCCAGTTTGCCGCTGTTGCCATACACGTAAATCATGTCCCCAACCACCAGCGGACGAGCACGCAGGCCGTCGCTGTCGATACGTTCGCGGCCGACAAAACGACCGTCCACCTGGCTCAACAGGTGCAGGTAGCCCTCCATGTCACCGACCGCTACATAGCTGGAATACACTTCCGGCGCGCCGAGCTGGCGGCGAGCCAGTGATTCGTTGCTCCACAGTGCAGAGGACGAACGCTCGTCGATACCTTCGACAGTACCGGAGGCCAGAGTTGCGTAGACGCTGCCAAAGCCTTGGGCAACGCCCGAGTAGCTCGAAGCGTCACGCTGCCAGAGCACACGACCGCTTTCCAGGTCCAGACCGGCGACGCGACCCTGATAGGTAGCGACGTACAGTGTACCGCCGGACAGCAACAGGCCGCCGTCGATATCCACAACACGATCCAGTTCCGAGCGACCTTGCGGGATGGCAACACGCTGCTCCCAGACAGGCACGCCGTTGGTAATGTCCAGCGCAACGACCTTACCGGTTGACAGACCCGCCACGGCGAGACGATTGGTTGCAAGTGGAGCACCGGTACCACGCAGGGTCAGCACCGCTGGAGTGCTTTCGTAAATCCAGAGTTGAGAACCTGTGGAGGCATCGAAGCCGACAATACGGTCATCCTGAGTCTGAACCACTACCACAGAACCGTTGGTGGCAGGCGGGGCCAGCACTTCGCTGGTCACGCGGGCGCGCCACTTTTCCTCACCGGAGGTGGCATCCATGGCAATGACTTCACCCTTGAGGGTGCCGATCATTACCAGGCCATAGCCCACGCCGACTGCACCGGAAACCGGCAGGTCGAGATCTTTCTTCCAGATCACATCACCGGTCAGACGATCCAGTGATACAACTTCGCCAGTGACGTCAGCCGCATAGATGCGGTCGCCATCGATGGCTGGCACGAGCATGTTGTACGTCTTGCCCTGACCGTCGCCGACGGAACGACTCCATTGCTTGTGCAGAACCACTTCTTCTTTGAAGTCGGTCAGCTCGGCCGGAGGCAATTCCTTTTTGCTGTTGCTGCTGCAACCCGCGGCCAGAATGGCCAGAGCCAGCAATGCTGCATGTTTCCAACGAATCACGTCACGCATCCCCTTTCGCCAGATCGTCGAGCTTCATTTGCAGGCCACCCACTGCTGCGTCTTCGGACAGAGCGGATTTGGCCTTTTGGTATGCAGCATATGCCTCGTCGGTACGACCCAGCTGTACGAGCAGGTCACCCTTGAGTTCTTCACGACTGGCGAGGAAAGCCTTGTCGGCATCGCCGTCGAGCAGCTTCAGCGCATCATCGGTCTTGTTCTGCGCAGCCAGCACGCGAGCCAGACGCTGACGGGCGATTTCACCCAGCGTGTCGTTGGCAGGCTTGTCGGCCACGGTTTTCAGCTCGGCTGCAGCATCGTCCAGCTTGCCGGCATCGACCGCCACCTTGGCGACGAACAGGCTACCGAACTGTGCATAGGTAGTGCCACCGAATTCGCTTTTCAGTTTGCCGGATATCTCGGCGACACGTGCGGTGTCTGCCTGGCCACTGGGCGTCAGTGCGGTTTCCAGCAATTGCTGATAAAGCATCGAGGCGCCTTGCGACTGGCTGGCCTGATACCTGTGCCAGAACTGCCAACCCAAGACCACGATCAACGCAAGCAGACCACCGGTCAACAGGGGTTTGCCGTTACGCTGCCACCAGTCCTTCATTACCGCCAGCTCTTCATCTTCGGTACCCGACACCCCAATACTCCTATTCGCTAAACGGCTGTTAAATCAGCTTCAACCCTGCACAACGCAGGAGGCCAGGTGCTCTGACAGAGCGTCCCAGGCAATATTTTGTTGCTCACCCTGACCGCGCAGGGGTTTGACGCCAATGACCTTTGCCGCCAGTTCTTCTTCACCGAGAATCAGCGCATACAGCGCACCGCTCTTGTCGGCTTTCTTGAACTGACTCTTGAAGCTGCCGGCACCGGCGTTGACCTGCAGACGCAGGCTCGGCAACTGATCTCGGACCTTTTCGGTGAGAGCCAGCGCAGCCAGCTCAGCTGCTTCGCCAAAGGCGCACAGGTAAACATCGACCTGACGGGCAATTTCTTCCGGGACCTGCCCGAGGGTTTCAAGCAACAGAACCAGACGCTCGATACCCATCGCGAAACCAACGCCGGTGGTCGGCTTGCCGCCCATCTGCTCGACCAGACCGTCATAACGACCGCCTGCACAGACCGTACCCTGGGCACCCAATTGGTCGGTGACCCACTCGAAAACGGTCTTGCTGTAGTAATCCAGCCCGCGAACCAGCTTCGGGTTGATGACATAAGGAATACCGGCTGCATCCAGACGGGCCTTCAGGCCTTCGAAGTGAACGCGAGATTCGTCATCCAGATAATCTGCCAGCTTTGGCGCATCGACCAGCACAGCCTGGGTTTCAGGGTGTTTGGTGTCCAGCACGCGCAGCGGATTGGTTTTCAGACGGCGCTGGCTGTCTTCGTCCAGTTGATCAAGACGTGCCGAGAGAAACTCGACCAGCGCATCACGATAACGCGCACGCGCTTCGCTGGTACCCAGGCTGTTCAGTTCAAGCTTGACCGCATTACGAATGCCCAGCAGGCCCCACAGGCGCCAGGTCATGACGATCAGCTCGGCATCGATGTCCGGACCGTCAAGATTGAAGACCTCGACACCAATCTGGTGAAACTGGCGATAACGGCCTTTCTGTGGACGCTCGTGACGGAACATCGGCCCGATGTACCACAGTTTCTGAACCTGACCGCCACCGGTGATGCCGTGCTCCAGGACAGCACGCACACAGGCAGCAGTGCCCTCCGGACGCAGGGTCAGGGAGTCGCCATTGCGATCGGCGAAGGTGTACATTTCCTTCTCGACGATATCGGTCACTTCACCGATGGAGCGCTTGAACAGCTCGGTGAATTCGACGATAGGCATACGAATCTGCCGGTAACCGTAGTTATCCAGCAGACGTGAAACGGTGCCTTCAAAGTGGCGCCACAGCGGCGTCTGCTCGGGCAGGATGTCGTTCATGCCACGAATGGCTTGTAGAGACTTACTCACAGAAAATCCTTAGCAATCCTGGTTAGCCGCGCACGATGACAGATGCGTCGGCTTCGGCCTTTTCAGCCGCTTTCTCGCGAATCAAGCGTTCAAGCTCGTCCACGAGATTGTCGTTGGTCAGTTTCTGCGCAGGCTTGCCGTCGATGTAAATCAGGTTCGGCGTACCGCCAGTCAGGCCGATATGCGCCTCCTTGGCCTCGCCCGGACCGTTGACTACACAACCGATCACTGCGACATCAAGCGGCACCAGCAAATCTTCAAGGCGACCTTCAAGCTCGTTCATGGTCTTGACCACATCGAAGTTCTGCCGCGAGCAGCTCGGGCAGGCGATGAAGTTGATCCCACGGGAACGAAGGCGCAACGATTTGAGGATGTCGTACCCGACTTTCACTTCCTCGACCGGGTCAGCAGCCAGCGAGATGCGGATAGTATCGCCAATTCCTTCGGCAAGCAGCATTCCGAGACCGACAGCCGATTTCACCGTACCCGAACGCAAGCCACCAGCTTCGGTAATACCCAGGTGCAGCGGCTGGACGATCTGTTTGGCCAGCAGACGATAGGCTGCGACGGCCATGAACACATCGGAGGCCTTGACGCTGACCTTGAAGTCCTGAAAATTCAAGCGCTCCAGGTGCTCGACGTGGCGCAACGCAGACTCCACCAACGCCTCTGGCGTTGGCTCGCCGTACTTCTTCTGCAGGTCTTTTTCCAGCGACCCGGCGTTGACGCCGATGCGGATCGGGATACCGCGATCACGCGCAGCATCGACGACGGCCCGCACACGATCTTCACGACCGATATTGCCCGGATTGATACGCAGGCAGTCGACACCCAGTTCAGCCACACGCAATGCGATGCGATAGTCGAAGTGGATGTCTGCGACCAATGGCACTTTGACCAGTTGCTTGATGCGACCAAAGGCTTCGGCAGCATCCATGTCCGGTACGGAAACACGCACGATGTCGACACCGGCCGCTTCCAGACGGTTGATCTGGGCGACGGTGGCAGCAACATCGTTGGTATCGCTGTTGGTCATGCTCTGCACGGCAATCGGCGCGTCACCGCCGACCGGTACGGAACCGACCCATATTTTTCGGGATTCGCGACGCTTGATTGGAGATTCGCCGTGCATGACTTATTGCCCTAGCTTCAGGCGAGCAGTTTCGCCGCTGGTAAAAGGTGCCACGTCTACAGGCTGACCGTTGTAGCTGACCTGCGCGCCGCGCGCGTAGCCCAGACGCAGCGTCAACGGCGGCTTGCCGCTGACCTCCAGGCTGTCGCCCTTGCGCTTGAGGCCGCTGACCAGCACCTTGCCGTTTCCGTCAGTAACCTGAGTCCAGCAATCGGCGACGAACTGCACAGTAACCTGACCGGCCCCGGCTATGACTGGCGCTGGCTGCTCGGCTGGTGCAGTCGGCATCGACGGTACGGTCGGCGCAGCAACAGGCGCTTGTGGAGCATTTGCAGGCGGCGTAATGGTGGCCGGTGTCTGTGTCTGTGTCTGCGCAGGCGCATGATTCGTAACACCTGCAGCAGGAGCGGCAGGTGCCGCGCTCGGCGACTCACTGGCAGGCGCGCCGGTGTTCAACGGCAGTGAAGTCTGTCCGGCAGTTGGCGTTTCAGCCACTGCCGGCTCTTCCGGCTCGTCCAGCGGGTGAATCTGAGTGGTGCCGTCGGCGCTTTCGACTTCGACGTGCTCCATATTCAGCCCGGACTGATCCCTGCCGCGCAAGGACGCCTGATCCTGCCACCAGAAGAAACCGCCACCGACCAGAAGCACCAGCAACAACAGGCTGACGATACGCAGGATGTTGTGTGACAGCCTGACCGGCTCTTCGATACGGCCCAGTGCGTGGACCGAACTGCCCTTGCCATCAGTGCCCGTGAACTGGTCGAACTGTTCGACCAGCGCCGCCTGATCGAGGTCAAGCAGCTTGGCGTAGGCGCGTACATACCCCCGGGCAAACGTATGCCCAGGCAGTTTTTCAAAATGACCGTTCTCCAGATTGCTCAGGGAGGTCACGGTGAGGTTCAGTCTCAAAGCCACATCTGGCAGCGACCAGCTCCTGCTCTCGCGGACCTGGCGCAGGGTTTCTCCAGGGTTCACGCGGGTGGTTGCTACAACTTCGGGATGCGCCGCTTTCATCATTGCTCCGACAGGTATTGCTGATATTCCGGCGTACCGGGATAGAGTCTTTTCAACAGCAGACCAAAACTGGCCGCCTTGTTACGATCATCATAGATCTTCGCCAGGCGCGTACCGAGCAATAGACTACGTGCATTTTGCTCGCTGAGTTGGCTAAAACGGTCGTAATAATCACGCGCCGGCACATATTGCTTGTCTTCGTAGGACATCTGCGCCATTTCCAGCAGGGACCTTGGCAACTGACGGTCCAGGCGCAACGCCTTGGTAAAATGCTCACGGGCCTGATCGCGGTTATCCAGCTTCAGCGAAGTCATGCCCAGGCTCTCAAAGACCCGCGACCGCTCAGGATACAGGTTGTCGGCAGCGGCCTGTTCAAAACGCTCGTAGGCTTCCTTGTAACGCTTTTGTTCGAACAGAAAACTGCCGTAATTATTGACGATGCGTGTTTCGTTGTTACTGGAGGCCAGCGCCTTGCGAAAGTACTGCTCTGCAAGCTCCGGCTCCATCTCGGTCTGAAACACCAGCGCCAGCGCGGCATTGGCCTGCGCGTCGGAACTGTCCAGCTCGAGCGCCTTTTTCAGCGGAACCTTGGCGCGCTCGGTCTGCCCCTGTTGAAAGTAACCCAGCCCAAGCTGCACGTACGCTCTGCGCGCTTCCTCACGCCCCTGCGCCGTTGTCATCGGGTTGACGTTGCCGGTGGATACGCACGCCGTCAGCAGCATGAAAACACATAGCAGCAGCGAGGCACGCACAGACATGGAGTCTCTCTCGATCAGGTTGGCAGTCAGGTTCGAGTCGCCGCAACCGGGGCCGTCTCGGTTTCGGCGCTCAACTCACGCACAGCAATGTAGCGTTCACTACGGCGCGTACGGTCCATCACCTGCCCGACCAACTGGCCGCATGCAGCATCAATGTCTTCACCGCGCGTGGTGCGCACAGTGACGTTATAACCAGCCTGATGCAACAGGTCCTGAAAACGACGGATCGCATTATTGCTGGGACGCTCGTAACCGGAGTGCGGAAACGGGTTGAACGGGATCAGGTTGATCTTGCAAGGCGTGTCCTTGAGCAGCTCGATCATCTCGACCGCGTGCTCTACCTTGTCGTTGATGTCCTTGAGCATGGTGTACTCGATGGTGAGCACACGCTTTTCGCCCAGACTGGACATGTAGCGACGGCAGGACTCGAGAAGCATTTTCAACGGGTATTTCTTGTTGATCGGCACCAACTGGTTGCGCAGCGCATCGTTCGGTGCGTGCAGCGACAAGGCCAGGGACACGTCGATGTGCTTGGAAAGCTCATCGATCATCGGTACCACGCCTGAGGTGGACAAGGTCACCCGGCGTTTGGAAATGCCATACCCCAGGTCATCCATCATCAGATGCATGGCAGCAATGACATTGTCGAAGTTCAGCAGCGGCTCACCCATGCCCATCATCACCACGTTGGTGATGGCACGGTCGACGGTCGCCGGTACGCTGCCAAAGGATTTGTTGGCAATCCACACCTGACCGATGACTTCGGCGGCGGTGAGGTTGCTGTTGAAGCCTTGCTTGCCGGTGGAGCAGAAACTGCAATCCAGGGCGCAGCCCGCCTGGGACGAAACACACAAGGTGCCACGCTTGCCCTGCGGGATATAGACGGTCTCGACGCAGCTGCCGGACTCTACGCGCACCACCCATTTACGGGTACCGTCGCTGGAGATGTCCTCGCTGACCACTTCAGGACCGCGAACCTCGGCACACGCCTTGAGCTTTTCGCGCAGGGCCTTGCTGACGTTCGTCATTGCGTCGAAATCATCGACGCCGAAGTGGTGAATCCACTTCATGACCTGACCGGCACGGAAGCGCTTCTCCCCGATAGAGTCGAAGAATTTCTCCATTTCCTGTTGAGTAAGCCCCAGCAGGTTGGTTTTACCAGTCGATGCAATCATGAATTCACCCTTCACTCGTCAGTCAAAAATGACTTAGCGAGCGGTTACTTCGGTAGCTGCGAAGAAGTACGAGATTTCGCGAGCGGCGGCTGCTTCGGAATCGGAGCCGTGAACAGCGTTGGCGTCGATGGAATCAGCGAAGTCAGCACGGATGGTGCCGGCAGCCGCTTCTTTAGGGTTGGTAGCGCCCATCAGCTCACGGTTCAGAGCGATAGCGTTTTCGCCTTCCAGAACCTGAACGACAACCGGACCGGAGATCATGAAAGCAACCAGGTCGCCGAAGAAACCGCGAGCGCTGTGCTCAGCGTAGAAACCTTCAGCTTCGGCCTTGGACAGTTGCTTCAGCTTGGAAGCGACAACGCGCAGACCGGCTTTTTCAAAACGAGTGGTGATCTCGCCGATTACGTTCTTGGCAACGGCGTCAGGCTTGATGATGGAGAAAGTACGTTGAACAGCCATGGTGAAACTCCAGAAGCAGTGATTGAAGCGAAAAATTAAACCCGCGAATTATACGCGGGTTCTGGTGTATTGCCTAACTGCGCGCGTTACTGAACGTCAGTCCAGCTCTTCGATCCACAATGTCTGGATCGCTTCCAGGACCTTTTCCCCGCTGCGGTCCGGATGGTCATCGAATTCAGGCAAGGCCATGACCAGACCCCGCAGCCTGGGGAAGCTCACCGTGAGCGGATTTACCTCCGGGTGGCTTTCAGCTAGCTGGATGGCGATTTCCTGAACATCAACCCATTTGAGACTCATGAGCAATCCTTGAATCAGTGCGGCGCTTCAGCGGCGTGGTTGAGCGAATACTTGGGTATTTCGACCGTGAGGTCTTCGTTGCCGACAATGGCCTGACAGGACAGACGCGACTGCGGCTCCAGCCCCCACGCCTTGTCGAGCATGTCTTCTTCCAGCTCATCGGCCTCATTCAGCGAATTGAACCCTTCGCGAATGACGCAATGGCAGGTGGTGCAGGCACATACGCCACCACAGGCGCTTTCAATCTCGATGTGGTGCTCGTGGGCAATGTCGAGAATAGACGTGCCGGGCTCCACTTCTACAACCAGCCCGTCCGGGCAATGCTCGGCGTGGGGCAGAAAAATCACCTGCGGCATCAGTTATTCCTCAATCTCATTCAAGTTGCGCCCGGCCAGTGCGGCTTTTACCGTCGAATCGAGGCGTCGGGCAGCAAATGCATCGGTCACCTGCGACAGACGCTTGGTCTGCTGCTCAATGGCATAGCCATCGGTGCCTTGCATCAGTTCACGGAGTTCGTCCATCTGCAAGTTGATGACCAGGCGCTCTTCCTCGTCGAGAAGACGCTCGCCATCGGCGTCCAGGGCACCCTGAACTGCTTCGAGCAGACGCTCGGCATCAACCTGATGCTCACGCAGCACACGAGCGACCTTGTCGTCGCCGGCATACTCGAAGGAATCCTTGAGCATGCGAGTGACCTCGTCATCGGTCAGCCCGTAGGACGGCTTGACCTGAATGCTCGACTCGATGCCCGAGCCCATTTCACGCGCCGAAACGCTGAGCAGACCGTCAGCATCGACCTGGAAGGTGACACGAATCTTTGCCGCACCCGCGACCATCGGCGGGATGCCACGCAGTTCGAAACGTGCAAGGGAACGGCAATCGCTGACCAGCTCGCGCTCGCCCTGCAGAACATGAATCTTCATGGCCGTCTGGCCATCCTTGTACGTGGTGAATTCCTGACCACGTGCCACAGGGATGGTGGTGTTGCGGGGAATGACTTTCTCCATCAGCCCGCCCATGGTTTCCAGCCCCAGCGAGAGCGGAATCACATCGAGGAGCAGCAGTTCGCCACCGTCACGCTTGTTGCCGGCCAGGGTATCGGCCTGGATCGCAGCCCCGATGGCCACCACCTGATCCGGGTCGATCTCGGTCAGCGGCTGACGACCGAACAGCTCGGCCACCGCTTCGCGTACTCGTGGAACACGGGTCGAACCGCCGACCATGACCACCGCCTCGACTTCTTCAAGCTCGATACCGGTGTCACGCACTGCTCGGCGGCAGGCCTTGAGGCTGCGCGCAACCATAGGTTCGATCAGCGCATTGAGCGCCTCGCGCGTCAGCGTGCCACGCCAGTCTCCGTAGACAACCTCGACAGACTCGGCATCAGTCAGCGCTTCCTTGGCCGAGCAGGCAGCCTGCAGCAGGCTGCGTTGCGCGGAAGGGTCAATATCGGCTGACAGACCGGCATCCGAGACAATCCAGCTGGCTATCGCATGATCGAAGTCATCGCCACCCAGAGCGGTATCGCCGCCAGTGGCCAGTACTTCAAACACACCACCGGTCAGGCGCAGGATCGAAATATCGAAGGTTCCGCCGCCCAGGTCATAGATGGCAACCACACCTTCGGCCTTTTGATCCAGGCCGTAGGCCACCGCCGCAGCCGTAGGCTCATTGAGCAGGCGCAGTACATTGAGGCCCGCCAGTCTGGCAGCGTCCTTGGTCGCCTGACGCTGAGCGTCATCGAAGTAGGCAGGAACGGTGATCACCGCGCCTACCAGCTCGCCACCCAGTGAGGCTTCTGCGCGCTGGCGCAGGACCTTGAGGATGTCGGCAGACACTTCGACCGGGCTTTTCGGCCCCTGCACGGTGTCGATGAACGGCATGTGCGACTCACCGCCGACGAACCGGTACGGCAGTTGCTCGCCCAGTTGCTTGACGTCGGTCAGACCACGACCCATGAGACGCTTGACCGAAAGAACGGTATTGAACGGGTCCTGGGAAGCAGCGACTTTCGCTGACTGCCCTACTTCGACACGATCAGCGTGATAGCGCACGGCGGACGGCAGAATGACCTGCCCTTCTGCATCGGCCAGCGGTTCGGACAGGCCGCTGCGCACTGCAGCAACCAGAGAATTGGTAGTACCCAGGTCGATACCCACAGCCAGACGACGCTGGTGCGGTTGAGGACTCAGGCCGGGTTCGGCGATCTGCAGTAAAGCCATGCTGTTCAGAATAATCACTGGCGCGCGGCCGAAGCCGCGCGGGGTTAATCGTCGAGGCGCTCTTCTAACTGGCGCACTTCGTGAGAGAGCTTGTCGAGAAACTGCATACGCCGCATCAGCTTTTCAGCGTGCTCGCGTTGTGCAGCATCATTCCAACAGGCTGCGAAGCTCTGGTTCAGTTCGTCCTGAGCGATCTTGAGCTGACGCTTGAAGGTCGCGACGCCGGCCAGATCAGCCTCGTCCTGCAAGTCCTCGAGGTCTTCGCGCAATTGCATCTGCTGCAGAAGAAACTCGGGATCATGCACCGTGACTTCGAGCGGCACTTCGTTGCCATTCATTGCCAGCAGGTAACGCGCCCTTTTCGGCGGGCTTTTCAGGGTCTGATAGGCCTCGTTGAGACTGGCCGAACGCTCCAGCGCCACACGCTGCTCACGCTCGGAAGCGTCAGCGAAACGATCCGGATGGACACCACGTGCCAGCTCACGGTAACGCGTTGCCAACTGGTCAAGATCAAGCTGAAACTCGGGCTTGAGGTCAAACAGGGCGAAGTGACAGGGAGTACCCACAATAAAAGCCTCAGACGTTGAAGCTTTCGCCACAGCCGCACTCACCGCGCGAGTTGGGATTGTTGAACTTGAAGCCTTCGTTCAACCCTTCGCGCACGAAGTCGAGCTCGGTGCCATCCAGATAGACCAGACTTTTCGGGTCAATGATCACCTTGACGCCGTGCATTTCGAACACGGTGTCTTCGCTGGCCGCCTCATCGACGAACTCGAGCACATAGGCAAGACCTGAACAGCCTGTGGTGCGAACACCCAGACGAACGCCGTCACCCTTGCCGCGCCCCTCGAGGGAACGTCGTACGTGGTTAGCGGCAGCTTCTGTCATGCTGATAGCCATCGGAACTCCTTAGCCTGTTGCATTAGCCTGTTGCAGTTGACTCTGTTGCAAGCTTCTCTTGAAAAGCCTGCTTGCTTACAGCAGACCTTTCTTCTGCTTGTAATCGCGAACGGCGGCCTTGATGGCGTCTTCAGCGAGTACCGAGCAGTGAATCTTCACTGGCGGCAGCGCCAGCTCTTCAGCCAGCTGAGTGTTCTTGATGGTTTCTGCTTCATCCAGAGTCTTGCCTTTCATCCACTCGGTCGCCAGGGAGCTGGACGCGATGGCCGAACCGCAGCCGTAGGTCTTGAACTTGGCGTCTTCGATAACGCCCTGCTCGTTGACCTTGATCTGCAGACGCATCACGTCGCCGCACGCAGGAGCGCCGACCATGCCGGTGCCAACGTCAGGATCTTCCGCGTTCATCTTGCCGACGTTACGTGGATTTTCGTAGTGGTCGATGACCTTTTCGCTGTAAGCCATGATTCTATTCCTCTCACATCAGGGAGCCGCTCTGCAGGTCACGCGCAATTGCGCATGACCTGTGTTGGAGGCGACTTTAAATTAGTGCGCCGCCCACTCGATCTTGGAGATGTCGACGCCGTCTTTGAACATGTCCCACAGCGGCGAAAGTGTGCGCAGCCGGGTGACAGCCTCGCAAACCTTCTGCGCGGCGTAATCGATTTCTTCTTCAGTACTGAAACGGCCGAAGGTGAAACGAATCGAACTGTGCGCCAGCTCGTCGTTGCGACCCAAGGCACGCAGCACGTACGAAGGCTCAAGCGAGGCCGAGGTACAGGCCGATCCGGACGATACCGCCAGATCCTTGAGCGCCATGATCAGCGACTCGCCTTCGACGTAGTTGAAGCTCAGGTTCAGGTTGTGCGGTACGCGGGCAGTCAGGCTGCCGTTGACGTACAGCTCTTCCAGATTTTCGACCTGCTTGAAGAAACGATCGCTGAGCGCCTTGATCCGCACGTTTTCAGCAGCCATTTCTTCCTTGGCAATGCGGAATGCTTCGCCCATACCGACGATCTGGTGGGTCGCCAGGGTGCCGGAACGCATGCCACGCTCGTGACCGCCGCCGTGCATGGTCGCTTCGAGGCGAACACGCGGCTTGCGGCTGACGTAGAGCGCGCCGATGCCTTTAGGACCATAGGTCTTGTGCGCCGAGAACGACATGAGGTCAACCTTGAGGCTGGCCAGATCGATTTCAACCTTGCCGGTCGACTGCGCGCCGTCAACGTGGAACAACACGCCACGCGAACGGGTCAGTTCACCGATCGCAGCGATGTCGTTGATAGTGCCGATCTCATTGTTCACATGCATGACCGAAACCAGAATGGTGTCGTCGCGCAGCGCCGCTTCAATCATGGCAGGCGTGATAAGACCGTCTTCACCTGGCTCGATGTAGGTGACTTCGAAACCTTCGCGTTCCAGCTGGCGAGTGGTGTCGAGGACAGCCTTGTGTTCGACCTTTGACGTGATCAGGTGTTTGCCTTTGCTGGCGTAGAAATGCGCAACACCCTTGATAGCCAGGTTGTTGGATTCGGTGGCACCCGAGGTCCAGACGATTTCGCGCGGATCGGCGCTAACCAGATCAGCGACCTGACGACGGGCGTTCTCGACCGCTTCTTCGGCTTTCCAGCCAAAAACGTGGGAGCGCGAGGCCGGATTGCCGAAGTTTCCTTCGACGGTCAGGCATTCGATCATTTTCTGCGCGACACGCGGATCGACCGGGGTCGTCGCGGAGTAGTCTAGGTAAATTGGCAATTTCATTGAAGCTCTCCTATCAGGCAGGCGCACCGCTCATTCATCTGCGTTCATTCGACGGCGGACGTTTCGATCTTACCCAGTTGCGACATGTGGTTATGACCACGGCGCATATCCTGGCGCTGAGCGACTTCTTGTACCTCACGGCGAGTGACAAGATCCGCCAAGCTGATACCGCTTAGAAATTCGTGAATCTGCTGGCTCAGGTCACACCACAAGTGGTGGGTCAGGCAGGTATCGCCAGCGTGGCAATCGCCCAGACCCTGACAGCGCGTGGCGTCGACCGATTCATTGACTGCGTCGACAACCTGAGCAACCTGGATGCCTTTCATGTCGCGCGATAGCTGGTAACCACCACCCGGGCCACGAACACTGGAAACCAGATTGCCGCGACGCAGCTTGGCGAACAGCTGCTCGAGGTAGGACAGGGAAATACCCTGCCGCTCGGAGATGTCGGCCAGAGACACTGGCCCGTTCTGCGCGTGCAACGCCAGGTCAAGCATGGCTGTTACAGCGTATCGGCCTTTAGTAGTCAGTCGCATGGCGTATACCGCAGAGGTTCGGAATGAAAGCGAGTATGCTATTCCCGAGTAAAAGAGTCAACTATTAGACCAAGTAAAACAGTCGGGATTAGCGAAAAGTGCGGGCTGAATCATAGCAAAGGTGCGACGTAATGGCACGCGTCACAACGCCGTGCCGCCTAGCCGACCTTGTCTTCGTGACGATCCTTGACGCAGTCGAATACTTCATCACGCAGCTCGGGAAGGTCTTTGGCGCAGTAATCGCTGCCCAGTCTGCCGAGTGCATCGCACATGCCCTCAAGGCGACCGTCGACCGCCTGCAAATGGTCAAGCAACTGGCCAATGGCGCGAGCGATAGGGTCCGGCATGTCGGCGCTGACGCCATATGCGTCGAAACCGAGCTTTTCAGCCATGACCTTGCGCCGAGCTTCGGTTTCATCGTCGGACTTGACAATGATGCGCCCTGGAATGCCCACGGCAGTTGCACCCGCAGGCACCGCCTTGGTCACCACTGCGTTGGAACCAATCTTGGCACCAGCACCCACCGTGAACGGCCCGAGCACCTTGGCACCCGCCCCCACCACTACGCCATCTTCCAGCGTCGGGTGACGCTTGCCGGCATTCCAGCTGGTGCCGCCCAGGGTCACGCCCTGGTAAAGCGTAACGTCATTGCCGATCTCGGCGGTTTCGCCGATAACAATGCCCATGCCGTGGTCGATGAAAAAACGGCGACCGATGCGCGCCCCCGGGTGGATCTCGATACCGGTCATCCAGCGACCGAAGTTGGAGACCAGCCGCGCGAGCCACTTCCAGCCGTTGCGCCACAGAATGTGCGCGAAGCGGTGCAGCCAGATGGCATGCATACCCGGATAGCAGGTCAGCACCTCAAAGGCATTGCGCGCAGCAGGGTCGCGATGAAATACGCTTTGAATGTCTTCTCGCAGACGCTTGAACATTACTGATCCTTCCGCTTGTAGGGCTCACCGCGTGCGGCTTTCTGGGTTTCGGTGAGCACACCGCGCAGGATACTCAGCTCGGATCGCTCGACCTCGCTACGCCCGTACAGCCTGCGCAGTCGTGCCATCAGATGACGTGGCTTTTCCGGATCAAGGAAACCTATAGCCACAAGCGTGGCTTCGAGATGCGTGTAAAAGCCTTCCATCTCATCCATCGTCGCCAGCTCGGCATTATGCGCCGAGACCGCTCTGGGCGTCTCGCCCTGCTCTGACTGTGCCGAAGCCGCTAGCCAGGCCATTCGTACTTCGTAGCTGAGCACCTGCACAGCCGCAGCAAGGTTCAGCGAACTGAACCCGGGGTCCGACGGGATGTGCACATGGAAGTGGCAACGCTGCAGCTCTTCATTGGTCAGGCCGGCGTGCTCGCGACCGAAGACCAACGCCACTTCCGCGCCCTCTCCAGCCTGCTCGATGACTTTTTCACCGGAAGCGCGCGGATCGAGTAGCGGCCACGGCAGACTGCGATCACGCGCGCTGGTGCCAAGCACCAGACGACAGCCGACCAACGCGTCTTCAAGGGTCGCGACAACCTGCGCACCTTCAAGAATATCGGTGGCACCTGACGCACGCGCATCGGCATCGGGCGAAGGGAAGATGCGCGGATCGACCAGCACCAGACGCGAAAGCCCCATGTTTTTCATGGCGCGAGCCGCCCCGCCGATATTTCCGGGATGGGTAGTGCCGACCAGGACAACACGAATGTTCTGCAACAAAGCGAACGCTCACTGACACGAATTAGGGGGGCAAATCTTACAGAAACGGCTCGGCTAACGCTATGAAGCTGTGCGGAACGCAACCGCAGAAGCGACCGCACCGGACGCAAAAAAATACACACGAACCCGACAACCGTAACAACGCAAGGCTGGAAATAATTCGAATCAGCCCATAGAATGCCCGGCTCTCTTTAACAACCTTAGGTGAATTATCCATGCAGCCCATGCTGAATATCGCGCTGCGCGCCGCCCGCAGCGCCAGCGAATTGATTTTCCGCTCCATCGAGCGCCTGGATACCATCAAGGTTGACGAAAAAGAAGCCAAAGACTACGTCACAGAGATCGACCGCGCTGCCGAGCAAAGCATCATCACCGCTCTGCGCAAGGCCTACCCGACTCACGGCATCCTTGGCGAAGAAAGCGGCCTGCACGAAGGCAGCGGCGAAGGCACCGACTACCTGTGGATCATCGACCCACTGGACGGCACCACCAACTTTGTCCGCGGCATCCCGCACTTTGCGGTCAGTATCGCCTGCAAATATCGCGGTCGCCTTGAGCACGCTGTTGTTCTGGACCCGGTCCGCCAGGAAGAATTCACTGCCAGCCGTGGTCGCGGCGCAGCCCTGAACGGTCGCCGTCTGCGCGTCAGCCAGCGCAAGAGCCTGGAAGGCGCACTGCTCGGCACCGGCTTCCCATTCCGTGACAACCAGATGGACAACATCGAGAACTACCTGGGCATGTTCCGCAGCCTGGTAGGCCAGACCGCCGGCATCCGCCGCGCAGGCGCTGCAAGTCTCGATCTGGCTTACGTAGCTGCCGGTCGTTTCGATGCGTTCTGGGAGTCGGGCCTGTCCGAATGGGACATGGCAGCGGGCGCTCTGTTGATTCAGGAAGCAGGCGGTCTGGTCAGCGATTTCACCGGTGGTCACGACTTCCTCGAGAAAGGCCATATCGTTGCCGGCAACACCAAATGCTTCAAGGCCGTACTGACCGCAATCGCACCGCACCTGCCGCCTTCGCTCAAACGCTAAGCTGCAGACGTAAAAAAACCGGCGAAAGCCGGTTTTTTTATGTCTTCTGAAGCTCAGCGGCTGGCGTTACTGCGCCTGACCCAATATCAGCTGACCGTTCTTGTCGACCGGAATCTGGTTACCCGGATCACGCTCCATACGAACCTGACCCACTTTCTCGTTCAACTTGTATTTGACGTTGTAGCCCACAACCTTGTCGCTCACATCGTTGACCGTCGTGCAGCGGTTCTGCGTAGTGGTGTAGGTATCACGCTCCTGCATGCCTTCCTGAACCTTGTTGCCCGCATAACCACCACCTACCGCACCCGCGACTGTAGCGATCTTCTTGCCGTTACCGCCACCGATCTGGTTACCCAGCAAACCACCGGCAACCGCGCCAATAACGCTACCGACGATCTGATGCTGGTCCTTGACCGGCGCCTGACGGGTAACGGTTACGTCCTTGCAAACTTCACGGGGGGTTTTGATCTGCTGGTTGATCGGCTCTACTGCCAATACATCCGCATACTCAGGACCACCCTTGACCAAGCTATAGGTGGCAACGGCGCCGCCAGCAGTCACGACAGCAGCACCTAACACAGCACCAACAAGCATAGACTTGTTCACTTGAACCTCCTGACCAATCGAAACGCAGCATGACTGCGCAATGCCTAGCCTTGGAGCATAAAAAAAGGCGCGAGTTCAGCACTCGCGCCTTTTTTATGATGGCCGGATCTACGGGAGATCGTCGGCCTTCTCGACGACCACTGGAGGAATCAGGTCCTCGGTGGTCAGGTTCAGCCAGATCAGCACCACGTTGGCGATGTAGATGGACGAGTAAGTACCCGCCAGTACACCGATGAACAACGCGATGGAGAAACCTTCCAGGCTGTCGCCGCCAAACGCCCACAGTGCAACAATCGCCAACAGGGTCGAGACCGAGGTGGCAATGGTGCGCAGCAGTGTCTGCGTGGTGGAGATGTTGATGTTCTCGATCAGCGAAGCCTTGCGCAGCAGGCGGAAGTTTTCACGCACCCGGTCGAAGACCACGATGGTGTCGTTCAGCGAGTAACCGATGATCGCCAGCACCGCCGCCAATACCGTCAGGTCGAAGGTGATCTGGAAGAACGACAGGATACCCATCGTCACCACCACGTCGTGGATCAGCGAGATGATCGCCCCGACGGCAAATTTCCACTGGAAGCGGAACGCCAGGTAGATCAGAACACCGCCCAGCGCCATCAGCATGCCGAGGCCGCCCTGATCGCGCAGCTCTTCACCCACCTGCGGGCCGACGAACTCGACACGCTTGACCACTGCCGGGTTATCGGCACCGGCCTTGCGCAGCGCTTCAGCGACCTGAGCGCCCAATTGTGGGTCTTCACCCGGCATGCGCACCAGCAAGTCAGTGGTGGCGCCGAAGCTCTGGACAACGGCTTCGTGATAGCCCGCTGAAACCAGCTCCTGGCGAACCTTGCCCAGATCGGCTGGACGCTCGTAGGTCAGCTCGATGAGCGTACCGCCGGTGAAGTCCAGACCAAAGTTGAGCCCTTTATGGAACCAGCTGAACAGCGCCAGTGCGGTAAGGAGCATCGTGATGGCGAACGCAACATTGCGAACACCCATGAAGTTGATGGTACGTAACATGGCAGCCCCTTAAATCCACAACTTCTTGAAGTCACGACCGCCGTAGATCAGGTTGACCATAGCGCGGGTCACCATGATGGCCGTGAACATCGAGGTAAAGATCCCGAGCGACATGGTCACCGCAAACCCTTTGACCGGACCGGTGCCCATCGCAAAGAGAATGCCGCCGACCAGCAGCGTCGTCAGGTTGGCGTCGAGGATCGCCGTGTAGGCACGATCGAAACCTTCGTTGATAGCACGCTGGACCGTCATGCCGTTGGCGATCTCTTCACGAATACGCGAGAAGATCAGCACGTTGGCATCCACCGCCATACCCATGGTCAACACGATACCGGCGATACCTGGCAGGGTCAGTGTTGCACCCAGCAAGGACATCAGTGCCAGCAGCATGACCATGTTCAAGGCCAGTGCGACGGTCGCGATCAGACCGAAGAAGCGGTAGATCGCCATGATGAACAGCGAGACGAACAGCATGCCCCACAGGGAAGCATCGATACCCTTGGTGATGTTGTCGGCACCCAGGCTCGGGCCAATGGTGCGCTCTTCAGCGAAGTACATCGGTGCCGCTAGACCACCGGCACGCAACAGCAGCGCCAGTTCGGAAGATTCACCCTGACCGTTCAGACCGGTAATCCGGAACTGACTGCCCAGCGGCGACTGAATGGTCGCCAGACTGATGATTTTCTTTTCTTCCTTGAAGGTCTGCACCGGCACGTCTTTCTCGACGCCGTTGACCATCTGCTTGGTGTAGGTGGTGGTCGGACGCTGCTCGATGAAGATCACCGCCATGCTACGACCCACATTGCTGCGGGTTGCGCGGCTCATCAGCTCGCCACCGTGGCCATCAAGATTGATGTTCACCTGTGGACGGCCATGTTCGTCGAAACTGGCCTTGGCGTCAGTCACCTGATCGCCGGTGATGATCAGACCACGCTCCACCGCCGCTGCCGGACGACCGCCTTCGCGGAATTCGAACATTTCGGTGGTGCCTTTCGAATCATCCGGGCCTGCACCCAGACGGAACTCAAGGTTGGCGGTCTTGCCCAGAATACGCTTGGCTTCTGCCGTGTCCTGCACGCCCGGCAGCTCGACCACGATGCGGTTGGCACCCTGGCGCTGAACCAGCGGCTCGGCAACACCCAGCTCGTTGACCCGATTACGCACGGTAGTCAGGTTCTGCTTGATCGAGTATTCGCGAATCTCGGCCAGCTTGGCCGGCGTCAACGCCATGCGCAGCACGGGAATGCCGTTCAGCTCGGCAGGCGTGATTTCGAAATCGGTGAAGGTCTTGCGCACCAGTGTACGAGCCTGCTCGCGCTCTGCGTCATCGGTAAAGCCCAGCTGAATCACATTGCCCAGTTGCGGCAGGCTGCGATAACGCACCTTTTCCTTGCGCAACAGGGATTTGACTTCGCCTTCATAAACCTTCAGACGAGCATCGATCGCCTTGTCCATGTCGACTTCCAGCAGGAAGTGCACACCACCGGACAGGTCGAGACCGAGCTTCATCGGGCTTGCACCCAGGTGACGCAACCACGTCGGCGTGGTACGCGCCAGGTTCAGCGCAACGACATAGTCGTCACCCAACGCCTTGCGCACGACATCCTTGGCTGGCAACTGGTCTTCCTGCTTGCTCAGACGCAACAAACCGCCCTTGCCATTCTCGGCCAGAGAAGAAGCCTTGACCGAGATGCCGGCATCGGCAAGCGCCTTGGCTGCACGATCCACGTCTGCCTGATTGACTTGCAGCGCAGTGCTTGCACCGCTGATCTGGATGGCAGAATCATCAGGGTAGAGATTGGGTGCGGAATAAATAAAACCGACCACCAGCACCGCCAGGATCAGTATGTATTTCCACAGAGGGTATTTGTTCAGCATCACGCCGCCCGCTTAAAACGCGGGGCGCCTTGCGCGCCCCGTCGATGGGTAAAAAGTTACTGCTCAGATCGCTTTCAGGGTGCCTTTTGGCAGAGTGGCCGCGATGGCGCCCTTCTGGATTTTCAGCTCAACAGTGTCAGACACTTCGATCACTACGAAGTCATCGGTCACTTTGTTGATCTTGCCCGCGATGCCGCCACTGGTCACAACTTCATCGCCTTTTTGCAGGTTGCCCAGCAGGTTTTTCTGCTCTTTGGCGCGCTTGGCCTGTGGACGCCAGATCATCAGGTAGAAGATGACCAGGAAGCCGACCAGGAAAATCCACTCGAAACCACTGCCCGCAGGACCGGCAGCCGGTGCAGCAGCATCCGCAAAAGCGGGAGAGATGAAAAAGCTCATTTGTCGCTCCAGTTACATAATTAGTATAAAAAGCAGGAAAAACTCGTTCTGTTTCAACCCAGAGGCGGCGTTGGAAGGCCGCGTTTGGCATAGAAGGCATCGACGAAGGCGGCCAATGTACCCTGTTGAATAGCCTCGCGCAAACCAGCCATAAGCAGCTGGTAGTGGCGCAAATTATGGATCGTATTCAGCATGCTCCCCAGCATTTCTCCGCACTTGTCCAGGTGATGCAGATAAGCGCGCGAGAAGTTCTTGCAGGTGTAGCAATCGCAGGTCGGATCCAGCGGCGAATTGTCGTGGCGATGGAACGCGTTACGAATTTTCAGCACACCGGTATCGGTAAACAAGTGGCCGTTGCGGGCGTTGCGGGTGGGCATCACACAGTCGAACATGTCAACGCCGCGGCGCACACCTTCGACCAGATCTTCCGGCTTGCCTACCCCCATCAAGTAACGAGGTTTGTCTGCTGGCATAAGGCCCGGCAGATAGTCCAGTACCTTGATCATCTCGTGCTTGGGCTCGCCTACCGACAGGCCGCCAATCGCCAGACCATCAAAGCCGATCTCATCCAGACCTTCCAGCGAACGCTTGCGCAGGTTCTCGTGCATGCCACCCTGAACAATGCCGAACAGCGCAGCAGTGTTTTCGCCATGCGCAACCTTGGAGCGTTTGGCCCAACGCAGCGACAGTTCCATGGAGACGCGGGCAACGTCCTCGTCAGCCGGGTACGGCGTGCATTCGTCGAAGATCATCACGACGTCCGAGCCCAGATCACGCTGAACCTGCATCGACTCTTCAGGGCCCATGAACACCTTGGCGCCATCAACCGGAGAGGCGAAGGTCACACCCTCCTCCTTGATCTTGCGCATGGCACCCAGGCTGAACACCTGAAAACCGCCGGAGTCGGTCAGAATCGGCCCCTGCCACTGCATGAAATCGTGCAGGTCACCGTGGCCCTTGATGACTTCGGTGCCGGGACGCAGCCACAGGTGAAACGTGTTGCCCAGAATCATCTGCGCACCGGTGGCCTCGATATCACGCGGCAGCATGCCCTTGACCGTGCCGTAGGTGCCCACCGGCATGAACGCCGGGGTCTCGACCACACCGCGCGGGAAAGTCAGGCGACCGCGACGGGCCTTGCCGTCGGTGGCCAGCAATTCGAAAGACATACGACAGGTGCGACTCATGCGTGATCCTCTGGTGCCGATTCCTGTGGGGCCGTCGGCGCGGGATTGCGGGTGATGAACATCGCATCACCGTAACTGAAGAAGCGGTAGCCGTGCTCGATGGCCGCAGCATAAGCCGCCATCGTCTCGGGATAACCGGCGAACGCCGAAACCAGCATCAACAGCGTGGATTCAGGCAAATGGAAATTGGTCACCAGAGCATCGACCACATGAAATGGCCGCCCCGGATAGATGAAGATGTCGGTATCGCCACTGAACGGTTTTAGTTCGCCATCACGCGCGGCACTCTCCAGCGAACGCACGCTGGTGGTCCCGACTGCAATCACCCGCCCGCCTCGCGCACGGCATGCGGCCACGGCGTCGACCACGTCCTGGCCAACTTCCAGCCATTCGTTGTGCATGTGGTGATCTTCGATTTGCTCGACGCGCACCGGCTGGAATGTACCCGCGCCAACGTGCAGCGTGACGAATGCAGTCTCGACGCCCTTGGCGGCGATCGCCTCCAGCAGCGGCTGATCGAAATGCAGGCCGGCAGTGGGTGCAGCCACAGCACCCGCACGCTGCGCGTATACGGTCTGATAACGCTCACGGTCCGCGCCCTCGTCCGGGCGGTCTATATAAGGAGGCAACGGCATATGGCCGACACGCTCCAGCAACGGCAGCACTTCTTCGGCGAAGCGCAGCTCGAACAGCGCATCGTGCCGCGCCACCATCTCGGCCTCGCCACCGCCATCGATAAGAATCGACGAGCCAGGCTTGGGCGACTTGCTGGAACGCACATGCGCCAGCACACGATGGCTGTCCAGCACGCGCTCGACCAGAATCTCCAGCTTGCCGCCGGACGCCTTCTGCCCGAACAGCCGCGCGGGAATAACCCGGGTATTGTTGAACACCATCAAGTCGCCAGGGCGCAAATGCTCAAGCAAATCAGTGAATTGACGATGTGCCAGCGTGCCAGTCGGCCCATCGAGGGTCAACAGACGACTGCTGCGACGCTCGGCCAGTGGATGGCGAGCAATCAGGGAATCGGGGAGTTCGAAGGTAAAGTCAGCGACGCGCATGATCGGGTTCGTTTAGCAGGGCCGGGAAGTTTATCCGGTTTGGCGGCATTAGTAAAAAACCTGCGTAAATCCCTGTTGACCAACGGAAAACTCATCCTTATACTTCGCCGCCATTGAGCCCTGATGGCGGAATTGGTAGACGCGGCGGATTCAAAATCCGTTTTCGAAAGAAGTGGGAGTTCGATTCTCCCTCGGGGCACCACCTTAAAAAAAGACCTTGAATTTCAAGGTCTTTTTTTTCGTCTGGTGGAAAGTTGGCGTAATGACAACGTACAAACAAGATCAATCACACCTCACGGTCCAAAGCTGATCTAGCTTGGTTGTGTAGCTCTGGCTCATCATGTCACGCCGCATAGCCCACTCTGGATTTGTAGGTACGCTTCCTGTCCTGAGGGTCCCTCTTCCCCAGCGCGTATTGATCTGATCCAGCACGCCCATAACCTTCTCGGCCGCGACCGGCTGAGAGGCCGCGAAAAGATCATCCGTAAACTCACCTGGCTGACGAAGGTCCAGTAGCAGCACCTCCGCTTTGCTGTACTTGAAGCCCGGCCGGAACAGACGATTGATCGCCTCGGTCGCGGCTTTCGTCATCAAGCGAACGTCGTTGGTGAGATACGGCAGCTCGACCAGCGCCCCATTGGCATACTTTGCTTCTTCCGGGTTGAACATGCCTGTGCGGATGCTGACTCGGGTCTTCTTGCACAGGGAACTCTGGGAGCGAAGCTTTTCCGCAGCACGCTGTGTGTAGGTGGCAACCGCTTCCTTGATTGGCTCAATCGAAGTCAGCCGCTGACCGAACATCCGGCTGCAGCAGATCTCCTGCTTGGGCGGCGCCGCCTCTCCCAATTCCAGGCATGGAATACCGGCCAGCTCACGGGCTGTTTTTTCAACGACGACGCTGAACCGGTCACGCAAGGTCCGCGCATCGGCAGTGGCCAGATCCATTGCTGTGCGAATATTCATCGCCTCCAGGTGAGCTTTCATCTTCCTGCCCACACCTCAGACACCGCCGTATTGCGCAGCACCCAGTTCCGCTTATGCAGGTCATAGATATCGACTACACCACCTGTCTGAGCCAAAAGACGCTTTGCAGTGTGATTCGCAAGCTTGGCCAAGGTTTTAGTAGGAGCGATGCCGACCCCAACAGGTATGCCCGTGCACTTCAGGACGGAAGCCCGTATGCGACGACCGAACGCTGTGAGATCTCCAGGGATGCCGGTCAAGTCGGCGAATGCCTCGTCGATACTGTAAACCTCAGTGGCGGGCACCATGGACTCGATGATCGACATTACCCGCTCGCTCATGTCTCCATAGAGCGCGTAGTTGCTGCTGAACACCTTGATGCCATTGCGGCGCAACACCTCTTTGATCTGGAAATACGGAGCCCCCATTTTTACAAATGGCTTGGCATCATAGCTGCGGGCGATGACACATCCGTCGTTATTGCTGAGGACCACGATGGGAGTTTTTTCTAAGTCCGGACGGAAGACGCGTTCGCAGCTCGCATAAAAGCAGTTGCAGTCAATCAGCGCGAAAACCGGCTCATGCTTTTCCATGACGGCGCATGCTGTAGTTCAACACGCCCCAAATGACCAGGTTATCGCCTTCCAGAATATGCCGAGCTGGATATGCGGCGTTTTCAGACTGAAGCTTTACGACTCCACCCATCATGAAGAGCCGCTTGCAGATCGGCTCAGAGTTATTCAGCGCTGCCACGACTATCTCCCCGTGCTCTGCGTCTCGGCTGCGGTCGACGACGATCAGATCCCTATCGAAAATGCCAGCACCTATCATGCTGTCACCGAGGATTTTCGCAAGGTACACATGGGGCGCACGAACCTCAACCATTTCATCCAGTGAGACGTGTTTCTCAATGTAATCGACAGCGGGCGAAGCAAATCCTGCAGGCACCTCGAACGAGTAAAGCGGGAGCTTGATGCCCCCTTCAGACAAAGGGCCGAGAATGACTACGCTCATGTGGTAAACCTTACGATTAAGATTGCTGTATGGATATACAGTTAGCTATTCAGCCCGCGCGCGGTCAATCGTATAGGCAGGCATTTTCGACGAGTGACATTACGGGTGACATCATGTGCGGACGCTACTCGATCTACGAATCGCTGGACCATTACCTCAAAGAGCTTGCGCCAGAGCAGCTGGTGATCAATGGCTATGACCTTTGGCCGATAGAGCGCTACAACGTCGCGCCGACGACCCGCGTAGAGATCGTTCGACCGACGGAGGCCGGGATCAGTGTCGACAAGGTTCGCTGGGGATGGGCTCCTTTCTGGGCGCAGGGCAAGCGTCCCGCACCAATCAATGTACGAGTCGAAACCGTCATGACAGGCAAGTTTTTCAAGGAGCTTTGGCCGAACGGCCGTGCTCTTGCACCTGCAAATGGCTGGTTTGAATGGGTAAAGGATCCGTCGGCCCCAAAAAAGAAGCAGCCCTACTTCATCCGCCTCAAAAGCCAAAGACCTATGTTCTTCGCAGCTCTTGCCCAAGTTCATCCAAGTCTTGAGCCCCACGAGGGCGACGGATTCGTGATCATAACGGCCGCCAGTGATCAGGGGATGGTCGACATCCATGACAGGCGACCTTTAGTGCTCAGTCCGGAGCTGGCCCGAGAGTGGACGGCCCCGTCAATTGACACCGCGCGCGCAGCCGAAATTGCTCGGGAGTGTTGCACGCCAGTTGACGAATTCGAGTGGTACAAGGTTGGCAAGGCTGTGGGCAACGTGCGGAATCAAGGGCAGGATCTCATTTGTCCTGACAGCGACGCGGCCTAAATGAAACGGAGTATTTGCAGTTAAATCGGCGGGCGCTGGGTTGAACCGGGCTGGCAGTCGGTGGGCTCCGTAAGCTAGGCTAAGCACTTCATTTTCTAAAGCAGGAAGCTGATATGTCTTTTGACGCATTTATGCAGGTGGACGGCGTAGAGGGCGAGTCGTTGGACAACGCCCATAAAGGCTGGGTAGAGCTGTTGTCCTATCATTACGATGCAGTTCAGTCGATCAGTACAACTGCCTCTTCTAGCGGCGGCGCGACTGCAGGGGGCGTGACTCTGGGCGACTTTAGAGTGAGTAAATATATAGACAGAGCAACACCGAAACTATTTGAACTTTGTTGCCGAGGCTCACACATCAACAAAGTAACTATTCGCGTACACCGTGCAGGTACCGAAAAGTTTAAATATTTAGATATCGTTCTTGAAGAAGTTTTGATATCAACCGTTAGCGGCAATGGCGCGGAGCATGCTGGCTTTCCCGTGGAGATGATTACACTCAATTATGGCCGCATAAAATTCGAATATTCTCAGCAACGGCGTGCCGACGGAGGAAATGCTGGTATCGTTTCAGGGGGGTGGGATAGGACCGCAAACAAACCATTTGCGTAATCAAAAGCTTTAGCGATTCGACGGCATTACTTAACAAATAAAAGTCCACCCAAAACCGGGCGGACTTTATAATCACCTAAACAGCAGCAAAGTAGCACCAAGCAGAACAACTGTAATTATTGCTTCCTTTCGAGAAAGCAAAAAGAGAATAGCCAATTGCACAACTACAGCTATAGTTGCGACTACGCCCCGAAAAACCGCTCTATCATTAGACTCATCTTGAATGGGGAAAGATAAATTATCAGGTGATGGCGCGAGATTGGGTGATGGCGCAAGCATACTAGGGTCCATCCAATCATATTCAGAACCCTGAAAAAGCACATACATTAGCAAACAGAAAAAATAAATACCGTATAAAAACACTCGCAGCAATATACTTTTAGCTTTCATATTTATCACTTCATAAGCTGATTGAGATGACGCCAAGAATTGACGATGAAATTACCATATCTCATATCTTTTTTTATCTCATCCAAAGACCAACTCGTTCCTCGATTATATCTGGCACCGATGATTCGCACCTCCTCTATTCCAATGGTAGAAAAGTGATCATGATCAGCGAGCATACGTATGTGCTTTGCTGCAATAGCAATATTATAAACATCAATCTCAATACAGTTAGCCAAGCTCCGAAACTGACTGGAATCCATCTCATCGGGATTCATCCCTAACGTAATGGCTGCCGTTCGAAGCTGGATGCTGACCCAACCAAAGCTGGTCTTGGCTGGGGGATTAGTCAGCACGCTTGACACATTGCCCAAGCGGTCAAAAGTTCTGACTTCGAAGCCAATCCTGTCCACAATATTTGGATCCCCGCCAACTTCAATCCAACATACTCCCGCCAGTAACTCGATAGGAAGCGAATACTTGGCTGCCGCCGCTTTTATATATAATTTATTATGAACCAGCCAAGCATCTTTAAACTTTCGCAAGTAGCCGGGACCACCGCCCCACCGCTCCGGCCATCCCTTCCAAATGATTACATCAAGCAGGGTCCATGTGGGACTGTTGTTTGACTCGGGCGTGCAAAATTCGTCCATATGTTCATCCATGACCAGATTGCAAAACCATACTCTAGCATTAACCTTTGCCGTAAGTGCAGTCACTAGTGGCCAACCTCGGACAAAAATCAGAATACCCCCCCAGCGCCGCAGGCTCCCAATTCATGATAATCAGCTCACCGCTGACATCGGCCTTTCCCTGTCTCTGGTTGGCCGTGCGGTAGCGAATGTAGACCGTTTCAAAATGGAAACCTTCAAACACGCGCCGTATGTCAGGGTGGTCATTGATGCTGACCATCACCTTTCCCTTGCAGCGTCGCATGAAGTCGGCCATTCGCTCATAGTTTTCAAACGGAAAATCCATACCGTACCCGGCCGTCTGCCAGTAAGGGGGGTCCATGTAATGAAAGGTGTGAGGCCGGTCATAGCGCTCTGCGCAATCCAGCCACGGCAGGTTCTCGACGTAGGTGCCGGATAGCCGCTGCCAAGCCGCAGATAGATTCTCTTCAATCCGCAACAGGTTGATGGCCGGGCCGGTCGTGGCAGTGCCAAACGTCTGCCCGCTGACCTTGCCTGCGAAGGTGTGATGCTGCAGGAAGAAGAAACGGGCTGCGCGCTGGATGTCGGTAAGGGTTTCGGGACGGGTCATCTTCTGCCACTCAAATACCTGGCGCGAGCTGAGTGCCCATTTGAATTGGCGGACGAATTCTTCAGGGTGGTTTTGGACGACGCGATACAGCGTCACCAGGTCCCCATTGATGTCGTTCAAGACTTCAACGGAGGCGGCCTGGGGGCGCATGAAGTAGAGGGCCGCACCGCCTGCGAACACTTCGACGTAGCATTCGTGGGGAGGGAAAAGCGGGATGAGCCGGTCGGCCAGGCGGCGTTTGCCGCCCATTCAAGGGATGATGGGTGTGGACATAGAAAGCAAGATCTTTGTAAGCGCCTCATGAACCCCACATTCCCAACCAGCCATTGAAGCTTGATGCTGTGCTCCCGATTCTTTTCAGGAGTCAGCACCTCATGATGCGACCCGACGCCAAAGTCGAAAAAGTGTACCTCTAC
>NZ_JALHBH010000094.1:0-81023 GCF_022836805.1 Pseudomonas sp. RGM 3321
TCGCACGGCCTCAAGCTTGAACTCGAGGGTGTATTTAACGCGGTCTGTCTTGAGCTTAGTCATGTCGTATCCTTGCGGCTATTGAGGCACCTGGCAAGGGATACGTTTTTCAGGGGCAAGGTCAGACCATGCTAGCCAGTGCGCCGTTGAATGCTTCTGGTCGTTGAACACCAGCCGCAAATCTCATCAGTAATCCTTAGTTCAGAGGCATTACTCAGCTACCCCAATCGCTTTACTGCGATCGCCTATGAGGAATGTGATCGGGTGCTGGGACATGGATAGCGTCTTATTGTTGTTTCATTCCATGATGCCTATGGAGCGAAAGCCGGAGCAACCAATTTAAAAAGGTTATTGATTCAAGGAAAAGCGAGCCGTTCGCGCTGTTGTGAATGGTGAGTTATGAGGCTAAGAGGCAATGGTTGGGTCGCGGCAAGCCCGAATTGCAGCAGAGAGCGTCGTTATTATTTGACCGTGCCGGATCAACACCCGGCACAGTCGCTGCAGCCTTCAGATCCTATCTAGTACTCACACATCGTCGAGCGCCGGTGGTGACTGCTCGTCAATCGTGATCTGGCTTCTACCCGGCCAAGGGGTTTCCACCGCGGTTACGCCCTCAGGGGTCGGAACAAGTGACCATATGCGTGCGTCGATTCCATCATTCTGCAGTTTGCGCATGAAGTAGCGGGCCTGAAGGGCATCGTGCGTCGCGATGACCACTTGGAAATCATGATTAATGATGTAGTCGCGAAGCACATCAAAGACGGACGCGGCATGCACCAGATCGTGATGCTGTGTGGGATCATCAAGGAGGAGCCCGCGCCACGGAGACCACTGATGTTCCAAGGCCATTGAAAGCAGGAACGTCAGTTGCAGATCCGTCAGTTGAGCCTCACTGGCTATCGAGGGTACTGGGGCTAACCCCCCGTGGAGTGGCACAGATACCTCAGCACGTGCCTTTTGATAGGAGCTTCGGAAACTCAGATTCGTCCCGGTAAACCTTTGCTCCCTGACCACGCGTTTGAGCAATGCTTGCCACCGAGGCATCACTGCCTGAACGTTTTTCTGGACGTTCGCGATTTCGGAGGAAAGGGACCGGTTGAGCGACTCCATCGCTGCAGACAATTGCGATAGGCGCTGCACGCCCGTGCGCTTCGATTCGACCTGTTGATTCAGGTGGGTCGAGAACTCATCCTCCGACCGCTCGCCGCGCCGGCGATCAAGAAGCCCCTGAGCGAGCCGGGCCTGCTCTATCTTGCTCCACGCTCCGATCTCGATCTTGATGGTCTGAAGCGTTTCCGAGTGCCTAGTTAGCTCAGTGCTGGTGGACTGCAACTGAGCCTCATGGCTGCTCGCAACCGCGGCTGTGGGATCGCCGGCGAGTGAGAGCTGACGCCAGGACGCCCTGATGGTAGCCAATCGTGCTTGCGCTTCAGACAGCTGTGTTTCCAAACCAGCTGCAGCGATCGTGGCATCGGTCAGTTGGGCCTGCTGACGATCCAAGGCAGTCTGTTCGGCAATTATCTTGGCACCTAACTCAACGAGCTGATTGGCGGTCTGGTTCTGCGCGGTAGACAGATCTTCCAAGGATTGAGCTGGCGGGGCGTCTGCGGTGATCGCTGCCAACGCCGCAGTCGCTTGCTCCAGCCGGCTACTGGCCTCTGAACGGGCCTGCCGCGCGGAGTCCACTGCGCGAACAGCGGAGTCGTATTCATTCCTGGTCTGCTCAAAGACTTCTGAGCTTACCCGCGGAGCGAGGTTGCGCTGTTTATCGTCCAGTTGAAGCTTCGCAGCGGCATTGGCATCAACGCGAAGCCGGATGGACTCTTTCGCCAAGGGAACCGTGTCGCCGCCGAGCAGATTGTTCAAGCTGATCTCGACGATATCGGCTGTCAGGTATCCCTGCTGCGACTCTAGGTCAATAATCCTGTACTGACATGCTCTGAGTTCTGCTTCAGCGTTCGTCACTGCCTCAGTAGATTCTCGGAGAACATCCGCGGCCCTTTTTACACGCCGTTCGGCTTCGACGATATTCGGGTCGATAGCCGCTAGCGCCTTGGCGACACGCTCATGTAAGCCGACCGCGCCATGTTCTTCGCCACACAGCGGGCAATCACCGCGGTCGGGAGGCAAATGGGCCGCGATGGCTGCAACAGCTTGGCGTATTGAGTCAGCCGCAGATGTCAGATTTTCATGATGGCCCTTGGCGGCCTGATCTTCTTCCTCAGCGGTCGCTCTGGCCTCTAGCGCGACACGAAGCTGTTCGCTGAGAAGCTCTTCATGTGCTGCTTCGCCGCTGATGGTGCCGGTAACTTCTGCAACTCGCTGAAGAGTCAGCTCCCAGCGATCCAGGAGTTCTTGAGCTGTGAGGAGGTCGGAGTCTATTTGCAGCAGCGTCTTGCGCTGACCATTGATCAGGTCATGTTGAACACCGAGCTGCTCGTGTCCTTCGTGCATTCTGCGCGCCGTAGAAGCTTGCGATTCAGCGATGGTTAGGGCGTCGTCGGTTGTCTTCAGAACCTGCTGGCGTTGCTCAACCGTCTCCTTGGCGTTGGTCTCATTCACGTACCGATTGAGTTGCTGAGCAATCGTGTCGCGTTCAGTTTCTGCAGCGACCAACTCTCGTTGTAGCTGCTCAAGAGCTGCCACGGCCACCGAGCGATGTTCTCTCTTCTGGTTCAGTTCCTGCGTCGCGGAGAGGAACTCGGTACTGAGCTGCTCTGAACGAGCTTGTTCAGACACAAACCGGCCTATGAGCCCGTCGACCTCAGCCAATTCCTTGATCTGTTCACGAAGTCGCTCGAGCTTGTTTTGAACCAGTTGCTCCAGTGCATCATGCACCGTCTCCAATCCATCTTGGCCCAATGGAGGTACGAGCAGCCCGGAGGGCAATTGGTCGAGGCTTTGCGCCTGTTGAGCAATGTCCGATATCGACTCAGCAATGCTTTCCCTGCTGCGCAGCGCCCCTTGGGTTTGGACAGCCGCCTGGTCTCGGTCAAGGCTCAGGCTTTGCCATTCTGCAAACTCGGCTTCGAGCGAATCCAGCGACGCTTTCGCTTGCTTGATCTGCTCTGTGAGCGCCCGCCGGATGCTCGCGAGAGCAGAGCTTACCTGGCTGCCGTCTTTGCCAATCGGCAACCGTTCCAACTGGGAGCCCGCGACCTTTGGATCTGCCTTGACCAGCCATTCACCCTCGCGCTGATCAAGCAGGTGGGTGAGCCTGAGCAGAAAGGGTATGTCGGCAGGATCTTTCGAGGGGAATAGAAGGCTCAGATCACCCGTTGTCTCAACGTCCCCACTTTTGTTGACTTGAGCGCTGGCTTGCAGATCACCGAAATCAAGGCTCACTCGAGCCATGGATTGAGAGTCTCGGATGATTGGGACGAGGTTTCCGTCGAGGCGAGAGATCTTGCCCGTCAATGCGAACTCAACCGCTTCGAAGATCGCGGTTTTCCCAGTGCCATTGGGGGCGAGCAAGATCGTGGCCCCGCGGCTGAGCTCAATCTTCGTTTCGGCGCCAAACCGGCGGATGTTCGAGAGCGTTATGGACTTTAATTGATTCATTTCTCGTCCTCCTCGCCAAACGCCGAGATCCTAAGGGCCTCAGCAATTTCGCCACCCGATTTGCCGGAAAGCAGGAGCTCGCGCCATTCATCGCGATGCGGCTTGACCCACGTATGCGCCAGGACGAGGGCGCTGAGGGAAGCTGACAATGGGTCACTAATGCTGTCGGAGCTACCGGGAATCGAAAGTGTCGCAAGGAAGCTGCGGTCGAGAAAGGAACCGGCGTCTTCGCCCTCTCTGACGACTACCTTTCTGCAGAAGCGGTCGTCCGTCTCGAGCCGAGCAGCGTCCTCAGACGCAACACCCTCAATGAGCATGAACATGTAGAGGTCAGCAGTTTGCGGCTCCGGGAGCATGTCACGGACATCTGCCGCCCACCGAAACGCTCCCTGGATTTTAGACACGTCGTAGGGAAGGGCGGCGATCAAGACAGTCCGCCAGCCCGCACCTTCCTGATTAACCCGTTTCAGCTGCATCCCTGCGCTCGCGATCTCAGCCAACGGCGATGGCAGTTCCACCGAGTCCGGATAGGCGACCTCATAGCGACCTTCGGCACGGTTCGAGATGGCTTCCACCATCTCCGAGATTGTTAGCATGTCAGATTCCTTTCGTGTTCGTGTCGATGGCGGACTGGCGCGCCACCAGTCGATCTTGCAATTGTTTACTAAAGTGTTGCCGCACTGTGGCCAGCGTGCCGAAGCGCAACTGGTTGAATACGCCAGAGCGGGTCACGAGCAGATGTGGTCGGCGTTCTGCAGCCATGCTGGTGGCCGACTCTGCATCGTCAGCCATACCTGTATTCAAGAGTTCTGAAGGGGGAGTGCTGACGCCAGACAGGATCACGACTGGAGCAGGGGACGGGCCGATAACGTTGATCAACAGATCGTCGGATATCTCACGGACTTCAGGAGCTCCAGTTGCCGGGCCAGACCAGTACTTGAGGGCAATACTCAGAACCTCCCCAAACTCCGGGAAATGCTTCCAAGCGGTGCCTGCACCTCCAACCCCTACGGCGACCAGCAAAAGCAGTTCGACGGCGCTAACCAGCAGGTCTACGGTGCGAGGGCCAAGGCGAAGTGCGTGGCTAGCATTTTTTCCTTCCGTCTCCGGGTATAGAAGCTGCTCCAGAAATTGACGACGGCTCTCCGGATTCTTCGTGAATCCGTCCAACCACTCTAGCCAAATCGCTTCCATGGCATCAGCAAGGTCAGAATCTTTTACGGCGTTTAGCTTTGCAGAAACACTTTGAGTTAGCCGTTGCCACACCAAGTCGTCCATGGCACTTGCGAGCGCTACAGCTTCCGCTCGAGCAGCACTCAGGGTCTTGAACTCATGATCCAGGGAGCTCACGAGCGCCTCAGTGTTATCCATCCACGAGAGATCTTTGAGGTCGCTCTCGGCGCAACCGAGGGTGTGCCCGACTTCATGGCCAACATTGGTGCGCCAGGTTTGCGCGCCCTGCATCAGGCTTTGACTGCCGTGTGGCAGATGCAGCGCCATTCTCAATATTGCGGATGGAAGCGTAAGGTTCGCTCCTATGGGAGGCGAGTACGGTGCATACACCCTAAGCTTCCGATTCCCTGGTGCACTGCCCCAAAGGTGATTCACGACACCCTGGGCTGTTCGGGGGGAGAGCGCACCGAGATCATGGGTGCCAGAAAACGACCAGGTCTTGCCGGAAGGTTGGACTTCATCCCCTAGCAGGTATTGAGCCCAAGTTTCGATATCGGGGCGAAGCTCGTCTCTGAGCTCATGGATAATCGCATGACACCCCAGGGCCGAAACGTCAGAGACCTCGGCGGTGATCACCGAAATAAGCTGTTCGAGGGCGCGTTCCGGATTGGTGAAATGCCTGCCCAGGGATTCGACTGAGCGCTGCTGTAATGTCGCGTCGTTCCCCACGCAGACGACCGTGACACGCTTGAGGGTGTCGATGATCTGCGTCCAATCTTCAAAGCCACACCAGGTCGTAAGCCAGAGATGAGCCCGGGTTGTCGGCCCGTCGACACGCTTCGCCAAGTCGTCGGGATTGAGTCCTATCTGGCGGCACAGCTTACACAGCTCGTCCAGATGGTTAACGGTCAGCTTGTCCTTGATGCTTAGGTGTGCCCCTAAAAGCGTCAGCTGAAATCGACGTTCAGGCAATTGGGCAAATGTGCCGGCGCGAGCGTGCCTGGCTAAGCTTGAAAAGGCCGAATCAAGAACGGAAAGGCTATCCTTGGCCGCGTCAGCAGCATCGTCAGCATTTGCGGGATCGTCTACGGCAACCAGTGTGGCAACAGCTTCGTCCGCACCAATATCATCATCCGTAGCAATAGGCTTGTCCGTAACAGGCTTTTCCGTAACGAGGGGTACGGAGGCAGCCTTGCCACCCTTGGCGGCTTTAGCAGCTTTGGCGGCTTTGCTCTTTTCGCGGGCGAGTCTCTTCTCTGCGAGTTTGGCCAGATATACCCGCATATCGGGGTCTTTGGTGCAGAAGGGCGTGCTCTGGCGCTTGATTTGCAGGTGCTCGAATGAATCTCGTGAATGGACGATTACAACATCATCCCACTCTTCGATACCGCCTTGCTCAGCACCAATTTCTAGCGGAGCCCGACGCCCGTCGAGGAATTTTTCCAACATGTCCGACAAGCGCTGAGCAATGACCAGTTTCTCGTAAAGCGACTTCTGCTCCAGCCGAAACCGTCTGATCATACTGACATCCCTTTACTTCATTATCTTGTTGGCCAGCTCCGCTGGCAGTTCGCCACATCTTAACACTTGGCGGCTGGCGGTCGTACTGGCGCGCCGCGCTTAGGCAAAGAGGCAGACACGGATTATCCCACCGTACAGGCATGAGGTTGTTTCATCATGCAAGCTATGTTTACTGAACATTGTATTCAGGCCATTGCCAAGGGGAGCGGGCAGCGATGGGCATGTTGGACTGGTTGTTTGGGAAGCGTAAAGCTGTACGCGTTGAATCCCCGCCGAAGAATCCAGGCGGCCGCGACAGCTTTGAATTCGAAGGTGGACTGCTTACCGTGCCAGCCCGCGATTACTACGGGCTCTATAAATACTCACCTAAGAAGGCGTGGGCGATCTCCTGGAAGGATTCGACGCCGGATGGACGGCGTGGCGGGCACCGCGAGGAAGGTGACGGCAGGTATGTCCTTATTGATGTCGCCAACAATGCTGTTTTGGTCGATGCCAGAATGCCCCGTCCGAACAACGGCGCAGTCGCGGACAACGGCAGCTTCTGCCTGGAAGACTGGCACTTCGGGAGCGCGCTGTCCGGCACATTTCACGTCTTCACTTCTCAGGGTCTACCGGTAATCACCAAGGTGCTGAGCGCAAATATTCTGCAGAGTGGAATTTCTCGCAATGGCCTCCTGGCGTATTGCCTCACCGCAAACAGCCCGACTGAGGATGGGCGTAAGCTCGCTTTGTATGACCTCAAAGAAGGCGTGGAGCTTTTCGCGGTCACGCCGCAGCGTGCCGGCGAGCACATCGGGTTTGATGAGAAGTCGCGGCAACTGGTGGTCAAGGTCTCAGGCGGAGGCGAGTACCGTTACGGGGCTGACGGGGCTCTGGTGGATGAGGACGCCGCAGATGAAGCCATGCTGAGCTCGACCAACTATACGGACGTCATTCTAACTGCCGAGGCCATGCTGAAGGTTGGATGCTCCACGTCTGAATTGGAGAGGATTCTGGCCGCGGTGATTGGATCTCGAGTGTTGGGGGCGGACGATAATCCAGCTTGGAAGCCGACAGCGTTGAAGGTGCAAGGGTTGGCCCATGAGGCGCTTGGTCAAGGTCGCGAGGCTATCGGGTGTTATGAGGAAGCTCTGCGCTTGAACCCAAAGATTGGGGTTAAGAGGAAGCTGGATTCGCTGCTGAAGCGGTTGTGATCCGCGAATGGTTTTGGTTGTGCGTTCTGAGACGCCAATCAAAAGCTACGTGCACGCCAGCGACCCTGTGGGCGCGCGCCTCAATGATCCATCATTACGGCCGACGTAGAGGAGGGGGCTAGGCCAAAGCTCGGAAAGCAGGCTAGGAGGCGAACCAGTCGCTTCGGTTACCAAGCTTTGACAATCTACCCTGTACACCTCAGTGAGTCTGAAACCAGTGGGATTTTGATATGTCTTGGCGAATTCCAATATCTGGCCAAACATTGTCGTTAGCCCCGACATCCTGCGAGACGAAGCCCTTGGGAATGAGGCCTGCGCGCTTTGCCGATTCACGCAGCTCGGCAAATGTCAGTGAAGCACTGGGGTCAAGCTTGTCCGAACCTTTCCAGTGCATCCTAGCTGATGCAGGCCTAGCGCGGAGGTCTTGTAAGATGCTGGCGGTAAACTCGCTGAACTTTTCGATGAGGCTGCCGTAGCCATAAGCATCAATGCCGTGCATCAAAGGAAGCAGGTAGCTATGCGCACTCAGCAATGGATCATGCTGGTGTCTAAATTGCGCATAGCGCTGGAAGTAGGGCTGGAATGGAGCAGAAAGGTGGAACCGGCGACCAAGGTAAAGCGGACTCTCGAAGAAGCCTGGGCCCTTGGCAAATGCCAGCCGTGACGCCAAGTAAGAGCTGGCAAATTCAGTTTTTGGCTGGCTTTGGACTGGATCGGATACTTGGAAGTCTCGGGGTTTGAAGTAAGAGAAAGTGGGCTTGATGGTCTGTGTGGCAGTGAGCGCCCGCATAGGAATGTCCGAGTGGACGGCCGCTGCGACGATGAACAAAAACGGTTCCAATTTCTCACTGTAGTTTGCAAGCGACTCAGTAATCTCCATCAGGTCGGAGAGTTGCTCCGACGTGAGTATTGTCCGGCGATTTTCTGTGCGGGCTTCGAAGTCTTTAGGTGATAAGTCCCGAAAAGGATTTCCAGTTCCGGTACCTGCGTCAGTGAGAAGCGAATCAGTAAAAGCGAAATACTCCCGTCCATGCGTAAGGAACCAGTTCCGATGGTGTTTAGAGCTCAGCCCTGGATCATCAAAAGCTCTTGCGTCGGCGCTGTCCCAATCAGCCAAGGCTATCCCTCGGATTGACCAACTCCAGTGCATCATCGACTCTATGATCGGGCAAAGCATCTTGTAGTGACGGTCTTGGAATCCAGACCGTCGAGATTGCTTCATAAGAAAGCCCATGCCAGTTTGCCAGGCTTTCAGCGCATTCAGATGCTCGGGAACTAACTCCAAGCGGCGCCGAACTTCCAGGTTTATGGGCTGCTCAACGTGGGCATGGTCGTTGAGTAAACCCAAGGGTGGGAACAGAGGATAAGGAACTGTGGGCTCAGCCATGGATTACAAGTCCTATGCGAACACGTTGACCGCTTGAGGTAAGCGGGAAGTGAGCAACCGGGTCTGCTGGGTTAGCCAAGTAACCAAGTCATGGCAACCAGGTCAACCGGGTCAACCGGGTCAGTGCAGCGGGCCTAAAAACGTCACGGGGATTCATCGTTGGGACTCATGACGGAGTGGGCGCTGAACGGTCAGCCAGTTCCTCATAGAAAGCCTACACTCAAGTGTTCAGGACGACAAAGATCGCATTGGCGAGTGTCAGGCGAGGCTTAAGCGGAAATAGTTGGTGCCTTTGAGGTGAGGATTAGAAGTCTTGTTTTCAAATCTGAGGAATCGCTGACGAGAGCCAAGGAAAATCTCGAAGGCACAGGAGGTAGGGCGAGGAACTCGTTGATTTGGTTGGACTCTGGTAATTCGAGGCAAACCACGGTTTTTACTCACTGGTGACACACTGATAGCAGTTACAAATAGATACAATTTAACATAATATACATTATGCGCATTAAAGCATGCGCCCTTGGTGAGCCCTGGCTATCAGATTTGAAGCCCGAAAACTGCCTCCTGTCTATTTCAAAAACGTGAACATCGAAGCCCCTCACACTTCAGTATCTGTCCAAGTGCAGCGTGAACTGCAACATGTCGTAATCACCAGCTTGAAACGATCAATGACGGACCGAGCCATTGCGCGCGGATCACATCGAATCAGTAACCCAAGTCAGCACTCAAATTCAAAGCGTTTTGCGGTAAAGTGTTGGCCCGACGGTACCAGCGCCCGTTAGACCTGAAATCAAGGACTGATGATGAAACGGACAATAGCAACTTTGATTGCCTGTATAAGCTCACCAGCATGGGCTGTAGATCCCGCGACCCTGCCAATGGTCGTGCAGATGCAAAAAGCTGCCAATGCAGCGACATGCGAGTCATACAAAGGCGACACATCGCCGCTGGGCAAGGCTGTAAACAAACAGTGTCGGAACCGAGCCAAAGCTGAGTTTGAAGACATGCAAGACGAAAAGCCGCTAAGGGACTGCATCAAGCCAGGCAACGTTATAGACGATGATGTACGCAAGTGTATGAAAGGCATTTAACAGCTCTGCCGATACCCGCCCTGTAGCCTGATGAGCTAATAGGTGATAAATATGGCAGTGTGGAGGCTTGGCACGGCAACCCTCGCCTATTTAGACTTATACAATGGGCATACATTCAATATAACTCAACTAAACAGACATTTAGTTGAGTTATATGAATAACCAGATAACGCCTGATCCCCCACGCCTCCGTTCGCTCCGCCAACTGATCTGAGCAAACTGTCAGGCACACAGTATGACAGCCGCAAGGCAACCTACCGCCACACAGGCCCAATCACCCCGACCTTAGCATCCAGGCACTCAAGCAGCACCGCCTGCACCCAGCCATATAAATTCGCACTCTGGTCATGAAAGCTTCATTAAATTCCAATGGCGTTGTCATACGTAACATCACTTACAAACTTCCACAATTAGCATGGCCAAGCTGAACTCAAGCTGTCTGTCTGCGATTACCTAAATGAACGCTGAACACGACATTAATAATTCTACATATTGTCATGACGACATTGTTATCCCCATATAACCCGCCCTACCCTATGGCTGACAAGCGCTGCAATGCGCCACAAAAAACCAACGGCGTCTGGACAATATTTTGATGTTTGAGCCCCTATCTTCCGGTATTCCCGTCCTGGCAGCTCGGCGTTGATGCACGCCTATGTTTGGGCACCCGTGTTATGCGTTTTTTATGTATTGGCTATGAAACGTAAAGTGGAAAAATATCTATGAGCCAAGCTTTTCTTGCTTTTTCACGGCCTTCCATAGGCGATGAAGAAGTTGCTGCAGTGACTCGTGTGCTGCGTTCCGGGTGGATCACGACCGGGCCGGAATGTCAGAAGCTTGAGGAGCAATTTGCGGCGCGGGTTGGCGCGCAACATGCGGTTGCGTTGTCGTCCGCTACCGGGGCGATGCACGTTGCGCTATTGGCACTGGGGGTCGGGCCTGGCGATGAAGTGATTACGCCTTCGCAGACCTGGGTGTCGACGGCCAACATGATTTGCCTGCTGGGGGCTACTCCGGTTTTTGTCGACGTCGACCGTGGCACTCTGATGAGCAGCGCAGCGCTGATAGCGCAAGCCATCACGCCACGAACCAAAGCGATCGTACCGGTGCATTACGCTGGCGCCGCATTCGATCTCGATCCGCTTTATGCGCTGGCAAATCGCCACGGCATTACTGTGATAGAAGACGCTGCCCATGCGGCCGGAACCGCTTACAAGGGTCGTCCGGTCGGCAACCAGGGCACCGCGATATTTTCATTTCACGCGATCAAGAACATGACCTGCGCCGAAGGTGCAATGTTCGTCACTGACAATGCACAACTGGCTGATAGGGTGCGCCAACTTAAATTCCATGGCCTGGGTGTCGACGCCTACGACCGACTGACGCTGGGTCGCAAACCCCAGGCAGAAGTCATGGAGCCAGGCTTCAAATACAACCTGGCCGACCTCAATGCGAGTATTGCCCTGGTGCAGTTGCAACGCCTTGACGCAATCAATGCAAAGCGTCAGGCGCTCGCCAGCCACTATCTCGAACGGCTGGCCGCGAGCCCGGTCCTGCCCCTCGCCCTGCCCCGCTACGCCCAGCACCACGCCTGGCACCTGTTCATTCTGCGCATTGATCCCGAGCGCTGCGGGCTGGATCGCGACGCGTTCATGAAGGCCTTGCAGGCTCAAAACATCGGCACCGGCATCCACTTTATAGCGACTCACCTGCACAGCTATTACCGCAAGCGTTTCCCTGACGTCTGCCTGCCAGACACCGAATGGAACTCATCAAGGCTTTGCTCTATCCCCCTGTTCCCTGACATGACGCTGGATGATGTCGAGCGGGTTGTCAGTGCCATTGAATCGACCGTGGAATCCAGCCATTGAGACCCTACCCAATCAAGTTTGTGTCGATTGTCATCCCTGTCTACAACGAGCGCCAGAGCTTGCCCGAGTTACTACGGCGTACTGAAGCGGCCTGTAAACAATTGAATCACCGCTTCGAAATCGTGCTGGTGGATGACGGCAGTCGCGATGAATCGGCAGAGATTCTTCAACAGGCCGCACATCAGCCTGGCAGCCCCTTCGTTGCGGTGATTCTGAATCGTAACTACGGTCAGCACGCAGCGATCATGGCTGGTTTCGAGCAGTGCAAAGGTGATGTGGTGATCACCCTCGACGCTGATCTGCAGAATCCTCCCGAGGAAATTCCCCGGCTGGTTGCGCTTGCAGAGCAAGGATATGACGTTGTCGGCACGGTGCGCAGCAATCGTCAGGACTCCGCTTGGCGACGTTGGCCATCCAAGCTCATCAACCTGGCAGTACAACGCTCCACCGGCGTGGCCATGAACGATTACGGCTGCATGCTGCGCGCGTACCGGCGCACGATTGTCGATGCAATGCTGGCCTGCCGGGAGCGCAGCACTTTCATTCCGATTCTGGCCAACAGCTTCGCGCGGCACACGACCGAGGTGTTGGTCGATCACGCCGAACGTGAACATGGCGACTCGAAATACAGCCCCATGCGCCTGGTCAACCTCATGTTCGACCTGATCACCTGCATGACCACTACGCCCTTGCGCCTGCTCAGCATTATCGGCTTCAGCATGGCACTGCTCGGCGTGCTGTTTGCTGCGGTACTGATCGTTCTGCGCCTGATCTTCGGTGCGTCATGGGCCGGTGATGGCACGTTCGTGCTGTTTGCGGTGCTGTTCGTATTCACCGGAGGGCAGTTCATCGGCATGGGATTACTGGGCGAGTACCTCGGCCGGATGTACAGCGATGTCCGTGCGCGTCCGCGCTTCTTCATCGAAAAAGTCGTGCGCAGCTCGTCCGAAGTTGCCAGCGAAAGCGTTGATTCCTCTGTAACTCCCTATATGAACAAGGTTGCGCCATGAGCCCTAAAGCTGTCGTTTTCGCTTATCACGATATTGGCTGTGTCGGCCTGCAAGCGCTGCTGGGCGCAGGTTATGAAATTGCTGCAGTTTTCACTCACGCCGACGACCCCAAGGAAAAAACCTTCTTTGGTTCCGTGGCGCAGCTGTGTGCGCGACATGGCATTCCCGTGCATGCTCCTGAGGACCCCAATCACCCTTTGTGGGTGGAACGCATCGGCAAACTGGCCCCTGACTTCATCTTTTCCTTCTATTACCGCCAGCTTCTCGGCGATCTGTTACTGGCCTGCGCGAAAAAAGGCGCATTGAATCTGCATGGCTCGCTGTTACCACGCTATCGCGGGCGGGCACCGGCAAACTGGGTGCTGGTCAACGGCGAAAGCGAAACCGGCGTGACCTTGCATCAAATGGTCAAGCGCGCCGATGCAGGGCCGATAGTCGCTCAGCAACGCGTCTCGATCAGTTCTGCCGATACAGCCTTGACGCTCCACGGCAAACTGCGTGAAGCCGCCGCAGACCTGCTTAGTGAAACGCTCCCCCTGCTTGCTCTGGGGCAACTTTCAGGCACGCCGCAGGACGAATCCCTTGCAACCTCTTTCGGTCGCCGCACCCCGGCCGACGGTTTGATCGACTGGTCGCTTCCGGCCACGCAACTTTACAACCTGATACGGGCAGTCACGCAGCCCTACCCCGGCGCATTTTGTCCGGTAGGCGAGAACAAGTTGATTGTCTGGGCCGCCAATGCCGAGGCAGGCAATAACGGAGAAGCACCCGGCACGGTCATCAGCCACGACCCGTTGCGTATCGCCTGCGGTGAGGGTTCGCTGGTGATCAACGCAGGACAGCGCGGCGACACCGGCTTGTACCTCAGTGGTGCACAGCTGGCCCGCGAGTTTGGCCTGGTGGAAGGCTCGCAACTACTCGACACAGAAAAGCGCCGCCCGGCCCGCCGTACCCGCGTGCTGATCCTCGGCGTCAACGGTTTCATCGGCAATCATCTGTCGGAGCGTTTGCTGCAGGACGATCGTTACGAAATCTACGGTATGGACATCAGTTCAGACGCTATCGAGCGCCTGCGAACCAAGCCGAACTTTCACTTCATCGAAGGCGACATCAGCATCCACACCGAGTGGATCGAATATCACATCAAGAAATGCGATGTGGTGCTGCCATTGGTGGCCATCGCTACACCGATTGAATACACCCGCAACCCACTGCGGGTGTTCGAGCTGGATTTCGAAGAAAACCTGAAGATCGTCCGTTACTGCGTGAAGTACAACAAGCGGGTGATCTTCCCGTCAACGTCCGAAGTCTATGGCATGTGCCAGGACGCGAGCTTCAACGAAGACACATCGAACCTCATCGTTGGCCCGATCAACAAGCAGCGCTGGATTTACTCGGTGTCCAAGCAACTGCTGGACCGCGTGATCTGGGCCTATGGTCAGAAAGGCCTGCAATTCACCCTGTTTAGGCCGTTCAACTGGATGGGGCCTCGCCTCGACCGACTGGACTCGGCGCGTATCGGCAGTTCGCGGGCCATCACCCAACTGATTTTGCATCTGGTGGAAGGCACGCCGATTCGGCTGGTGGATGGCGGAGCCCAGAAGCGCTGTTTCACCGATGTGGTCGACGGCATTGAGGCGCTGGCGCGGATTATCGAAAATCGCGATGGGCGCTGTAATGGTCAGATCATCAACATCGGTAACCCCGACAATGAAGCCAGCATTCGTCAATTGGGTGAAGAGCTGCTGCGCCAGTTCGAAGCGCACCCGTTGCGCGGCAACTTCCCGCCATTCGCAGGCTTTCGCGAAGTAGAAAGCCAGTCCTTCTATGGCAAGGGTTATCAGGATGTCAGCCATCGCAAACCGAGCATCGACAACGCCCGACAGTTGATTGGCTGGACACCTGGTATCGAGCTGAGCGAAACGATTGGCAAAACCCTGGACTTCTTCATTCGCGAAGCCATGGCTGAAAAGGCGGATATGCGCTGATGCAGGCAGGCTTAAGAATCGATGTCGACACATATAGGGGCACCCGTGAAGGCGTGCCCAAATTGCTGGACGTACTCGATGAAGCTCAGGTCAAGGCGACGTTCTTTTTCAGTGTCGGCCCCGACAACATGGGACGTCACCTGTGGCGTATGGCGAGGCCGACGTTTTTCTGGAAGATGCTTCGCTCCAGAGCCGCGAGCCTGTACGGCTGGGAGATTCTGCTGGCGGGTACGGCGTGGCCGGGCAAGCCGATCGGACGTGACCTCGGTCCGTTGATGCGTCGTGCTCTGGATGCAGGCCATGAGGTCGGCCTGCATGCGTGGGATCACCATGGCTGGCAAGCCAATGCCGGACGCTGGAACGATCGCCAGTTGACCGCACAGATACACCGTGGGGTCGACTGCCTGAGCGACATTTTGGGCAACCCGGTGATCTGCTCCGCAGCAGCGGGCTGGCGTGCCGACCAGCACGTCGTGCAGGCCAAGCAGGCGTTTGGCTTTCGCTACAACAGCGACTGTCGCGGTGCCACCCTGTTTCGCCCGTTACTGGCTGATGGCAGCCCCGGCACGCCACAGATTCCAGTGGACTTGCCAACCTTCGATGAGGTCGTCGGCCCGCAACTCCAGCCTGGGGCCTTCAACGACTACATTCTCAACCGCTTCGCTGCGCGGCAGCTCAACGTTTACACCATTCATGCTGAAGTGGAGGGCATTGTCATGGCAGACGGTTTCAGGCAGCTTTTACAGCAGGCCAACGCCCGGGGAATCGAGTTCAAACCGCTGGGCCGGCTGCTGCCGGAATCCATCGAGCAACTGCCTTGCGGGCAAGTTGTTCGCGGTCACCTGCCCGGTCGCGAAGGCTGGCTGGGGGTGCAACAGTGATGCACTCCAGATACCGTGATGGCGCACTCCTGTTAGCGGCATTCTTGCTGGCCTACCTGCTGCCGCTGGGTTTCCATGGTTTGTGGATTCCCGATGAAACCCGTTATGCTCAGATCGGCCAGGAAATGCTTCACAGCGGCAACTGGATCGCACCGCACTTCATGGGCTTGCGTTACTTTGAAAAACCGGCTGCCGGTTATTGGCTGATTGCCTTGGGCCAGGCGGTGTTTGGCGAGAACCTGTTCGGCGTGCGCATTGCTTCGGCGATAAGCACCGGTTTAAGTGTCTTGCTGGCCTACCTGCTGGCGGGAAAGATCTGGCGCGACCCGCGCAAAAGCTTCGCCAGCGCACTGCTTTTCATGAGTTTCGGTTTCGTCGCCGGTCAGGCAGGTTACAGCAATCTCGACCCGCAGTTTACCCTTTGGACCAACTTGACGCTGGTAGCGTTCTGGTACGCCGTGCACAGCATCGGCCGAGCCCGCCTGGTAGCCTGGACGGTAGTCGGCGTAGCCTGCGGTATGGGGTTCATGACCAAGGGATTTCTGGCCTGGGCGTTGCCGGTCATCATCACCCTGCCCTACATGCTATGGCAGCGGCGTCTGACTGAACTGCTCAGGTTCGGCCCGCTTGCGGTGGTGATTGCCATTGCGGTCTGTCTGCCGTGGGCGCTGGCGGTACACCAGCAAGAGCCCGACTACTGGCGTTACTTTTTCTGGCACGAGCACATTCGCCGATTTGCCGGGGACAATGCACAGCATGCCCAACCCTGGTGGTTCTACCTGCCTCTGCTGATCGCCGCTTGCCTGCCTTGGGCGCTGCTGCTGCCAGTGACGTTGAAGCAGGCCTGGCAACGAAAAAGCAGGCCCGACGCCGCCTTTCTGCTGTTATGGCTGGTCCTGCCGCTGGCATTTCTGAGCGTGAGCAAAGGCAAATTGCCGACCTACATACTGCCTTGCTTGCTGCCGCTGGCATTGCTCATGGCTGACGCTCTGGTCGAACGTCTCAATCAAGGCCGTGGCACGGCGTTGCGCGTTAACGGAATAGTTAACGCAGCATTGACCTTGCTCGGGCTTTTAGCGCTGATCTACGTGCAGTTGAAACAGCCCGTGTACGAAAACGAACCGATGCACTTGTTGCTGGCGGTCATCGTACTTACCGGATGGACGCTCACCAACGCCCTGCAAGGCATCCGCCCTTTGACCTTCTGGGCTCTGCCAGCGGTGGGAAGCTGGCTGCTGATCGTATTGCTGCCTGCGGCACTGCCAAACGACGTGGTGTACAACAAGACACCCGACCAGTTTGTCGCCAGGCATCAAACGGAGCTGGCAGCCTGTACATATTTGCTGAGCAATGATCTGGGCGCTGCTTCTGCCATGTCGTGGCGCCTGAAACGACCGGACATCGCGCTTTTCAATACTTGGGGCGAGCTTGAATACGGCCTGGGTTATCCGGATGTACAGGGCCGCCAAGTCCGTCTGCAGGACATCGACGCCTGGATTGGAAAAGCCCGAAGCGAAGGCAGGGTCGGCGTGATCATGCGTGGCAAGAGTGATGATGAGCTGGAGGAGCTTGAACTGCTTCCCAAGGACGGCCAGCGTTACGACGAAGGCAACCTGGCCATCCTCATTTATGAGAAGTCAGCGTTATGACCTGGCTGATGCTCCTGAGCGCATGCCTGCTGACGTGTCTGGGCCAGATCGCACAAAAGTACGCTGTGGAAGGCTGGCGCGGGACATTTCCAGGCGTATTGGCTGCACTGCATTCGATATGGCTGTGGCTGGCGATTGCCTGCCTGGGGCTGGGTTTGCTGGTCTGGCTGTTGGTGCTGCAACGCATGGATGTAGGTATCGCGTACCCCATGCTGGGCCTCAACTTCGTGCTGATCACCCTGGCGGGACGCTATGTCTTCAAAGAGCCGGTTGACCCACAGCACTGGCTTGGTATCGCGCTGATCCTTGTCGGCGTGTTTCAGCTCGGACGCCAGGCATGACCCGCCGTAGCGCAACGATGTACGCCATGACAAGTGTTGTGCTGGTCAGTTCGGCGCAATTGGGCATGCGCTGGGGTATGAGCCGCCTGCCCTCGCCTGGGCAGTGGCTCGACCTGCAGGATATCGGGCAGGTTCAGTCCAGTGCCGTCGCCGTCATCTGCGCCTCGATCACAGCCTATGCACTCTCCATGCTTTTCTGGCTGCTGGCGCTGCGTGATTTGCCCCTCAGCCGTGCCTATTCGCTTCTCAGTATCAGCTATGCACTGGTTTATACGCTGGCTGCAACTCTGCCATTTTTCCATGAGACGTTCACGGTATCGAAAACTGTGGGTGTCACGCTGATCGTGGCAGGTGTCTTGACCATAAACCTGCGGCGCATCTCCAGCCCGTCACTTCAGGATCTTCCCCATGAGAATCAGCGTTTTCGGTAGCGGATATGTAGGTCTGGTACAAGCGACCGTACTTGCCGAAGTCGGCCATGATGTTGTCTGTATGGACATTGACCAGACCAAAATCGATCAACTGCGTCAGGGGCAGGTACACATTTACGAGCCTGGACTGGCCAATCTCGTGCGTGACAACCTGGACCATGAGCGTCTGCACTTCACCACCGACGAGCGACTGGCGGTGGAGCATGCCGAGGTGCTTTTCATCGCGGTTGGCACGCCCTCCCGAGCAGATGGCTCGGCTGATCTCGGTGGTTTTTTTGCGGTAGGCGAAGCCATTGCCCGGCATCGCTGTGAGCCGCTGATCATCGTCGAGAAGTCCACCGTGCCGGTCGGCAGTGGCGACGCCTTGCGCAGCCATATCGACAAGGCATTGCGTCAGGCCGGTCGGCTGTTGCAGTTCGATATAGTGTCCAACCCCGAGTTTCTCAAGGAAGGCTCGGCGGTCAATGATTGCCGGCGCCCGGACCGGATTGTCATCGGCTGCGAAAATGAAGCGGTGCGCAAAGTCATGCGCGAGCTGTATGCGCCCTTCAACCGCAATCATGACCGGATCATGTTCATGGATCTGCGCAGCGCCGAACTGACCAAGTACGCCGCCAACTGCATGCTGGCGACCAAAATCAGCTTTATCAACCAGATCGCCGAGCTGGCAGAACATCTGGGCGCAGACGTCGAGTCCGTGCGGCTGGGCATCGGTGCCGACTCACGCATTGGTTACGACTTCATCTACCCCGGTTGCGGCTATGGCGGCTCATGCTTCGGCAAGGACATTCGCGCCCTGATTCACAGCGCCAGAGAGGCGCATTGCTCCAACGACCTGCTGTCTGTGGTCGAGGCGATTAACGAGCGGCAGAAGGGCAAGCTGTTCGAACGGGTCAATGCGTTCTACCAAGGCGGCTTGCGCGGCAAAACGTTTGCTTTATGGGGGCTGGCGTTCAAACCCAATACCGACGATATGCGCGACGCTCCCAGCCGCGTGCTTATGGAAGCTCTGTGGGAAGCCGGTGCCAGCGTGCGGGCATTCGACCCCGAGGCCATGCAGGAAACCCAGCGTATCTATGGTCATCGCAAGGACCTGATTCTCATGGGCACACCTGAGTCCGCGCTCAACGATGCCGATGCACTGATCATCTGCACCGAATGGCAGCAGTTCAAAGCCCCGGATTTCGATCTGATACAGCAGCGGCTGAATGCGCCGATCATCTTCGACGGCCGGAATCTGTATGACACTGAACGGCTGGCAAAACGCGGCTTTCACTACTTCCCCATCGGTCGTGGTAAATCCTGCGATTTGCCTATCCCGCAGAAACAGTGGATACCGCATGATCAAGTGGTGAGCAGTCAGGCCGTATAACGGACCTGCGACGCTCGCCGTGCAGAGTGGCCGGCAGTGGCTGTCAGTGACTGACAGCCACTGCCAGCGGTGCCTGACTGACAAAATAGTAGATACGATCCCCGACCTTTACGCTGTCAACAATCCGCAGGGGTGGTTCGGGTGGCTGCATGCTTTCCATCACAGCGACATTGCCATCAGCGCTGGTAAGAAAACCAGTCAATTCAGCGTTGCTAGCGAGTGTTTTCAGCAGGCTCTGACTATAGAACACGCTGGCCCCCGCCAGCCGTTCGCTGGGCTGGAACAAGGCAACCTGGCGTCCCTGAACCTGCAAGGTATGGACTTTGTCGGTCAGCGGCAGAAATGACAACTGCCTGTCGGCTTGTGGCACGAGCCATAGGGCTGCACTTAGATAGCTCGCTACAACCAGCACAAAGCCCGCAGCCATGAGCGCCTTTCCATTCCTCACGATAGACGCCGCAAAAAATAGGCGTCCAGACCGAGCCTGCAATCGCTCACCCAGAACAAAAGCATATTCCGCAGCAATCACTGCCGCCGCAGGTGCCAGCGACATCAGATAAACCATGCGTTTACTGGAGGCCAGCGACAACAGCAGGAACTGCGCGCCCAACCACAGGGCGAAGAACAGCAGATAACGATTGGCCATTAACTGCTTTCGAAAATGCCACAGCCCCAGATAAACCAGAATATTCCACGGCAAGAATGCCTCAGGCAGTTTTGTCAGGTAGTAATAGGCAGGTTCGTAGTGCCCAGCCTCTTCGAACGAACCACTGAAACGTCCGACGCTGTTGGTCCACAGTACGTCCTTCAATGACTGCGTGCCACCCTGTCCGTACAGGAAACACAGCCACACGAGTAGCGGAATCAGGGCCACAAGGGTGAGCATTGCCGGGCGCAGCCAGTGAGCAATAACAATGCGTTTGTTCTGCAATGACTCGCAAACAAGCCAGGAGAAAATCACCACGCCCGGCATTGCCAGACCCAGCACGCCCTTGCTCAGGGTCGCCAGTGTGATACCCAGCGTGAACAGCAGCCAGGGCCCTGTCGAGAGCCCATGACTATGCAGGCGATTACTGGCATGGAAGAATGCCAGCAAGGCGGTGGTTACCCCCAACGCCAACAAGGCATCCTCGCCCACTTGCCGCGAATTGCTCCAGAAGCTGGCCTGGGTCGCCAGCATGAAAGCCGCCACCCAGGCCACGGATGCCGGCCGCCCAAAACGTCGCAGCATGCTGTAAAGCAGCAACACGCTGAGCAGGCCCGCGCAGGCAGAAGCAAGTCTTACCGCCCATGGGGCAGGACCGAATACTCGAATAGCCGCCGCATCCAGCCACACACTCATCGGCGGCTTTTCCAGAAAAGGCTGGCCGTTCAGTTTCGGCGTAATCCAATTGCCACTCAGGTGCATTTCCATGGCAATGCCAGCCACGCGTGGCTCCGTCGAATTTTGCAACTGGTGATTTCCCAGTGCGAGAAAAAACAGCAAGACACCCAGCAGCAGCAACAATGGCAAACGCACACGAGAAGTCATCAAGGGAGATACCGGTTTGACGAGAAAGAGGATACCGACAGGCAACAGGACGACAAATTATAAACAGTGAGTTGTTGAATAATTGTTGAACGGCTCTTAAACATTTTTTTCACGTCTGCACAACCAAATACTCACCCTTGTGTATAAATAATCGGCTAACACTCATTAATAGAGTATGCAGAATGCACTATTTTTCCGCGTGTGTTTATGATTACAGAAATTTGACAACGCAAAAAACTCTTCTAACTTTCATGCCGCATCCGTAGACGCTGATGCTCAACACTTCACCCTGAAACTTCAGATTTTTCCCGCCCAAGGAATTGACAAATGCGAATTTATTCAACAGCCCCAGCACGATTCTTGCTGCTGGCGACTGGTACATGGCTGATCATTTTCTTTCTGACACGCCTTTTTTTATTTTCGACTCATATGGATGAAGCAGGAACGCAGTTTTTCTCCACCTTCGCAACAGGACTTCTCTACGACCTTGCCTTTCTGAGCTACGCTGCCGTCCCCCTGGGCATTTACGTACTCCTCTGCCCGCCGGTGTTGTGGCGTGCCCGCGGGCACCGCTGGTTCCTTCAAGGGGTCATGACGATAAGTATATTCGTCATGCTGTTTGTGTCAGTCGCCGAATGGCTGTTCTGGGATGAGTTCGGGGTGAGGTTCAACTTTATCGCGGTGGACTACCTGGTCTATTCCGATGAAGTAGTTAATAACATTCTCGAATCCTACCCTGTTGGTAAACTGCTCGGCATTCTGGCGCTGGTTGCTATCGTCGTTAGTCTGCTGATCAGTCGAGCAGTAGCCGCAGCAGTGAAAGCGCCCCTGCCGTCCTATCGTGGTCGTCTTGCCGCCAGTGCATTATTGCTATTGTTCGCGGGTATCAGCCTGCAATGGGTCGATCAGGACACACCACGCGGTATGGGCGGCAATGCCTATCAGCGGGAACTCGCCAGTAACGGGCCTTATCAATTTTTTGCTGCGTTCCGCAACAATGAACTGGACTATCAACAGTTCTACGCCACCCTCCCCGATACTCAGGTCGCCGGTCAAATGCGCCACGAGCTTGCCGAGCCCAACAGCCAGCTCACTGCCAACGACCCTCTGGATATTCGACGGTCGATCAACAACCCAGGAACGCCACGCACACCTAACATCGTACTGGTCACCATCGAAAGTCTCAGTGCCAAATATCTGGGCAGCAATGGAGACACACGCAACCTGACGCCCAACCTCGATGCGCTACGCAAACAGGGTCTTTACTTCAACAACTTCTACGCCACAGGTACCCGCACCGACCGTGGTCTGGAGGCTATAACCCTTTCCATTCCGCCCACGCCAGGGCGCTCGGTGGTCAAGCGCGTGGGACGCGAAAGTGGTTTTGCCAGCCTGGGTCAGCAATTGGCCCATGTGGGCTATGACAGCGTTTTCGTTTATGGCGGGCGTGGTTACTTCGACAACATGAATGCTTTTTTCAGCGGCAACGGTTATCGCGTCGTCGATCAGAGCAGCGTCAAGGAAGAGGACATTCACTTCAAGAATGCCTGGGGCATGGCTGACGAAGACCTTTATCGTCAGGCACTGGACCTGGCGGATGCCGATTTTTCGGCAAAAAAACCGTTCCTGCTGCAACTCATGACGACGTCCAACCATCGCCCTTATACGTATCCCGAAGGACGTATCGACATCCCGTCGGGTAACGGCCGTGATGGCGCAGTGAAATATACCGATTACGCCATTGGCAAGTTCCTGGCGGACGCGCGCCAGAAACCATGGTTCGACAACACGATATTCGTCTTCGTCGCTGACCACACCGCGGGCAGCGCCGGAAAGGAAGACCTGCCTATCGATAACTATGCTATCCCGCTGTTCATCTACGCCCCCAAGCTGATCCAGCCGGCAGAAATATCCCGTCTGGCCAGTCAGATCGACCTGGCGCCCACCTTGCTGTGGTTGTTGAACATGGACTATCAATCGACGTTCTTCGGCCGCAACCTGTTTCTGGACACCTCGTTGCCGCCTCGCGTGGTAGTCGGCAATTACCAGCACCTGGGCCTGTTTGACGGCAGCAACCTTGCGATCCTCAGTCCTCGCCAAGGCCTGCGTCGTCACGACAATGCGCTTGGAGAAAGTGTCGAAAGCAAGGCGACCAGCGATGATCCATTGATCACTCGCGCCATCGCCTATTACCAGGTTGCCAGTTACGGGTTCAAACACAAGTTGCTCGGCTGGAAGCCTGAAAACGCCAAGCCATAGCCGCAACGCAACATTGCCACCTAATAGAGGGCAAGCCACGGTTTGCCCTTTATCCGCGTCGACCATCTTTGATGCGCCTCCCTCAGTCACTGCTAAGTTTCACTGCATACCTTCTCCCTTGCGCACATTGCAGTGTTACCACGGAGAAGCATCTCACATGAATCCGACAACAGCCGGTTGGCTGAACAAAGTTCCCGAGGTCACCCTTGCGTTCTGGGTGATCAAGATCCTGTCCACTACGGTGGGCGAAACGGTTGCTGACTTTCTGGCGGTCGATGCAGGTCTTGGTGCCGGAGTAACAACGCTGGGGATGACGGTGCTGTTGGCGATTGCACTGTCTGTCCAACTCAGGGCGCGAGCCTACACACCCTGGATCTATTGGCTGTGCGTGGTTCTGGTCAGTATCATCGGTACCCAGATAACCGATGTGCTTACCGACATGCTGGATGTCAGCCTGTACACCAGTACGATCGTTTTTTCGGTGCTTCTGGCTAGCAGCTTTTCTGGCTGGTATCGCGTCGAGCGCAGCCTGTCCATCCACGAAATTATTACCCCGCGTCGCGAACTGTTTTATTGGGCAACAGTGCTTTGCACCTTTGCTTTGGGGACCGCTGCGGGTGATCTGGCAACCGAAGCACTGGGCCTGGGTTTCACTCTGGGTGCCCTGATCTTTGCTGCACTGATTGCCGCCACCGTCGTTGCCTGGCGTGTGGGGGCAAATGCGGTCTTGACCTTCTGGACAGCCTACATCCTGACCAGACCGTTTGGTGCCTCTCTCGGCGACCTGCTGACGCAGGCCAAGACCTATGGCGGCCTGGGGATGGGAGCGACCTGGACCAGCGCCATTTTCCTCTGCGTCATCCTGATACTGGTGACTCTTGCACAGCTCAACGTCGGCCATCACAAGCCGGTCAGTCAATAACCTCTTCATTTACATACGGGAATAATCATGCGCTATTTTCAAAATGCAATTCGTCACGTGGCTATCGTTTCATCGATCTTTCTGCTCAGCGTCGCTGCGGGCTGCTCAAAGCCTGCCGATCAGCCAAAGCCGGCCTCAGGTGCTGTCATGTCGCAAAAGGACGACAGCCAGGCAGCGGCGTCTAAACTGGGCGACTTGTCGGCATTCCATAAAATAGCGATAGATGTTGCCGGGCTCGTCGAAAAAAACGATCTGCAAGGTGCCAAAGCCAGAATCAAGGACCTTGAGTCGGCATGGGATTCAGCGGAGGCAGGTATCAAGCCACGCGCAGCAAGCGACTGGCATTTACTGGACAAGGCAATCGACCGTGCGCTTTCTGCCTTGCGGGCCAACAATCCGGAGCAGAATACATGCAAGACCAGCATGGACGATTTGTTGAAAACCTTCGATACGTTACAGGGAAAAAAATAACCCTGGCTCACAAGGATTGAATTCTTCCTTTTGTAATTTTTCACCCGTGTTACGTCGGCTCAGGCCCTCCTTATGGAGGGCTTTCGCTATTGGAGAAAAGCAGTGCGGATATTGCTTGTCGAAGATGATCCCATGATCGGCGAAGCCATTCAGGGTGCTCTGGATGATGCAAGTTATGCGGCTGACTGGGTCAAGGACGGCCTCCTCGCCCTGACTGCGCTCGACGCTCAACACTACGACCTGGTACTGCTCGATCTCGGCCTGCCAGGCAAGGATGGTCAAGCAGTACTAGGCAGTATTCGCGCTCAGAGTAATGCTGTCCCCTTGTTGATAATCACTGCCCGCGACAGCCTGGATGATCGCCTGCGAGGGCTGGACGGTGGTGCGGATGATTACCTGCTCAAACCGTTCGACATGACCGAATTGCTGGCGCGTATACGTGCCGTCCTGCGCCGTAAGGGAGGCAGCGGCATGCCTCTGCTCGGCAATGGCGTGGTTACACTGGACCCCAGCTCAGTTGCAGTGCTGTTCGACCGCCAGCAGATGACGCTGCAATACTCTAACAATGCGGCTATCGAAGGTGACGACGAAGAGTCACGAGTGATCATCCAGCACCTGACCGATGGTGCCAAGGCCATTCACGATGATGACGCCAGCATACCTCTGGCATTACCGACGACGCTCCCGGACGGCTTCTTGACCCTTGATGTAGGCGGCGAGCCGTTCCGCGTACTGGTCAGGACGACCTCTCGAGGCGAGCGTATCGCGGTAGCGCAGGAAACCGGCATTCGTGATCGGGACGCCAGAGAAAGTGCCCAGCGCAGCCTGCTTCCTTTCCTTATTCTTTTCCCGGTGCTGTTGATCGTTGTAGGCGATCTGGTACGCAAACTGTTCCGCCCTATCGCCCTGTTGTAGGGTGAAATAGATCAGCGCGCGGATCAGGCACTGCACCCGGTAGACGAAAGGCGCGTGCCGCCAGAAATTCGTCCGTTTGTCGTGGCGATCAATCGGCTGCTGGACCGTGTCCGTCAGTCTGTAGAACTGCACAATCGCTTCGTCGCCGATGCCGCGCACGAGTTGCGCTCGCCCCTTACCGCTCTTTCCCTGCAGGCATAAAGACTGGCGCTCGCCGAGATGTCTGCCAACGCCCGCGAACGCCTGCAACCCTTGCGCCGTGGAATCCAGCGCGGGCGAAAGCTGATCGATCAAATGCTCGCCCTGGCAAGGGCTCAGTCCGATTCAAGCCCACCGCAGCAGCCGGTTTCGGTACACCATATTTACCGCCGTGTACTGGAAGACCTGCTCGCCCTGGCCGAAGACAGACAGATCGATATTGGCGTCGAAGGCGATCACGACGTATCCGTGTTCATGCACGAGCTGGATCTTTACACGCTGGTCAGAAACCTGGTCGATAACGCGATCCGCTATACCCCATACGGCGGCAGGGTCGATCTGTCGGTAGAAATCGAACAGGACAAGGCATGTCTTCTGATAAAGGACACGGGCCCAGGCATACCGGCAGAAGAGCGTGAGCGAGTATTTGACCCGTTCCATAGAGGCTTGGGCAGCGAGCAATTCGGCTCGGGTCTTGGATTGTCAATCGTGAAGGTGATAGTGGATCGCGCGGATGCCACTATCAGGCGCGCCTTCACAGATGAAGCCGGGGAAAACGGCTTGTGCGTCGCGGTACGGATGCCTCTGCAAAGGTCATATCGGCTGCTCTCTGGTGAGCATCACTTATAACGGATCGACCCATCCTGCGACGCCATACAGAATATCTACCTGCGTACCTGGCAACTCAGCGGCTTTTCTGCTGCGCCAGTTGCGTCCAGTCCTCCGGGTTTATAATCCCTCGTATAACGGGTTTACCCTGGCTGTCGAGCGAAATGAAAAGTGCACTGTCGTACTCGCTGGCGGCTGCATGAGGATACCCATGCAGATTTTCCAGTTGACCGATACAACCGCTGTGCGTCACCAGAATCAGATTTCGATTCAGAGACTTGTGCGCCACCACCTCATTCAGCATCGTCTCGTCACAGTTGTACAACCATTCCTGGGCCTCCACCGGATGGCCAAACATGGCTTGTGCGGTCTGGGCTGTGCGGGTCAAAGGGCTGGTTATTACATCGGTGTGTGCGAGCCCGAGTTCGCTGAACGACCGGCCGACATCTGTTGAAACGGAACTGCCGTAGCGAGTGATGCCGTCGTTTGCACCAAGGCACTCGTTGCTGGAGCGGTCGCAGCGTTCGCCGTGGCGAACCAGTACCATCACATCACCTTTCTTCCAGCTGGCATACAAACCGGACATGGCCAGATTCTCGCCCTGAACAAGCCGAACTGGCGAACGCGGCCGATAGGTGTAACCCGTCAACACGAGCAAAGAAATCACAATGGCGGCCGCCATCAGAACAACATTTACCCTGCCGCCCAGAAGCGAAGATGCCCTGAACGCGGATTTATCATACCGTTTCATCAAGTTGCCCCGTATGCCTGCCTGTTCAATGGACAACCGAACACGCTGGCTCTGTCCTTTAAGGCCGCCAGCTTGATCAAGGACGCGTCATTGTCAGGTCAATGACATGTGAAAAAAACGCCAAAGCTGAATGAAACGGTTTTCATGAAAGTCCTGCTAGGAATTGAACAGGCTGCTACGTATATTCTGCCTCGCAGAAGACTTGGGCACATCGACCTGAACTCTCAAGCCACGCAAATGACTACGGAATAAAAAAGAGTGCAAAGCGAAAAATCAAGATTCTATGCGTGGAACTTCGGCGTGCCGATTGCAATAGCGCTGCTGACCTTTGTCGTTTTTGATCTTACTTCGCTCGACGAAGCGATCAGCAACTGGCTTTACTACCCGCTTCAGGTATTTCCGTTTGAGCATGACCGCCTATTTGAAAATCTGACCCACCGCTGGCCCAGGATCATTCCCGACTGGACGGGAGAAGCCGCAGTGATCGGGCTATTGCTGTCCTTTATATGGCCACTGCTGAAACCCGGGCGCAATGACCGATTGATTGGCTTGCTGGAAACCGCTCGGGTAGCACCATTGTTACGCTTCACTGCTCGTCACCGTCGCGACCTGCTGTTTATCGTGGTCTCTTTCGCGGTGATCACCGGCATGATCCACTTTTTCAAAAGTCACACGAGCATTTACTGCCCTGTGGAAACCACTCTGTATGGCGGCACAATGGAGAAAAAGGAGTGGTTCGAAAACTTCAGCCTGTTCCATGAAGCAGGTGCGGGTCGTTGCTGGCCAGGAGGTCATGCTTCGGGTGGTTTTACCATGGTGGCACTGTATTTCGTTGCACGCCGTTACTGCTGGCGCCATGCCAAGGCAATCCTCTACGCATCGACCGTACTGGGTGCAATCTACGGCACCACGCGAGTTGTTCAGGGCTGGCATTTCATGTCCCACACATTCTGGGCTGGTGTGATCGTCTGGCTCAGCGCGCTGCTTACCGCGCTCGCTTTTTATGGCTGGCGGCAATTGGCGCAACCGCTTGAAACCAGAACGGATAAATCACTCAGTTGACTCTGACGGGCTCGTTGTCCGCATCCGGCGGTTGCAGTTCCACCCGAAAACTGCAACCGCCGGGCAGGTTGCTTGATGTCACCTGCCATCGCTGGTAGGCACAGATCCGATTAACCAGTGACAGCCCGACTCCCAGCCCTTCACCACGTTTGTTCCTCACTCCGTACGAAGGGTCGGAACAACGCATTCTGCTTGTCTTCGGAAATACCCGAGCCGCTGTCCTCCACAGAAAACCCAGTCTTGAACAGCGACAGCTTGATATACCCCGTATCGGTGTAATGCCAAGCATTACGCAGCAGATTCCCCATTACCGAATGCAACAGGGTCGCGTTGTGAGACGGTGCAGATCGTTTTCAGGATCAATGGTAATGAGCCTGGATTCAACGAAGTGCTCGGTCATGCAAATACCGATGCCAAACATGGCCGCCACAAATGCGCTCATCAGCGCAAACACCACCACAATGCGACGTCTCAGGTTGGTTTTTATATTCATGGCTTACCAAAACGATACGTTTGTGCATCACGCACGGGCGGTATATCGCGACGCTGGACACTTTACGCAACCGGTTCAAATCAACGATAGCTTGTGGGTATAGCACGCAGGATCAGAATCTGCGACAGCGCCCGCCCTCGTGCGGCGAGCGTATTGAGCGGCAACGCCAGAACACGCCAGCAAGACATACGTCAGTCAACAAGACAATTGGCACGCTTGTTCTGTGCTTTATCAATGAGATTGTTTATTGTATGCGTATGATTCTCTATAACTTCGGAACAATTGCTTTCTCATGACCTGCTCAAGCGCTCCTGATCAGACCCGCATCGACGACCTTTATGCACAGCACTCCGGCTGGCTACGTCAGTGGCTGACCCGGCGCTTTGGCAACTCGTTCAACACTGCCGACGTAGCGGACCTGACTCACGATACCTTCCTGCGCCTGTTGCTCAAGCCACGAGTATTCATGCTGCCCGGTGAAGCGCGGTCGTTCCTATGTACCGTTGCACGCGGCCTGTGCATCGATCAATGGCGCCGGGGGCAGATCGAGCAGGCATGGCTGACAGAGCTGGCAAACAGGCCCGAGAACCTGCACCCCTCCCCCGAGTACGTCGCCATTCTTCTCGAGACACTGCATGAAATCGACGCCATGCTGCGTGACTTGCCGCACAAGGCGCGAACCGCCTTTTTGCTGGCGCAACTGTCAGGCAACACTTACCGCGAGATTGCCGAACAGATTGGCACCAGCGAGCGCATGGTGAAAAAGTACATGGCACAGGTCATGTATCAGTGCATGGTGCGTGAACTGTCCGCACGTGCCGATGAGTTTTGACCATGAACAGTCCTCGCAGTGATCACTATGCCGTTCTGCACCAAGCTGCGGCATGGTATGCGCGTCTGGGTGCAGAGGATGCTGGCGATTCCGAGCGACGCAAGTGGCAGAATTGGCTGAGCCAGAACGAGGAACACCGCAAGGCCTGGGCATTGGTGGAGAAGATAGGTGGTCGCTTCGCCCAGTTTCAGGATCCGCTAGAAAGAAATGGCGCTTACAAGGTTCTACAGTCCACCAGCTCTTCATCGATGAGCCGTCGTCAGACCCTTCTTTCAATGGGCGTTCTCGCACTGGGTGGGGCATTGGGCTGGAAACTGCTGAGCAACGGTGAGAGCGGCTCGCTGTTTGCTTCGATTCGGGCCGATTTATCCACCTCAACGGGCGAAACGCGAGAGTTCACGCTGGCTGACGGCACCCGAATCTGGCTCAACACCGCCAGCGCATTGAACGTTACGGCCGCCCCTGATGTTCAAGCGTTGCAACTGCTGAAAGGCGAAGTGTTGATCGACGCTACCCGCTCGCGGAACAAGCGGACGCAGGTAAAAACCCTTCATGGAAAAGCGCAGGCATACAGCGCAGAATTCAGTGCACGGCTGCTGAATGATGACGCCACCTGCATCACGGTCTATTCAGGCGAGGTGTCGGTCATGGCAGCCGATCATCGCTGCGATGTACATGCAGGACAGCAGATAACCCTTTATGGGGATCGACTCGACAGCCCGCAACCCGCTCCTGCCTCTGGCCGCGCGTGGACCTCAGGCATTCTGGTCGCTGAAGGTATGCCGCTCCTGCAGTTCGTCAATGAACTGGCCCGCTACCGGCATGGCTACCTTGCTTGTGACGAGAAGATTGCTGGGCTGCGAGTGGTCGGCACCTTTTCCATCAAGGATACAGACAGGGCACTGGCTGCCCTCGCGTCGGTACTGCCCGTGGCGATCAAGCGCACGCTGCCCTGGTGGGTCACTGTCGAGGCGCGGGCATAATTGCGCGGTCCTGATTTTTTTTGCACGCGGTGGTTCCCCTTTTGCCCTGCTCGTCCGGTGTAGATGAAAGCCAATATTTTTCCTTTCATCAGCGTGGACGCCAGCACTATGCATTTCCATAAACGACGCCCGTTTTATCTCAGCCTGACGCCGCTGGCCATGATCATTCCATTGACGGTGGGCGGTGTAAGCGCATCGTGGGTCTCAACCGCCTCTGCCGCCGATGCAAGCGCATTGACTCACCGGTTCAGCATCGAGAAAGGCCCACTCACCGGGCAACTCGTCCGTTTTGCCCAGCAGGCAGGTATCGAGTTGGCCGGAAATGCGGCGTATACCGACGGCAAGGTCGGACCGGGCCTTGACGGCAACTACTCGGTCACTGAAGGACTGACCGCATTGCTCGCAGGCAGCGGCATCTTTGCCGCGCAGCAAAGCAACGGCAGCTACACGCTGGTTGCGTCAGAGTCGATGGAGTTGCGCGCGACACAGGTTGAAGCCAACTCCGATCGCAGTACCAGCTACCAGCCAACCGGTGCGAGTTCGATCCTGCACAGCGACAGGTCGACGCTGGAAGTGCCCCAGGTCGTGAACGTGGTTTCTGCACAAGTTCTGCGCGATCAGAAGCCGCGCAATCTGGACGATGCGCTGGCCAATACCAGTGGCATCACTCAGGGCAACACCCTGGCGGCAACCCAAGACACCTTGATGAAGCGTGGCTTTGGCGGCAATCGCGACGGTTCGATCATGCACAACGGAATGCCCATCGTTCAGGGACGTGGCCTGAACGCTACTGCTGACAGCGTGGAAGTGCTCAAAGGTCCGGCATCGCTGCTTTACGGCATCATGGACCCAGGTGGCGTAGTCAACGTCGTCAGTAAACGCCCGCAGCTGGAGAGCTACAACGCAATCAGTGGTCGCGCCTCCGCCTATGCGCATGGCCGCGACGGTAGCGGTGGCAGCTTTGACAGCACCGGCGGGCTGGGCGAGAGCAGTCTGGCTTATCGCATGGTGGTGGATTATGAAGACGAGGATTACTGGCGTAACTTCGGCACCCATCGAGAATCGCTGGTCGCGCCATCGCTTGCCTGGTACGGCGACACGACACAAGTGGTGCTTTCATATGAGCACAGGGAATTTCTTTACCCTTTCGACCGCGGCACGGCACTGGACCCGCGCACCAATCACCCGCTGGATATTCCCAGAACCCGGCGCCTGGACGAACCGTTCAATGAAATGGAAGGTCGCTCGGACCTCACGCAACTGAGCGTCGACCATCAGTTCAACGACAACTGGAAATCTCATTTCGGTTACAGCTGGAACCGTGAAACCTACGATGCCAACCAACTGCGGATCAATGCCATCAATGCCGCCACGGGCGCAGTGACGCGTAGTAACGATGCAACCCATGGTGCTGTGAGCACCGACAGTTTCGCAATTGCCGACCTGGAAGGCACCTTTCAGATCGCAGGCTTCCAGAATGACTTGCAGGTCGGCGTCGATGATGAGAAGCGCAAAATCTTCCGCTCGGACCTGCTGCGTCAAACGGCGCGGTCCAGCTTCAATTATCTGAACCCTGTCTATGGCCGGGAGTCGCCGTCCAGCACGGTATCGGCCAGCGACAGTGACCAGACCGATAAACTGCGCGCCACCTCGTTATTTGCTCAGGACTCGTTCCACCTCAACGAGCAGTGGATTCTGGTGGCCGGTGCGCGCTACCAAACCTACGATCAAATAGCCGGACGCGGTCGCCCCTTTGTGGCAAACACCAATATCAATGGGCAGAAATGGCTGCCGCGCGGTGGCGTCGTCTATAAATACAACGATGTGTTGTCGTTCTACGGCAGCTACACGCAATCACTGAAACCCAGCTCAACCATTGCGCCGTTAAGCAGTGGCGTGGTCATTGACTCTGCCGTGCTGCCTGAGCAAGCCAGGTCCTACGAACTGGGTGCCAAACTGGACATTCCGGGACGCATTACGGCTACCGCAGCGGTCTTCGATATTCGCAAGAAAAACATTCTGGTCTCCCAGTTCAACGATGCGACCAAGCTCACCGACTGGCGGACATCCGGAGAAGCCCGCTCGCGAGGCATAGAACTGGACGTGGCTGGAGAATTGACCGATCGCTGGAGCGTGATCAGCAGCTTTGCACTACTGGATGCGAAGATCACCAAGGACCCGCTCTACAAGGGCAACGAGTTGTGGAACGTGGCGCGGCGCACAGCGGCAGTGTCTGCGGTATACGACTGGGGCAGCATCATCGGCGGCGGTGACCGCTTGCGCACCGGCGCTGGCGCACATTACGTCGGAGAGCGCCCGGGAGACTCTGCCAACTCATTCGAACTGCCCGCCTACACCGTGGCGGATGCCTTCGCGTCTTACGATACAAAAGTCGATGAGCACAAGCTCAACATCCAGTTCAACGTGAAGAACCTGTTTGACCGCACGTATTACACCTCCAGCGCCAACCGGTATTTCGTGTCCGTTGGTGATACGCGGCAATTCATTCTTTCCACCACTCTGGAGTTTTAAGCCGATGATGTCGTTGATCAGGTGGCTCAAAGTGGCGGGATTACAGATTTTTGCCACTGTGTTCACGCTGCTGGCACCTCTTTCGGTTCAGGCGGATGACTCGCTGCTGTACACCATCCGCGCAGCAACCGTGCTGCCAGGCGCTGGCCACAGTTGGGGGTTCGCGGCATTGCAACCGGCACAGTCTCATTTGTACATCGCACGCCGCGAGAACGGTTTATCCGTGTTCGACGTCGAACGGCAGGTTCTGATCAAGACCCTGGACAACTCGACCGGTGCCAATGCCGTTGCCTTTGCACCCGAGTACAATCGCGCCTATGTCGCCAACATGGACGGCACATTAGGCATCGTCGCGCTGGACCGCATGGCCGTGCAAAACCGGCTCAAACTGGACTCAGGCAACCTGAACAATGTCATCTACGATGCCGGGCATCAGCGCGTGATCGTAACCAGCGGCCGTCGCGGCGACCACTCCACACTGTATTTCATCGACGCACGTACCGACGCACCCGTGGGTTCCCGGCAGGTTCCGGCACAGAAACTCGACGCGCCGATCGTCCTCAGCGACGGCACGCTGATAGTGCCGATGCGTGACGAGAATCAAGTGGCCGTTCTTTCAGGTCAGCTACTGGAGAAACATCAGTACTGGACGTTCGAGGGCTGCAACAAACCCAGCGCGGTCACCGCTGATGAATCGCGACAACGTCTGTTCATTGCCTGTCGTGGCGCGAGCCCTCAGTTAATTATTGCCGACTTGATGACCGGCAAACGCCTCGCAGCATTGCCCACCACTCGCGCCGTCAACAGCATGGCTTATGATCGTCAACACGACCGTCTGCTGATACCCAGTGGCCCGGATGCGAGCCTGACCGTGGTTGAACATGACCCGGATGGGCAGTATCGGACCAAAGGAAGTGTCAGCACCCGTTTGTGGGCGCACAACATGACGTTTGATTCTGCACGCTCACAAGCATACTTGCTCAGTGCCGAATTCACCCAGCCTGAGCCCACTGCCGAACAGCCAAAGCCCGACCCGATATTCCATCCGGACACCTTCACAGTAACAACCCTCAAAACCCAGTGAATATAGACTTGGCAACATCAATGGCATAGGTGCCACCGTTGAGATTGAATATATATCCCGCAGCACGCTCTTTGAAAGTTGCCCTATTACGCAAGCTGTAGAGCCGCACGATGATAAGGTAAAAGAGTGAGGGATGGATTTTACCAACGTGTTGTCGAAGCGGATCGGCACCGACACGATATCGAATGGCTGAAACGAAAACGGGGAGCGATCAACGCTCCCCGTCTGGTACTTCAGTTCAGTCTTGTTGCGTTGGTTCAGATCGCAGCGACAACTTTGGCTGGCGGCTGAGTACGACGACCCAGTACACCGGCGCCCGCTGCTACCAGACCCGAGATCACCAGAGTGATCAGCAGAATCCAGGCACCTTGCGAAACGCGTTTGGCGGTCACTTCAGCCGCTTCACGGGCTTTCTGTTCTGCCTGAGCTTTCAGTTCCTGATACTTGGCATAAGCCTGGCGATAGCTGGCTTGAGCCTGATCGACAATCTGATTGGCTTCGGCATCAGTCTTGTTGCCACGCGCCTTGATCAGATTAACCAGCGCCTGACGATCGGCAGCATCCCACGCCTGGTCGCCTTTGGCTTTGATGCGGTCCATCAGACCACCCAATTGCTCATCGGCTTGCTGAGGATTTTGTGCACTCTGCTTGGCAGTATTCTGGGCATCTTCCTGGGTTGCCTGAGCTTCCTGCTTGACGTTGTCAGGGTTCAGCTCGGCTTTGCCGGTCTGGCGCATGGCTGTTTCAATTTCACCCTGGATATCGTCCAGATTGAAATCAATACCCTGAGCGCGCAACTGATCCTGAATCTTGCCGCCGACGGCCGGCGCTACCTGAGCGATACCGCTGCCCAGTGCCGACATACCGCTGCCTGCCAGATTAAGGCCACCGCGCACGACGCCTGTTACGGCACTGGACACCAGATAGACAGTGATCAGCGATACGCTCGCCCATACCAGAAGACCATGAAAAGCGCCTTCACGCTGAGCCAGACGCCCAGCCGCCCAACCACCGACGAACAGCGAGATTACCGAGCTGACAACAACCCAGATACCCGCACCTGTGCCAATTCCGGACAACGGGTTGGCTTCCTGCATTGGGTCTATACTGGCACTTCCAATGGCCGTTCCCAACAGGTTCAGCAAAAGCGAAACAACCATGGCCAATACAACACCGGCCAGAATAGCGCTCCAGGAAATTCGTTTAAGCAGAGGAGCCATGGCATGCGTGTCTTGATACACAGGGGAGCCTGGAGCGATGCGGTCGTCGCGAATCATAATAATAGTCCTTTGAGTCATTGGCAGTGAACGCTGAAATGTGTGGCGTACACTTTAATGACCCAGACGACGCTCAAGAAGTTTAAAACTTTTATAGACTTTTTTTCACGGCTGCAGAGTCACATAAAAACGTTACGAGTAGTGATCTCTATCAATGGAACGGAAAGAGACGGCTACGTTCCAAGCGCTTTACAACTTCGCGACCTCATTATCTATTTATGTGTATACGTGAAGTTGTCTGATGTCCGTTAATGCTCGACAGGCATTAATAATCAACGCCCCCCATAAAGCACAGTCAATATTGGGTATAACCAGACACTCATCAGCCTGACCGAGAACGGTCAGGCCTTCAGGTCTTCGTTAGCGGAACAATCAAGCGATACCGTTAGGTCCGTCCAGCACCTGCCTGACCTTCCGGGCAAGGTCTTGGGGCATGCAAGGCTTGGATACCACATCGAACTCGGAGCCACCGATATCGGTTCGTTCGATCGAGCTTTCAGCGTAGCCGGTGGTCAGCAGCACCTTGATCTTCGGATACCTGCGCCTCACTTCCCGCGCGAGCATCACGCCGTTCATGCCGCCCGGCATGATCAGGTCAGTGAACAGCAGGTCATACCTGCTGCCGGATTCGAATTTCTTCAGTGCTTCACGAGCGTTGAGTACGATTTCGCAGACATAGCCGTAGTCATCCAGCACCATCTTCGCCAGCTCGGCGACGTCAGGCCGGTCTTCGACAATCAGAATCCGCTCGCAGCTGCCAATGCGCCTGTCGACAGCTTTTGGTGGCTCAGAGTGGGTCAGCATTGCCTCGTCTACCGGAAAATACAGGCGCAGCGTTGTGCCAATGCCTTCTTCGGTATAAATCCGCGCCGCGCCGCCCGACTGTTTGGCAAAGCCATAGACCATCGAAAGACCTAGCCCGGAACCCTTGCCCTCTTCCTTGGTGGTAAAAAACGGGTCCATCACACGGTCACGAATACTCGATGGCATGCCAATGCCATTGTCCGTTATGGCAATACTGACGTAGCGACCAGGCAGCAAGCCGTCATGAGACATGTTGGCCAACTCATCGACGACCAGATTGCGGGTTTCAATGGATATTTTCGGGTCAGGCCTGCCAATCAGCGCATCCCTGGCGTTGATGAAGATGTTCAGCAGGGCAACTTCTGCCTGGGTCGGGTCGATACGGCAGTTCTTCAATGCCGGGTCCAGATCGGTTTCGACCGTCACATGCGGCCCGAACGTACGCTCGATCAAGGGCTCTGTGCTGGAAACCAGACCATTGAGGTTGAGCACTCGCCCCTGCAGCTTCTGTTTACGGGCAAATGCCAGTAATTGCTTGGTCAGCGTACTCGCGCGTTCCACAGCAGACTTGGCGTGATAAACGCTGCGCTGGACACGCTGCACATCGATAGTGGGTTTCTCTGCAGCGCTGCCGATCAGATCTATATAGCCGCCCATGACTTGAAGCAGGTTATTGAAGTCATGAGCAATGCCTCCGGTGAGCTGCCCCAGAGCTTCCATTTTCTGCGCCTGACGCAAGGCCTCTTCAGCATCTCGACGCCGACTGATATCCAGTTGCGACGCAAAGAAATAGATCAGGTCCCCGGCATCGTTGTAAACCGGAGAAATAAACAAGGCATTCCAGAACGTAGAACCGTCCTTGCGATAGTTAAGAATTTCTGTGGAGATATCGACACGCTCGTCAATCGCCTCACGAATGGACTGCACCACAGCCCGGTCAGTTTCCGGCCCCTGAAGAAACCGGCAATTGGTACCGATGATTTCTTCTGACGAATAGCCCGTCATTTCCAGAAACGCGCGATTGGAAAAAATGATCGGGTTGTCCGCACGATTGGGGTCCGTCACGATCATCGGCATCCGTGTCGTTTCCACTGCCGCAAAAAAGATATCTTTTCCCTGATGCTGGATATCTCCCGTTGCAGCATTGTCGACACGGGCTTTTTCTTCCGACACTCCAGAAACTCCACACATATTGGTTGGGTGTAATAAATGTTCTCAAAGCTAGGACTGGTGGAGCCTCGAAAGGGTTCTCAGGTTTTGGGCAAAAAACGAATTATATTCATATAAGGGGCTAAGTACTCAAAAAGCGTTCACTTGGAAAGCGGGTTTTCCGTCCTTTTGTCGAATAAGAGCCGCAAATTCACTCGCACTCTCGCGTAACGCCACCTGCAAAGGGTGAAAAGGGGCCCGCTTGCCCTGCCCGTCTGCATAACCCAACAGGCCCGTCGGGCAGTATCGGCCGTCATCCCAGCCCGGATAATCGAGAATGGGGTACCAGCAGATACCTTCTACAGGTAGGCCCGCTCTCACAGCCTTACTGACCTCGGCACAGATGTAATTGAACCAGGGCAGACGCTGAACATCTTCGGCACCGGTTTCAGAAATCAAAAGCGGTCTTGCGTATCGCGTATGCAGCTCGCTCAACATGCCCTGAAAAGGCCTGTATTGCGGGTCGTCCTGGGTGAGCTTTCGACCCTTGAGCTGCCATTGGTTTTGTGGATAAAAGTTGACGCCCAACACATCCAGATACTCGGGGCGGCCGCCCAGCCCAGGCCATTGTCGCCCGGATAAAAGATCCCAGGCTTCGAACTGCGCCTGCCGATAGCACTCTGCTGCCGCTATCTCCGCACTACCGCGCGTAGCAGGTACGACATGAATCAATGGCTCGGCCTGAATAAAACGCGCGCCTGGCTCTATTGCACGTATTGCGTCTATCGCAGCAATGCTAGCCCGGACCAGTTGCTGCTTGAGCTCCATGCCGCGCTGCTGGCTACCGGGGTTGAAATAAGCAACGTCGCCACCCGCCCAGCTCCAGAACGACATCTCATTGATTGGCGAATAAAAGGGGGCGGTCTCCCCTTCGTCTTTGACTACCTGAGCCAGCGCAGCGGCAAAACGCGCAAAGCGCTCGACAAATTCCGGCCGCCAGATATCCAGATCATCAGGATAACCGTAATGGCATAAGTCCCAGATCACCTGAGTGCCCTGACGCCGCGCGGCTCGCAACATGGGCAGAAAACTGCTCCAGTCGTAACAGTTCGGGCTGGTTTCAATCAGGTGCCAGCGCACACCGTCACGCACAGTACGTATTCCGCACGCCGCCATCGCGGCAAAATCTTCGGGTGCCCAACGGTCGTGCCCGGTGGAGTGAAGCAGATCGAGTCGCACGCCGTCGCGTCGTCGATGGCTGGCACACTCAAATCCGCCTATGAAGAAGCTGTCGAACAGACGACCCATGCTCAGCCTCGCGCAGGCTGTTCAATCGGTTCGGCAATCTGCTCCGGCAACTCATGGGCCAGCCGCTGGTACAGCGCCAATGCCTGGCCGACAACCTGGTCCATGTTGTAATACTTGTAAGTACCGAGCCGCCCAAGGAACGTCACCTCATCTGACTGATCGGCCAAAGCCTTATAACACTTGTACAACTCCGCATTTTCCGGTCGCGGGATGGGGTAGTAAGGGTCGCCCTCGGCAGTCGGGAACTCATAGCTGATACTGGTCCTGGCATGCCGTTGACCGGTGAGGTGCTTGTATTCTGTTATTCGCGTATGAGCAATGGCCTCATCCGGGTAGTTGACCACGGCCACGGATTGAAACTGTGCCTGATCAACGGTCTTGTGCTCGAAACGCAACGACCGATATGGAAGACGGCCATAGCAATAATCGAAGTATTCATCGATCGGCCCGCAGTAGATCAGGTGCCGATACTGCAAGGCCCCGCGTACATCGGCAAAGTTGACCCCCAGCGCCACGTCGATAAGCGGGTGATCGAGCATCCGTTCAAACATGTGCGTATAGCCATGCAGCGGCATTTTCTGAAAGGTATCCGTGAAGTAGCGACTGTCCGAAGTGGTACGGGTAGGCACTCGAGAGGTGACCGACCTGTCCAGTTGCGAAGGGTCCAGCCCCCATTGCTTGCGGGTGTAGCCACGGAAAAACTTCTCGTACAACTCCCGGCCTACCTGATTGATCACAACGTCTTCGGAGGTTCTTATCATCTCTACCGGCTCGGCCCGGCTGGCGAGAAAGGCTTCGGCTTGTTGCTCATTCATCTGCAAACCGTACAGGCTGTTGAGCGTATCGAGGTTGATCGGGATAGGCAGCAATTGGCCGTCCACGCTGGCCAGTACACGGTGTTCGTAGTCGCGCCATTCGGTAAATCGCGATAGGTATTCCACAATGCGCTCGGCATTGGTGTGGAAGATATGCGGCCCGTACTGATGAACCAACACCCCGGCGCTGTCCAGGTGGTCGTAAGCGTTACCCGCAATGTGTGGACGTCGGTCGATCAGCAAAACGCGTTTACCCAAACCGCCCGCCAGCCTTTCCGCCACTACACTTCCCGCAAAACCTGCACCGACGATCAGAAAATCATAGTGCGTCTCTGCAAACGCGGCTGATTGAGGATTTATCCGAGGCATTGGATTTGCTCCCCGGTAGTTAACAGGCCGATTTGCGCCTTCATGGCAGCGCACGTGTTGTCCCAGGACTCGCCGGCCAGCACTGCGTCAACTGTGCGTAGAAAATCAGCAGAATCCTTATGCGCCAGTGCTTCGCGAATCGCGCGCACAAACGCGTCGGCATCATCGGCAATTGCGACGACACCGGATTCACCATAAGTTCTGACAACGTCGGCAATCCGGGTTGATACCACCGGACGACCGCCAGCCAGGTACTCCGGCGTCTTGGTCGGGCTGATAAAACGTGTGGAATCGTTCAGGGCAAACGGCATCAATGCGACATCCCAGCCAGACAGATAGGCAGGTAAATCGTCATAAGGCTTGCTGCCCAGATAATGAACGTTGGCCATGTGCGGCAGGGTTACCGGATCGATTTTAACCACGGGGCCGATCAAAATAATTTGCCATGTGGGCTGTAAGTCCGCCAATTCTCGAATCAGTTCAATATCGAAACGCTCATCAATGACGCCAAAAAAGCCGAGCCTTGGGTGGGGGATGCAGTGTTGATCCGCCGGTTCTGGCTGCACGCTGCGAGCGGCTGAAAAATGCTCTATATCGACGCTGCTGGGCATGGAGTGTGCATTTGCATGCTGTAGGCGCTTGGCCTCCCAGAGGCTGAAGCCGCCGGTAAAGACAACATCTGCGCGCTTCATCAACGCTTGCTCCTGCTCGAAAAGCTCTGGCGGCGCACCTTTGAACGCAGACAGCTCGTCCATGCAATCGAAGATCGTCACTTGCGCGCGGAGGTGGTCGGTAAACGCCAAGGCCATCGGGGTGAAATACCACAACAGCAGCTCCCCAAATTGTTGCGCATCCATAAAACCATCCAGCAACGTGCGCTGTGCAGTAATCACCTGGTCAGGCTGCATCTGCGAAGGCAGGTGCGGCACCAATATGGTGACACCGCATGCTTGCGGCAGTGACTCAAGCCAGATGCGAGGCGAGTCTGAAAAAACAGGCTCCTCTAGAAACAACACCCGATAATCCTGCGCCATGCGCGACATGATGTGCTGCGGACGCTGGTACACAAACCCCCACCTGAGGTGGGACAGGCACAGCAACAGCGGTCTGACGGCTGCCTCGACTCTGGCTGAAGCTGACCTTCCGGATTGGATTTTCTGGACACCGTTCATGAAGTCTCCCTTTTTTCTAAAAAGTCCTGGATGAAACTGAAGGGCTCCGAAAGGGCTGAACTTCGACGGCATTCATGATGAGGATGTGTGTTGGCGGCTGTTGCATGCATGGAACAATCACGTGCATGGAACAACTATAGATATTCTCATCAGTTTCGAGCATGCGCCCGGGCCGCTGTTCGCTGATTCCGATAAAGGGTATGCGCCGTCGGGAATGAACCGTTGAACTCGGCGGAACAAATACGCCCCTATTCTTGAGCGAATGTTTTTTGGCACCTGCAGTACGTTTTCCCCTCGCGGTGGTCTGGTCCTGATTTTCGCAAGCAAGGCTCCTCTGTCGTCCTGTTGATAAAGGTCACGACGCCGAGCCCTCAGCACGCCTCTTGCCGAGGCGGCGAACATCCAGGAAGGATAATCATGATTCTGGTTACCGGTGGTGCGGGATATATTGGCGCTCACGTTGCGCTTGAATTGCTTGAAGAGGGCCACGATGTCGTGGTGCTTGATAACTTGTGCAACAGCTCGCGAGAGACGTTGAGCCGGGTGGAGACACTCAGCGGACGACAGGTGGAGTTCATCCACGGCGATGTACGCAGCAAAGCGACGTTGAACCGGCTATTCGCTCGCCACCCAGTGAAAGCTGTGGTGCATTGCGCCGGGCTCAAAGCAGTGGGCGAAAGCGTCACAGAGCCGTTACGCTATTTCGAGACCAATGTGAGTGGCAGCGTAAACATGTGTCAGGCGATGGCGCAGGCAGGCGTGTTCAACCTGTTGTTCAGCTCATCAGCGACTGTATACGGCGACCGTGAGCAAATGCCGCTGGACGAGAACTGCCCACTGGGTTTACCGACCAATCCTTACGGGCATTCCAAACTGATGGCCGAGCATGTGATGAAAAGCGTCGCCCGCTCGGATCCACGCTGGTCCATCGGGCTGCTGCGCTACTTCAACCCCATTGGCGCCCATCCGTCCGGCTTACTGGGCGAGTCGCCCTGCGACACGCCGAATAATTTGCTGCCCTTCCTGCTGCAGGTTGCCAATCGACGACGCCCTGCCCTGCACATTTTTGGCACCGACTACCCGACGCCGGACGGTACAGGTGTGCGTGATTACCTTCACGTAATGGATCTGGCTGAGGGCCACTTGAAGGCGCTGGACAGGATACGCAGCGAACGAGGGTTATCCGTCTGGAATCTGGGGACTGGGCAGGGTTATTCAGTCCTCGAGGTGGTGCACGCTTTCGAACGTATCTCCGGCAAAACCGTGCCTTTGATCTTTGAGCCGCGCCGGACCGGAGACATTGCTGTGTGCTGGTCGGATCCGGGGAAAGCATTGCGTGAGCTGAATTGGCGCGCCAGGTTCAACCTTGATTCAATGCTCACTGACGCCTGGCGCTGGCAGTGCATGAACCCCCAGGGTTATATGCCGACAGCTCTGGTCAGTTGAGGGGCAGCCAGAGGTGTCAGGCGGCAGGAATTATCGTCGTCGCAGGCGCTGTGCGCTAAAAATTGGCGGGCGTGTTGGAACTGATGATCTCGGCCTCGTCCTGGCCGATGTTGCGGAAGCGATGCGGTAAGGTGGTCGGGAAGTAATAACCGTCCCCGGGACCGAGGATATTGACCTGCCCATCGATGGTCAGCTCCACGGTGCCGCGCGTCACCAGCCCGCACTCCTCGCCTTCGCTGTGGACGATGGGCTCTTCACCCGAGTCTGCGCCCGGCGCGTACTGCTCGCGCAGAAAACGCATCTGGCGGCTCGGCAGGGTTGCGCCGACCAGCAGCAGGCGAACACCGTTACGCCCCAGGTCAGGCTGGTCACCGGCGCGGAATACATACTGATCCTGCCCCGGTGGCTGGTCGAAGGTGAAGAAATCCGCAAGCGTCATGGGGATGCCTTCAAGCAGCTTCTTCAATGAGCTGATAGAGGGGCTGACACGATTTTGCTCAATCAGGGAAATCGTGGCATTGGTCACACCACTGCGTCTGGCGAGTTCACGTTGTGACAGCTTGTAGCTTTCACGCACCAGTTTGAGTCGTGCTCCCGTATCCATAGTGGCCTTGTGCGAAAGATATCCGATGAGTGAAGCAAAGCCCAGGAGGAATGGATTGTCCATCGCCCAAGGCCGCAAAGCCTGATATTAAATCACGTTTGCCAGCAACACTCAGCAGCTCATCGCACTACCTGTCCTGACGGTTCCGGGCATACGCCAGGCAGGCTTCACGGAATGCCGTAAACAGGCTCAACGACACAGGGTTGTTCATGAACTCCCACTCCGGGTGCCACTGCACACCCAGCACAAAGCCTGGCGCACCGGGCATGGAAACCGCTTCCACCAGACCGTCGGGTGCCAGTGCTTCCGGGCGCAGATCCGATGCCAGACGATCGACACCCTGACTGTGCAGGCTATTGACCTCGAACCCCGGCGCCAGCCCGAGCGCTTCCAGCACCCCGCCAGATTGCACCTGCACCGGGTGTTGCGGCGCGTACTGCACGGCCAGCACATCGCTTTGCGGCTCACGGTGATCCAGATAACCGGGCAATTCCTGGACCCGCTGATGCAGGCTGCCGCCCAGTGCAACATTCAGTTCCTGAAAACCACGGCAGATGCATAACACCGGCACACCCTGGGCGATGGCGGTCCTGAGCAGCGGTAATGTTGTGCGGTCCCGAAACACATCGTGGGCAGTGCCTTCCACGCTTGCCGGGCCGTTGTAATGATGCGGCTCGACATTGGACGGCGAGCCGGTAAACAGCAAACCGTCCAGTGAGGCCAGCAGTTGCGCAGGCTCGGTGGGCACGTCGAGCGCGGGCAGAATGACCGGGACACCCGCAAACGCCGCCGCTTCGACATATTTATCGCCTGCGGTATGGGAGGAATACTTGCCCAACTGCTGACGGCAGGCAGTAACGCCGATCAAGGGAGGTCGTGACATACGTTGAGTCCTTGTAAATCTGGTGAGCCAGCACGTCGATATGACGCTATCCAGCCGGGATAAAACCAGTCTAGGATAGTCATCTACGCAACAAAAATAGGCATTCAGGCAAAGGAAAAATGCAGCGATGCAATATGAAATCACCCATGCCGATCTTTCTCTGGTACTGGCGTTGGTACGCGGCCGGACCCTGGCGCGTGCTGCAGATCTGCTGCACGTTGATATTTCGACAGTGTTCCGCTCGATCCGACGTCTGGAGTCAGCCCTCGGTGCTGCGCTGTTTGAAAAGAACCGACGAGGCTACATTCCGACGGATACTGCCCAAGCCATGGCCGAGCAGGCGGAACACGCCGAACAGGCACTGGCCGCTGCCCGTATCGCCTTGCAGCAAGGCGAACAGGTGGTCAGCGGTACGGTACGCCTGACCTGCACTGACGCGGTATTGCACAGCCTGCTATTGCCAACGCTCGCGGACTTCATGCCGCAGTACCCTGCCCTCACGCTGGAACTGGCCACCTCAAATGCGTTCGCCAACCTCAGCCGTCGTGATGCCGACATCGCGCTGCGCCTGACCAATACCCCGCCCGAACACCTGATCGGACGATGCCTGGGCAGCGCGGACTACCTCATCTGTGGCCGCCCCGAATACCGCGATGCGCTGACACACAGCCCTGCCTCCATTCCCTGGATCAGCCCGGACGACTCAATGCCCGACCATCCTTCGGTGATCTGGCGTAAACAGGCATTCCCGGCGGTGAGCCCACGCTATCGCTGCAGCAACATGTCAGCGGTCTCTCAACTGGTCGCTGCCGGCCTGGGCGTGGCGGCCTTGACCGATTTCACGATTCAGGGCCTTGGCTCAGTGGAAAGGTTGAGTGAACCACTGCAAGGGTGCAGCACCGATCTATGGCTACTGACGCGTCCCGACTGCCGGGCATTGCGCTCTGTGCAGACCCTTCTGGAAGCACTCGCCCCCCGTCTGCGAGCAGCATTGCTGGCGTCCAGATCCGCCTGATCGCCAGTCTGTGGATCCATTAAATAATAGTTAATAAAATTAATCATTGGATTAATCTTGATCCTGTGGCATTAATAATCACGAGGAAAACAACATGATTCATTCTGTGGATCCATAAGACCGATAATCGAACCGTGGAGAACCGTCATGCACCCGAAGAATGCGTGGTACGTCGCCTGTACAGCGGATGAAGTCGCCGACAAGCCTCTGGGTCGGCAAATCTGCAACGAAAAGATGGTCTTCTATCGCGATCAGAACCAGCAGGTTGTCGCCGTAGAAGATTTCTGCCCGCACCGCGGTGCCCCGCTGTCGCTGGGTTATGTCGAGAACGGTCAACTGGTATGCGGTTATCACGGATTGGTGATGGGCGGCGATGGCAAGACCGCCGCGATGCCCGGCCAGCGCGTTCGGGGCTTCCCCTGCAACAAAACTTTCGCAGCGGTCGAGCGCTACGGCTTCATATGGGTCTGGCCTGGCGACCGGGAAAAGGCCGATCCGGCACTCATTCATCATCTGGAGTGGGCGGTCAGCGACGAATGGGCCTACGGTGGCGGTCTGTTTCATATTCAGTGCGACTACCGCCTGATGATCGACAACCTGATGGACCTCACCCACGAAACCTACGTACATGCGTCGAGCATCGGCCAGAAGGAAATCGACGAAGCGGCACCTGTGACGACGGTCGAAGGCGAGGAAGTCATTACCGCGCGCCACATGGAAAACATCATGCCGCCGCCGTTCTGGCAGATGGCGCTGCGTGGCAACAACCTGGCCGATGACGTGCCAGTCGATCGCTGGCAGATCTGCCGCTTCACTCCGCCAAGCCATGTACTGATCGAGGTAGGCGTAGCCCACGCGGGCAAAGGTGGCTATCACGCGCCCCACGAGTTCAAGGCATCGAGCATCGTTGTCGACTTCATCACGCCAGAGACCGACACCTCGATCTGGTACTTCTGGGGCATGGCGCGCAACTTCAACCCGGCTGACGAACAGCTGACGGCCACCATCCGCGAGGGTCAGCGCAAGATCTTCAGCGAGGACCTGGAAATGCTTGAGCGCCAGCAACAGAACCTGCTTCAGCACCCGCAACGCAATCTGCTCAAGCTCAACATCGACGCCGGCGGCGTGCAGTCGCGCAAGATTCTGGAACGCCTTATTGCTGCCGAACGGGCCAGCACGGCTGAACAGATTCCCGTAATGGCCACTAGATGACTGCCTGCTGCCTGCCCGAATGCGTTGAAAACAATCAGAAGTGACCCTTGCTGCGGTCACCCGAGGAAATACCATGATCGACGTGACCGTGTTATCACGTAACGATGAAGCGCTGGATATCTGCAGTTTCGAGCTGGTGCGAGCCGATGGCGAGCTGCTGCCTCCCTTCACGGCAGGCGCACACATTGACGTGCACTTGCCTGACGGGCTGATCCGCCAGTATTCGCTGTGCAACGCGCCGAACGAGCGTCATCGCTATTTGATTGGCGTCCTCAACGATCCGGCTTCACGCGGCGGATCGCGCAGCCTGCATGAGCAGATTCAGTCAGGCGCGCAATTGCGCATCAGCGAGCCGCGCAACCTGTTTCCGCTGGCCGGGAACAGCCGTCGCACGCTTCTGTTTGGCGGCGGCATCGGCATCACCCCCATTCTGTGCATGGCTGAACAGCTTGCGCTGGACGGTGCCGATTTCGAGCTGCACTACTGTGTTCGTTCCGTCGAGCGCGGCGCGTTTATCGAGCGCCTGAAGCACTCGCCGTTTGCCGACCGGGTCACACTGCACCTTGATGAACAACCCGCTACCGCGCTGGATGCCGCCAATGTGCTCGCTCAGCCACATCCCGATACCCATTTGTATGTGTGCGGACCGGGTGGCTTCATGCAACACATCCTCGACAGCGCCCGTGCTGCCGGCTGGCCTGAAGACAATCTGCACCGGGAGTATTTTTCCGCAGAGCCGGTGGACACCAGCAACGACGGCAGCTTTTCTATCGAGATTGCCAGCACCGGTCAGGTGATTGCCGTTCCTGCCAACAAGACGGTTGCCCAGGTGCTCGAAAGCCACGGCATCGATATTCCGCTGTCGTGCGAGCAAGGTGTGTGTGGCACATGCCTGACGCGCGTTCTCAAAGGCATTCCGGATCATCGGGATCTGTTTCTGACCGAAGACGAGCAGGCGCTCAATGACCAGTTCACGCCATGCTGCTCACGCTCGAAAACCCCGTTGCTGGTGCTCGATATCTGATCAGTCCGAGCGCTGAATGACCTTCATGCGCTCGTTGACGCCGGCACCGAAAATCTCCGCATAGCGCAGGGTCGCATTGGCATGCTCACGCATGATCGCCTCGGCACGAGCGCCCTGCCCGCTCACTAACGCATCCACCACCGCGTGATGCTGCATGTGGGCGAAATTGAAGCGCCGGTATTCGCGAATCAGGTTATCGCGATCCACTGCCAGCGCCGTCACCGAGGCAAAAGGCAGGTGGTCATTGCGCGCCAGCGCATTGGCAATGGCGCGGTTTCCGCTGCCCGCCACGATCACCCGATGCAGGCGCATGTTCAGGTCATGATAGACCTCAAGATCATCTTCAGTGACATAACCCTTTTCGAACAAAGCATCGCCCTGCACCAGGCAGGCTTCAAGCTCGTCCCGCGCCTCCTGCGTCAAGCCACGTTCGGCCATCTGCCGCGCCGCCAGCCCTTCCAGAACACCGCGCACGTCGACCGCACCGGCGATTTCCATCGGGCTGATAGAGCGCACCTGAAAACCGCGCCCGCCAAAAGGCACCAGCAAACCTTCCTGTTCCAGGGTACGAAACGCCATACGCACCGGCATGCGCGACACGCCGAACAGCTCAGCGGTCGGCACTTCCATCAAGCGCTCGCCGGCCGCCAGCTCGCCTGACGCAATCATCTTGCGCAACGCAACAAGAATGGTCTGCCCGGGTTTGCTCATTGACAGGATTCCGTGGAGATCGAAAAACGCATCTTACTCCACGTACACAGGGGAATGGTTCAAGCGTAGTCGATCAGATCCGGCACGAGGCTGCATAACCGAAGGTGCGCTCTTCATCCGGCGTTTCGATCCACACAAGGGTTTGTTCAAAACTGATCGGTGGACTGTAGAAGTAACCCTGCACCATCGTGCACCCAAGGCTAGTCAGTGCATTCAGCTCATCCTGCGTCTCGACGCCTTCAATCACGCAGCCAAGAGACATGTCCAGACTCAAGGCAACCAGCGATTTAACGATCTTGTAGCTCGCCGGATTGTCATGCACACCGGTTACAAAACTGCGGTCAATCTTCAGCTTGGTCAGCGCCAGCGCGTGCAACTGACTGAGGCTGGAGTATCCGGTGCCGAAATCATCCAGCGAGATACCGCAACCCAGTTGCCGGAACTGCGCAATGGCCTGCTGAACCTGGGTGATATCCTGCATGACCGCCGTTTCGGTGATTTCCAGATCGAGCCGTGAGGCATCAAATCCGCTGCTTTCGATGATCTCGACAATGGTACTGACACTTTCCCAGGTCGCGCAGTCGTGCGCCGACAGGTTGAACGACAGTCTTATGGGCGCCGGCCATGACAAGGCCCTCTTCAATGCATGAGTCAACAAGGGGGCGGTAAGTTTGTTGATCATGCCGATTCGCTCGGCAATCGGAATGAAATGCGCAGGCGATACCGAACCCAGTTCCGGACTGTTCCAGCGGGCCAGAGCCTCGAAAGCCACCGTTTCGCGTGTGCAGCTTTCAATGATCGGCTGAAACAGCACGTAGAACTCGGTCTCCAGATTGGCGCGCCGCAATGCCTGCTCGGTTACGCCATCGGCGTGCAACTGCTCGCGGTGGCTGGCGGAGAACAGGCAGGTAGTCCCGGGGTTATGGTTTTTGCCCTGATAAAGCGCGTAGTCGGCAAACTCGAACAGTTGGGTGGCGTTGTCTGCGGTGGCCGGGAACGTAGCGAAACCCAGAGTTGCGCCAATCTGGATGGGCATGTCCGACAGCTCGAAGCTTTCATGCATGAGTTCACATAGGTGTTTGCCAAATGCCAGCAATGCATCGTTGCTGATATCACCCTTGATAACCAGAGCGAACTCGTCACCGCCCAGTCGCGACACGTGCACTGTATCGCTGGAGGCACTGGTCAGGCGTTCGGCTACCAGCATCAGCAGGCGGTCGCCGGTACGATGCCCATACAGGTCATTGACTGGCTTGAACCCGTCCAGATCCAGCACCCCGACCGCCAGCCCGGTTTGCTGCGCCAGCGCCTCGTGCATGGCCGCGTCCAGTGTCTGAAAGAACTGTCGTCGGTTAGGCAGCCCCGTCAAACTGTCCTGATTGGCCAGCAGCAGGTTCTCATTGCTCAGTTGCTCGGTTCTTACCTGCACGTTCACCAGGCTGGTGAAATCGCGGTATTGATACTGAAGAATGATCAGCATGCCAATCGACACCAGCACGATGTTCACTGCTGTGGCGATAAAAGTAATGTTGTGCGTCGACGCGAAGAAAATAACGAACGCGGTGTTGACCACTACAGCAGTGGTCAACGCCGCAGGCCGCAAGTGCATCATGCAGAAGATGCAGACAATCACGGTGATGCCCATGAAAAACGCCACGTGCGCCTGGGCATAGGCATTGCCATAGGGGTAAAGCGACAGTGACCATGCGGCAAAACCGGCTGCGATCACGCCTGCCAATCCGTTGGTCCCACGCAGCGTCGCCAGAATGGTGGTCGGCGCGGGTGGCGGCCGGTTTACCGTGAGCAGCCACTTGCGCGCACGAATAGCGCAAACAATCGTGAGCAGCGCCGGAACCAGCAGCGTCAGCCACATCGGAGCAGTTGCCCAATGGGTGAATGCCAATGCCCAGGTATTGACCAGCAGCACGAAATACATCAACGGCAGTTGGCGGGACAACGCAACGTATTGGGCCTGCAACAGCCTGGGATTATCAGCGGGTACAGACATCAGGGTGCGCAAGGCACTCACTAGTTTTTTCAGCATCGCAAGGCTTCTCTGTCACTACAGTCAAAGCACACGTGGCTTGCTGCTCATCATGTGAACCGATTAATAATCGGCCCACTTGTCATGCTCTCGGCAGGTGTGATTAATTCTTTACGGTAAAACCGGTCCATGCATCGGTTTAATGGAAATAAACAGGCGATATCCTTTTCGAGCACGTGCTCGGGTATATCGACAACGCTTGCAACCCCCTCTTTTCAATCGTCCCTCTATGGGCAGGGAGCATTAGCATGAGCAGGAAAGTCATTATCGATACGGACATGGGCTGGGACGACGTACTGTCCATCGCCTACCTGATGAAAAGACCGGACATCGACATCGTCGGTATCACGGTCACTGGATGTGGCGAAACGGATCTCGGCTGGGGCGTCATCATCGCCCAGCATTTACTGGGCATTGGCAACCGTCTCAGTACCGTAGTGGCAAAAGGCACCGATAAACCACTTGAGTACGACAACCGGTTTCCACCACCATTCAAAAACGATATGAATGACATCATGGGCCTTCTGGGAACCCTCAATCCTGCTGCCTTGCCGGCTTTATCAAACCTTCCCGCGTGGGAGTTCATGTATCAGGCCGTGAAGAACAGCCAGGATAAAATCACTGTTCTTTCACTGGGTGGCTTTACCAACATTGCGAAGATGCTCTCACTGAGTAACCAGCCCGCAGACTTCCAGATGATCGAGCAGATCGTCGCCATGGCAGGGGCTGTCTATGTTGACGGTAACGTCGCCGCATTGAACGACGCTCAAAAGGAATGGGATCAGGGTGAGGCCTACAGCAGTAACCACTATGCAGAATGGAATGTGTTCGTCGATCCTGTGGCGGCCGATACCGTTTTTCAGTCGAGCCTGCCGTTGACCCTGGTCCCGCTGGACGTCTGCAACCAGGTCATTCTCGACGCCAGCTACTCGCAACTGATTACCGCGAGCGACCCTGTCGCCACGCTGGTCAGGCAAGTGCTTGAAACCAAATCAGGCACGCACGCCGAAGGTTATCCGGTACCGATATTCGATCCGCTGGCAACGATGCTGATGGCAGGCGGTATTGAAGCGACGAAAGTCGACGAGCAGTTTCTGTCCGTCAACACGAGCATCACGCCGCAGGACAATCACTGCGGACAGATACAACTACAAGGCAGCGGTTCGCGAACCATCACCTCCGTGCTGGGTGTGTCGCAGTTCGCGTTCAGCAAGAATTTTGCTCAGGTCATCAACAACCAGGTTTGAACCAGGCATGACCCTGGCTCAGTTCGCCGCCACCTGAGCCCGGTCGGCCTGCATGACCAGCGCCTTGAGCGACGCATCGAATTGTTTTAGCGCATTCACTTGAAGCTCACGCTGCTGGTCAATCTGTGCGGCAATTTCCGGAGCAGCTTTGCCCTGCACCCAGACCGAGGTCATTTCCTTGACCACTTCACCTTCTGCCTTACCAATGTATTGCAGATTGGTGTCGTAAAACCGGGCCATGAACCGCGCTTCGACCTGACTGTTGCGCTTGCTCATCAGGCGGTTATAGGTGTCAAGCATCACCACCACGTCGGGGCGCGCTTTCATCAGCGCGTCAAGGTTGTCGTAAACGGTCACCGACGCGAACTCTTTCTGCAATGAGCCTACCAGCCAGTCGGTTGCCAGTTTCGGGTCCGAGCTGCTGATGAATGCATTGCGGATACGCGAATCGAGCGCGCCATTCTGTCCGCTCCTGAGCGCTACCGAGTGATAGTTGTTCAGGTACTGGAGGTTACTGACGGTGTTTTCGCTGTACAACACGCCCACTGACTGAGTGTGTTGCAGACTGGAGGCGCTGTCGGCCACCGGCATGAAATGGCAAGACTGTTCGGAGACCGTAGAGACTGACGAGACGGCAGCATTGGCTGGCGCAGTGAACATCATGCTGGTGCTTAGCACGGCAACAAACGTCAACAGATTAAACATTCTCATCGCGTCGTCTCCCTTTGGAGCAGGTGGCTATGGCGCCATCCTCCTCCTTTGCCGGAAAAACAGAACTTGCCTTGCTTGATGATGACTATCGACCTAATGAATGATAGTTGATGTCAACGCATTGCAAGGTTTTTCGCGTCAATTTTCATCCGCCCTGACGGCCGCACGAATGGCCTTGAGCAGCATCTGGCACGCCGGATTGTCATTGTCGGCGCGCCAGGCCAGATGCAACTCGCTCTGCACGCCCTCGCCCAGATCAATGTCAAGAAACACGACATCCTTGAACACCACATTGGTCGCACAGCGCGGTACCAGTGCCAGGCCCATACCGGCGTTGACCAGTGCCAGAATAGTCAGTGATGATCCAAGCCATTGGACATACTCCGGGGCCACTCGTGCGGAACGAAACATACCGGTCAGCAGTTCGTTGAACGGTGGATAGGCCGAATGCGAATACATCAGGAACGGCGCGCCCTCCAGATCAGCCACCGTAACTGAATCAGCGTAAGCCAGCCGATGATTGCCCGGCACCGCCAGCACGAATGGCTCTCGCACCAGGCACTCGCTCTCGTAGCCCGGCTGAAACAGCGGCGCTCGCACGATACCCAGGTCAATGCGTCGCGCCCTGAGTGCTTCGTGCTGCTGATAGGTGTTCATTTCAGTCAGGGAAATCTTCACCTGTGGCTGCTTGAGCCGCGCCTCGGCGATTACTCTGGGCAGAAATTCGTACACCGCGCTGCCGACAAAACTGATGGTCACCGAACCGATATCGCCTTCGGCAAAGCGCCGCGCGGAGATGGCTGCCTGCTGCGCGCGCTCCAGCAACGTCTGCGCTTCAATGAAGAACGCCCTGCCCGCTGCGGTCAGAGCCACACTGCGGGTGCTGCGCGTGAACAGCTCGACACCCAGATTGTGCTCCAGTATCTGAATCTGCCGACTCAACGGCGGCTGGGTCATGTTGAGCCGTTCGGCGGCGCGCCGGAAATTGAGTTCCGTGGCCACCGTGGTGAAGCAGCGCAGTTGAGACAGCTCGAACATTGATCCACTCCTGGTATCAATCAAGTCACTAACTGGATTGGACGGGAATAATACACCCCCTCATGATCGACTCATCCCCAAAAAAACAATGAATGGGAGTCGCCTCTTGAATACCGTCCCTGGCACTACGGACCCCACGGTGCTTGCCCGTGCGGCCTCCAAGGTGAAACTCCACGTGTTGCCGCTGTTTGTGGTGATGTTCATCGTCAATTACATAGACCGGGTCAATATCGGTTTTGTACGCAGCCATCTGGAAACCGATCTGGGCATCGGTGCGGCCGCCTATGGGCTGGGCGCCGGATTGTTCTTTGTCGGCTACGCACTGTTCGAAGTACCTTCCAATATGCTGCTGCAGCGCTATGGTGCCCGAGCCTGGCTGACCCGCATCATGTTCACCTGGGGCGCGGCCGCGATGGCCATGGCGTTCGTTCAGGGTGAAACCAGTTTCTACGTGCTGCGTTTCATTCTGGGTGCCGCCGAAGCCGGGTTCTTTCCAGGCATCATCTATTACTTCACCCAATGGTTGCCTTCCAGCGATCGCGGCAAGGCCATGGCGCTGTTTCTCAGTGGCTCGGCAATCGCCTCGGTGATTTCCGGCCCGTTGTCCGGCGCTCTTCTGGGCATAGAAGGCCTGAGCCTGCACGGCTGGCAGTGGATGTTCCTGATCGAGGGCTTCGCGTCGATAGTGCTGTGCGGATTCGTCTGGTTCTGGCTGCAATCACACCCGCATGAAGCTACCTGGCTGAGCAACGAAGAAAAAACCGCACTCAGCACCGCCATAGCCGAAGAGCAACGTCTGCGCGAAGCAACTCAGACCGTCAGGCCATCGGTGTTCCGCTTGCTGGCGGACCGGCAGATCCTGCTGTTCTGCTTCATCTACTTTTCGGTGGCACTGACCATTTACGGGGCTACCTTCTGGCTGCCAAGCATGATCCGCAAGATGGGCAGTTTCAGCGACTTTGAGGTCGGCCTGTTCAACTCGGTGCCGTGGATCATCTCCATTGTGGCCATGTACGGCTTTGCCGCACTGGCGGCACGCTTCAAGCACCAACAGGCCTGGGTCGCTGTCACGCTGGTGATCGCCGCCGTCGGCATGTTCATGTCCACCATTGGTGGTCCGGTGTTTGCTTTTGTCGCCATCTGTTTCGCAGCAATCGGTTTCAAGGCCGCATCGGCGCTGTTCTGGCCGATCCCTCAGAGCTATCTGGACGCGCGCATCGCCGCAGCGGTCATTGCGCTGATCAACTCCATCGGCAACCTCGGCGGTTTCGTTGCCCCCACTACGTTCGGTTTTCTGGAGCAGACCACCGGTTCGATTCAGGGTGGTCTTTATGGGCTGGCTGCCACCTCGTTACTGGCTGCCGTCGTGATTTTCTTTGCCCGCACCACCCCGCGTGGTGACCTGCGCCGCTCGTCCACAGATGAGCCAGCCACACCGCACCGCGCCGTCGTGCCTGGCACCCCTTCCAGCCTCAAACCCTGATCACCGGGAGACCGCCCTTTGAAAATCATACGTGTAACCGTAACCCCTATCGCCTTTCGCGATCCGCCGCTGCTCAACGCCAGCGGCATCCATGAACCGTTTGCCCTGCGCTCGATCATCGAGGTGGAAAGCGACAACGGTTACATCGGCCTCGGCGAAAGCTATGGCGACGCCCCGGCGCTGGCCATTCAGCAACAGGTGCAGAACCAGTTGATCGGGCTCGACCCGTTCAACCTCAATCAACTGCGCAGCATCGTTCAGGCAACAGTTGCGGCACACAAACCTGCCAGCCTGGCCGGTGCTGAACTGGCACCGGGTTCGCACGCCAGCAAGGCGGTAAGCAACGCTTATTCAGCATTCGAAGTGGCGTTTCTGGACTTGCAGGCACGTTCCATGAACCTGCCGCTGGTGGAACTGCTCGGCGGTGCCATTCGTGACCAAATACCCTTCAGCGCCTACCTGTTCTTTAAATACGCCCAGCATGCCGATGCGCCTTACGCGCCTGACAGCTGGGGTGAAGCGCTGAATGAAGAACAGATCGTCGCCCAGGCACAGCGCATGATCGAAGCCTATGGCTTCAAAAGCATCAAGCTCAAGGCCGGTGCGCTGGAGCCGGAACATGAGGTGTCCTGCATCAAGGCATTGAAAAAAGCCTTCCCCGGCTACCCGCTGCGCATCGACCCTAACGGCAATTGGTCGCTGGAAACCTCGATTCGCATGGCCGAGCTGCTGGGCGATGACCTGCAGTACTACGAAGACCCGACCCCTGGTCTGGATGGTATGTCAGAATTACACGAGCGCACCGGCCTGCCACTGGCGACCAACATGGTCGTGACCGATTTCGACGAATTCCGACGCAGCGTGGCCCTCGACAGCGTGCAGATCGTACTCGCCGACCACCATTACTGGGGCGGCCTGCGCGACACCCAGACGCTGGCGAAGATGTGCGACACCTTCGGCCTGGGCGTGTCGATGCACTCCAACTCACATCTGGGGATCAGCCTCATGGCCATGGCCCACGTCGCTGCGTCCGTGCCCAATCTGGGCTACGCCTGCGACACGCACTACCCATGGCAGGAGCCGGACGAGGAAGTCATCAAGAGCGGTAAGCTGCCGATTGTCGACGGCTGCGTCAGCATCACCCGCGCGCCGGGCCTGGGCCTTGAGCTGGATTACGACCAGCTTGGCAAGCTCAACGATCAGTACCACAGCTGTGGCATTCGTCAGCGCGATGATGTGAAGCAGATGCAGAAGTATCAGCCGCAATGGAAGGCCGTAAAACCAAGGTATTGAGCACGCCGGGACAGCGTCAGTCAGGCCTTGGCGTGGAATTGGCCGGCGGGTAGACACTCGGCGCATCCTGCCGGGTGCGACCACGGATCAAGGCTTCGGGGTTGCGGCTTATGTAATCGGTCAGGACCCGCACCGAGCGGGCCGTACGCTGAACCTCGTCCATCGTCCGGCTGACCTGCTGGCGTACCGGCGAGTCCTCTGCAAGGGACGCCTCGGCGATCTCCACCGTGTTTCGGGATTGCCCCAGAACAGTGTGAAGTTCGGGCATCACGTCCGCGTTGAACAGTTTGAAAGTCTTGTGCGCTTCGTCAAGGCTGCCATTCAGATTGCCGGCGATCTCCTGGACCGGCAGTTTGCTGACCTTTTCAACGATCAGTTGTACCTGCTCCTGCATTTTCTGCAGTTCCCCCGGTATGGTGGGGATTATCAGCGGCCGTGCGTTGACATCGAATTGAACTGGCGCAGCGTTGGCAAAGAAACCCAGAGAGACACAAAGCTGGCCGGTCAGCAGGCTCGCACTGCGAGGCTGTGCGCGCAGGCCCTGTTTGACGAAGTCGGCGATCAACTGCGCGGTACGCGAATCGTCGGGTGTGCCCAATGTCTCTACGATCTTTTCGTTGGCCTGCCCACTTGACCGACTTGAATGCGCCGATAATAGACAGGAGAACCGACATCGAGTGAGCCCATGTCCTCGGCGTGCAGGGTAAAACGTGTGCCTTTTGCGCCAAACATAAGGGGTGGTGGGCTTTCCTGACCAATAAAGTGTTTTTTCGGGTGCTCGGACGTCCCGCTGTCTGCTGCGATAAACGGCCCGGAAAGCAGGGTGTCCACGCCGGACACGCCCTTGGCCCCGATACGCGGGCGCACCACCCAGAACATGGAGTCCTCGGCAGTGGAGGCACGGGCGTCGGTATTCAGATCCACTGTCGCCACCACACCCGTAGGGTCTTTACTGAGGGTGACGGCCGACACCTCGCCGATCACGACATTTTTGACCTTGACCCTGATCTTATGGGCTTCAAGTCCTTCTGCGCTTTGAAAACTGATGAAAATTCTCGGCCCTTTCGACAGTGAACTGCTGATCAACAGCGATACGCATACCAGGGCAGCAATCGCAGGAATCAGCCATACCGGCGAGGCACCGAATCGCCTTTTTCTAGTGATTGAAGCGCCAATTGCCGATGCAGAAACAGAACCTGAGCGATCAGACATTTGTTCCTCTGAGGCGCCCACACGGGGTCATGCCGACGGTTAATACTGTCGGCAAAACTCTGAACGTGGACTATCAATAAACCCTCAAGGAAATATCAAGATTTGATCAAGGCAGCGGGTCGAATTTCAATTCGCTGAGGCGTTGCACCTTGTCTTCACGAACCATTTTGTATTCGGTATTCGGACCGATCCACTGCGCCCAGATCGCATCGATTTCACCTGCCGCCTCCATCGCACGCAGCGATTCGTTGACCTTGGCCAGAAATGCCGGCTCGCCCTGACGCATACCGGCACCTATAGGCTCCAGCGCCATCGGTTCCTTGGCAATTGCCAGCTCCACACCACTGGACTTGGCCTGCCCGACCAGCTTGATCGCGGTCATGGTGTTGGTCACCAGGCCCACCACCTTGTTCTGTTGCAGCGCCATGTAGGCAGAACCGGTGTCCTGGAAGGTCACAGGCGTAGCGTCAGCCAACCGAATCGACTGTTCGGACGTAGAGCCTTTGGTCGAGCTGATGCGTTTGCCTTTGAAAAAGGATTTTGGCTGATCGGCATTGGCGGCGCGCACCACCAGCGTTTCCTTGGCGATGTAGTACGGGTCGCTGAACTGGATCTGGTCGGCGCGGCTCTTGGTGTAGGCCAGGTTGGCGAAGATCACGTCCACACGGCCCATTTTGACTTCCGGAATGCGCGCTTCTACCGACAGCGGCTTGAGCTCCAGCTCGACGCCCATGTGTTTGGCCAGCGCCTTGCAGAGGTCGACGTCCATGCCTACCAGTTCACGGGTTTTCGGGTCCGGTGCCGAGAACGGCGGCACATCGGCATAGACGCCGCAACTCAGGCTTTTCTTGCTCATCACATCACTGAGCTGATCAGCGTGGGCAACCGCAACAGCCAGTGGCGACAACGCCAGTGCAGCCAGCAAAGACTTCATACGCATGGTGAGACTCCTGGATGAATTGAGTGATTCACTGAAACATTCGTTGAAAAAAAGGGCCTGCGCTCAATGGCTGCGCAGGTCTGAAATGAAGCGTTGGGCACGCGGGTGTTCAGGCTGCTGAAAGAATGCCTCCGGGCTGGATTTTTCGAGGATCTGCCCCGCATCCATGAACCAGATGGTGTCGGCCACTTCACGGGCAAAATTCATCTCGTGGGTGACGCACATCATGGTCATGCCCTCTTTGGCCAGGCCTTTCATGACGCTAAGCACCTCGCCGACCATTTCTGGGTCGAGTGCGCTGGTGGGCTCATCAAAGAGCATCACGGGCGGCTCCATTGCCAGCGCCCGGGCGATCGCCACGCGCTGCTGCTGGCCGCCGGACAACTGCGCCGGGTAAGCGCCGGCCTTGTGTGCCAGCCCGACGCGGTCGAGCAGTTCCATGGCCCGGGCGCGTGCTTCGCTGCTTTTCAGGCCGCGGACCTTGGTCGGGGTCAGGATGATGTTGTCGAGCACCGACAGATGCGGAAACAGATTGAAGCTCTGGAATACAAAACCTACCCGACTGCGCAAGCGATTGACGTTGGCGTCGGTACCGTTCACGTCGTGGCCGTCAAACAGGATCTGGCCCTGCTGAACATCTTCAAGACGGTTGACCGTGCGGATCAGTGTCGACTTGCCCGAGCCCGAGGGCCCGCACAGCACCACCACCTCGCCGCGCTGCACTTCAGCGGTGATGTCGGTCAGGGCCTGGTACTCGCCATACCACTTATTGATCCTGGAAAACATGATCATCGGATGCATTGGGCAACCCTCAATTATCGGTAGTCAAAGGCCGGGGAACGCGTGCAGGCGACGCGTTGCCCTCCCGTTTGCGGGCAATCCGCCGTTCCACCACTGCGGCCAGCCGGGTCAGGCCGTAGCACAGCACGTAGTAAGTGATCGCCAGAATGAAGAACACCTGAAACGGCTTGGTCAGCAGCTGGTTGTTGATCTGATTGGCGGCGAAGGTCACTTCCTGGACGTTGATCACGTAGCCCAGCGACGTTTCCTTGATGATCGAAATGAACTGGCTGATCAGGCTTGGCAAAGCGTTGTACAGCGCCTGCGGCAAGATCACCCAGACCGTGGTGCGCATATAGCCCATGCCCAGCGCGCGGGACGCTTCGTACTGACCAGCCGGCAGCGCCTGAATGGCACCACGGATGATTTCGCACAGGTAGGCGCTCTGATAGACCACCAGCGTGCAGAGCATGGTGGTGAAGCCGGTGATGTTATGGCCGATCAGCAGCGGGACCAGAAAGTAGGTCCAGAAAATCACCATCAGCAGCGGAATGCCGCGCATCACATAGACCCAGACCGTCGCCGGGTAACGCAGCCAGCGCCACGGCGAGACCCTTGCCAGCGACAGCAGCAGCCCTAGCGGGAACGCCAGCAACAGCGCCAGCGCAGCCAGAATCAGCGTTGAAACCAGCCCACCCATCGGGCCGTGAGGATATTGGCCGACCAGCAGCAAGGTCCAGTTATCGCGAACAATCGTGAACACATCGAACATCACCGCCTACCTCGCCATGGCTTTGCTGAAATGCCGGGCCAGCAACGCACCCAGGCCCATCAGCATCAGTGAAATGGCCAGGTAGACCACAGTTGCGACCAGATACGCTTCGAAGGTGCGAAAGGTGTAATTCTCGACCTCGCGGGTAGCATAAGTCAGCTCGACGACGCCGATGGCCATGACCAGGCTGGTGTTCTTGAACAACAGGACCGTGTGATTGATCAGCGACGGCAGGCAGTTGCGCACGCCCTGCGGCAGGATCACGTAGCGCATCGAACGCACATAGCCCAGGCCCAGCGCACGGGACGCTTCGACCTGCCCGGCCGGAATGGCGCGCAGCCCACTGCGGATGTCTTCACTGAAGTAGGCGGCCTGGCACAGCCCCAGCGCGATCACCGAAAACAGGTATTCGGTGCTGTAGTTGGCCAGCCAGATCTGTGTGTTTTCGGACAGCAGTGTGGGAATGCCGAAATACCAGAGCATCAGTTGCACCAGCGTCGGCACATTGCGGTGATAGGACACATAACCCGCCACCAGACGCTCCGCGTATTTGTTGCCGGTCAGTCGAATCGACACCAGCAGCAGGGCCACCGCCATGGCCATGCACCAGGCAACGAACGCCAGTTGCAGGGTTGTCTCTATGCCCTTGACGATCAGCTCGGCGTACTCGCCCTGCAGGATCGCTGAAAGATCGAATTTACTCGTCATGGTTGTTCCCATAGACATTCAGCCAGGGCAGAAGCAAGGCGCCAGGGGTACTGGTGCGGGCGTCGCATGGCGGCTGGTGCCGCTCTCGTGATGGGTACAGCGCTTGCAGCGAGGCGCAGTCTCAGCCTTCATAGTCCTGCGGGCGCGCGGTCGACAGCCCGCCGGGTACCTGTAGCGTCGGGGTGATTTCCATATGGCCGATATTGACCGCGATGGGCGCAGCGATCACGTAGGCGATTGCATCGGCAATGTCCTTGGCCACAGGCAGCTCATAGCCCTCGATAAAGCGTTTGCGCACTTCCTCGGAATCGCCATGCACATGGGCGAAAATATCCGTGGCTACACGCCCAGGGCAGATTTCAGTCACCCGCACGCGCTTGCCGAACGCATCGATACGTAACTGGCGAGAAAGCATGCTCACGGCAGCCTTGGTGGCGTGGTACGTCGAGTTGCCGCCGAAGTTGTAGGCGGCGGCAATCGAACTGATGTTGATGATGTGCCCGTTGTCACGCTCGACCATCCCCGGTAACGAAAGCCTGGCGATCTGCAATACCGCGCGCAGGTTCACATCGACCAGTAGATCAATCCCTTCGGCGTCGGCCTTGAGCAGCGAACCGGGCCGGTCGACTCCGGCATTGTTGACCACAACATCGAACTGATGGGCCTGGAACAGTGCCGTCAGACCGGCCAGATCAGTCACGTCGATAGCATGTGCGATGCAGCCGGTGCGCTGCGCCAGTGCCACCAGCTTGTCTGCACTGCGCGCCAGCGCATGGACCTGCAGACCTTCGGCACACAGCCGTTCGACGACGGCTTCGCCAATGCCGGAAGAAGCGCCGGTGACCAGCGCGGTTTTGTAATCGGAAAAAGGCATGTCGGGGTTTCCTTGAATAAGCGTCGATCAGTCGTGCCGCTATTTAATGCTGATCGTCTTGTACCGGACTTTAACGAGCGTCATGGGCAGCGACCAAGACACAATGGTTGTGTGGCAATAAGCTGCGCTTATGACCCGAGCAACCGGGAAACAGGGGTAATGACACCGCCCTGCTCTTCGATGCTTTGGCGAATGCTGCGCGCCAGCTCCACCGCCCCCGGCGTGTCGCCATGCAACAGGATTGATTGGGCATTGACCGCCACGCGCTTGCCGCTCAGGGTCGTAACCGTGCCGTCCTGCAACAATTGCGCAACCCTGGCGCGGACCTGCTGCGGGTCCTTGATCACCGCCCCCGCAATGCCACGCGGCACCAGCAGGCAGTTTTCGTCGTAGGCACGGTCGGCCAGAAACGTGGTCGCGACTCTGAGGCCGCACGCTTCGGCGGCCTGTTCAATGGCCGCGCTGCTGGATGAACTGATGATCATCTGCAGGTCGAAGCTGGCGACCGCCTTGACCAGCGGCCTGGCCAGTTCGGCATCGGCCGCGGCCATATTACCCAGCGCGCCGTGGAAGCTCATGTGCGTCATGCGGTAACCAGCGGCGGCTGCAATACCTGCCAGAGCGCCCAGCTGATACACCACCATGCTGCACAACTCGTTGAGTTCGATGTTCATTCTGCGCCGTCCGAACCCCTGCAGATCAGGAAAACCGACATGTGCGCCGAGATCGATGCCCAGCGCTTTGGCGCGGTGCACGGTGTTGTTCATGATCAATGGATCACCGGCATGAAAACCACAGGCCACGTTGGCCGAGGAGATCAGTTGCATCAGGGCCTCATCCTCACCCATGGTCCAGGGACCGAAGCCCTCACCCAGATCAGCATTCAGATCGATGCGCATCGTGTCACTCCTCCAGTTCTATCAGCGGCTGGCCGTAACCGACCCGTTCATGCTCGGCAGCCAGGAAACGCGTCACACGCCCTGCCTGCTGGCTGCGCACCGGCAGATAAAGCAGGCCGATGCGCAACAGGCCCAGCAATTGACCGACTGCAACGGGGTCGCCGGGTTTTACGTAGCTGTTTTTTTCGTCGGGATGTCTCGATACAAAAACGCCGGGGTTATCCGCAGCTATTACAAGCGCAGTGGCTGGCGGCTGTTCGACTGCGACGCCCAGGTCAGCTCGCGATGCAGGGCTATCCGCACGTACACCGCGTCGGATCAACAACTCGAACCCTGGACGCTTCAGTTCAAGAACCGTGAGCCCGGCATCACGAATCCAGGCTGCCAACTGGCGAATTTCATTGATGTTCATCAGCGATGTCCTTGCAGGCCGCGCAGCGCAAGCAAGCGCCGGGCGTCTTCGATGAAGGCGTGATTGGTGTCCAGTGCCTCGACGGCCTCCTCGTAACTGCATTGCACGAAGCGCACCTTGCTGCCAATGGGGGCCTGACCGAGACGCCACAGGTCGGCTTCGATAACCGTGGCAAACTTTGGATAGCCGCCGCTGGGCTGGGCATCGCGCATCTGCACAATCGGCTGGCCGCCGTGGGGCACCTGAATCACGCCAGGCACAATGCCGTGAGAGCGGATTTCCAGCACCTCCAGTGGCAATAGGGGCGTACCTTCCATGCGATAACCGTAGCGATTGCTTTGCGTGGTGATTTTCCATTCGCCGGCAAAAAATGTTTGTTGGGCTTCAACGCTGAAGCAGTCGAACTCGGCGGCAGGCAGTACGCGTATCGCCGGTAGCCCGTCGATAATCAACGGCAAGGCCGCCGCAGCAGATTGCAGACCAAAATCACCGGCGCGCGGTTGATTCGCCGCACCGGCGGGAATCAGATCGCCCTGCTGCAAGGCGCGACCCTGCCAGCCGCCAAATGCACCACGCAATTGCGTGCTGCGCGAGCCCAATACCTGCGGCACATCCACACCGCCCGCCAGGCATAAATAGGCGCGACTGCCCGTCGTTGGGTAACTCAGCTTCAACACCTGATTCTTGCGCGCCTGAGCGACCCAGTTACCCGGCAGTCGCTCGCCATCCAGCCGTGCAGAACAGGCAGCACCGGTGATAGCAAAAGTGCAGTCCTCGACAAAACGCACTTCGAACGGGAACAGTGGAATTTCGATGCCTGCTGCGCCCTCGTCGTTGCCCAGCAACAGATTGCCGAGCTGCAACGACAGCGTGTCCATTGCGCCGGAAGTGCCGACGCCGTAGCCCAGGCTGCCATGCCGGCCCAGGTCCTGGACCGTCGCCAGTGCGGTGGCGCTGATAACTTCGATCATCGAATGATCCTCTCGATACGCAAGCGCAGTTGATCGCCGGGCTGCAACAGCGCCGGAGGGTTCTGATCAGCGTCGAAAAACACCATTTCCGTGCGCCCTATCGTGTTCCAGCCACTGGGGCCGGCTGAAGCGGAGATACCCGTCTGCACGCCGCCGATGGAAACCGAGCCGGCACCGATATCGAGTACCGGCACTTTGCGCCGAGGCGTCGCCAAACGCTGATCCATGCCGCCCAGATAGCAATAACCGGGGTGGCTGCCCAAGGCGTACACCGGGTAAAGGGGTTCGCAGTGCAGATTGGCGATGGTCTCGATATCCAGCCCGGTATGGGCGATGACATCGGCCATGTGCGGTCCGCCGTCGCCGCCATACACCACCGGCAATTCGATGATCCGGCCTTGCAACGGCAGCGGCTGGCACTGCTCCCAGGCCTCCAGCAAGCGGGTTTTCAAGCCGGTCAGGTCGCGTGGCGGCGCTGCGAAGGTCAGCATCAGGTTGTTCATGCCCGGCACCGCTTCGCGCACCTGCGACCAGTCCTTGCTCAGGTTGGCCAGTGCCCATATGCGTTGCTGCGCTGCCAGCTCAAGCTCGCCGGGTGCTTCGAACAGCAAGGCGGTGGTTCCCAGCAAGGTGATTCGTGGCGGCAACTGCTGGAGGGTCATGGGTGGCTCCTTGTCTGTAACCAGCGCTCCAGGTGGTGAATGTCCATGCCACCCTTGCAGAACACAGGGTCCTGCAAAATGTCGCGATGCAGCGCAATGTTGGTAGAGATTCCCTCGACGTGCATTTCGCTCAGCGCCAGGCGCATACGTGCCAAGGCCTCATCGCGACTGGCACCGTAGGTAATGACCTTCGCCACCATCGAATCGTAATAGGGCGGAACGCGATAACCGTGGCTGACGTGCGAGTCGACCCGTACGCCAAGACCACCAGGAATCTCCCAGCGGGTGACCTGCCCTGGGGTCGGCATGAAGCTGCGTGGGTCCTCGGCGTTGATCCGGCATTCCAGCGAGTGGCCCGACACGCTGACGTCGGCCTGGCTGAAACTCAGGCGCTCGCCCATCGCCATGCGAATCTGCTGCTGGACGATGTCGATGCCGGAGGTCATTTCCGTGACCGGGTGCTCGACCTGCAGGCGAGTATTCATTTCGATGAAATAGAACTCATCGTTTTCAAACAGGAATTCGAACGTGCCGACGCCCTGATAACCGATCTGCCGGCAGGCCAGTGCGCAACGTTCGCCCACCCTGGCCATGAGTGCCGGGTCGATGCCCGGTGCAGGCGCCTCTTCAAGCACCTTCTGGTGGCGGCGCTGCATCGAGCAATCCCGCGAGCCGAGCCAGACGGCATTGCCATAGGCATCGCACAGCACCTGAATCTCGACGTGGCGCGGCTGACCCAGAAACTTCTCGATATACAACTCGGGATTACCGAAGGCCCTGCGGGCTTCTTCGCTGGTCAGCGCAATTGCATCGAGCAATTGCTGCTCTTCCTGAACCACGCGCATGCCCCGCCCGCCGCCACCGCCAGCGGCCTTGACGATGACTGGGTAACCGATGTCACGGGCAATTTTCAGGATGCCTTGCGGATCGGCAGGCATGCTGGTGTCCGGGCCTGGCACGCACGGCACGCCGGCCTCACGCATTGCCCGCTTGGCCGCGACCTTATCGCCCATCACCCGAATGCAGGCGGCACTGGGGCCGATGAAAGTCAGGCCAGCCTGTTCGATCCGCTCGGCGAACGCGGCGTTTTCAGACAGAAACCCGTAACCGGGATGGATCGCCTGAGCACCGGTCAACTGCGCAGCGTAAAGCACAGCAGCCTGATTCAGATAACTCTGCCCCGGCGCGGCCGGACCTATGCACAGTGACTCATCGGCCTGCCGTACATAGCTGGCATCGCGATCCGCTTCGGAATAGATCGCCACCGTGCGCAGGCCCAGGCCTTTGCAGGCGCGCTGGATGCGCAGGGCAATTTCGCCGCGGTTGGCGATCAACACTTTATCGAACATCAAAAACCCCTGATCTGTGAACCCGAAAGGCAGCCGCACGGCCACCCAAGACCTTCAACCGATGCTGAACAGCGCTTGTCCGGCCTGAACCTCTTCGCCGTTGGCAACCAGAATGGCGGTCACGACCCCTGCCTTTTCAGCCGTCACCGGATGAAACATCTTCATGGCTTCAACCACTGCCAGGGTCTGTCCCACGTCGACTGACGTGCCGACTTCAACGAAGGGCGGCTGGTCGGGCGCCGGGGTCAGGTGCAAGACCCCGTAAAGCGAGGCGCAGGCCTGTGCCGCTTGCGCATCGGCAGTTGCACTTGCCTGAGGGGAATAAACAGCTTGGCTTGCAGGCGCTTTCAGCGACGTCGATGCAGAGAGACTGACGCCGCTGGCGGCCTGAACCGACTCACGCAGCAAACGCAACTGCGTATCGCCTTCAGACAGGCTGAGTTCACTCAAATCCGATTCGGCCATCAGGTCGATAAGTGCTTTGATACGTTCCGGCTTCATGCAAGAGCCCTTGCCTGGCAAAAGAAATGTGGCTGAGGGCAATGTAACGAGAGCGGTTTTTGACCGCCAAGACGGTTTGGCTGTGGGGTGATAAGCGCCCCTTATGACGCCGGGGTTACTGTGTACGGCGATTGCCGCGCATCTCTGCGACCAGCTCCAGGAGGATGGCCTTGACCGCCTGGGCCGGAACCGAAAGCGGCAAGTGGCCTGACAGGCACAGGGCCAGCGGCGCTTCGATCTCAGGTTCGACGATCCGGCTCAGGTTGACCGCATGCGTATCGGCGAGCACCCGCGCAGCCGACTCGGGAAGAATGGTCGAGCCGAATCGATCCGCTACTGCGGCAGCCAGAGTCGTCGATGATTCGACTTCTGCCACCACCCGCGCACTGCGCTCGATGCGCACAAATGCCTCGTCCACCAGACGGCGGATGGTGTTGTAGGTGCGCGGCAACAGCAGGTCGATATCGGCCAGCTCGGCGAGCGCTATTTCCTCGCAGCCCTGAAGCGTGTCCTGGGCGCTGACCAGATACAGTTGCTCGCGAATCAACGGCACAAAACTCAAGCCATGCACCTCGCGACCGCCATAAAGAACGGCCATGTCCATGCGTCCGTTCATGATCAGTTCGCTCAGCGTGGTGCCAAAGTTCTCGTTGAGGTACAGCAGAATACCCGGATGACGCTCGCGCACCCGTTTGAGCAACGGCAGCGACAAGGTTGACGCAGCGGTGCCCGGGGCCAGCCCCACCGACACCGGCCCCGACAACGCCAGGCCGCTGGCGTTGACATCACTTTGCGCCTGCTCACACTGACGCAGGATGACCTGAGCATGGCCATACAAAACCTTGCCCGCCTCGGTTGGTGTAACGCCGCGCTTGGTGCGGATCAGCAACTGCTGCTGCAATTCAGCTTCCAGCGTCACCAACTGCTGGCTTAACGCAGGTTGCGCGATGTGCAGTACGTCGGCGGCTTGGGTCAGGCTGCCGATGTCGACAATTTTCACAAAGTATTTCAAGCGGCGAAGGTTCAAGGTGCTGCACTCCAGAGTCACGACCCCGATGCTTCAGCAAGACACAGGCCAGCTCTGAAAAAACCAGACATAAGCAATTGCTATGTCAGCAACTGCCGAGCGTGTTTGCAACGCATGGATGCCCCCGCAGGCATTGCTCGCCCGCTTTTGGTGCAGCACTGGTTCATATGCGGTCATAAGCGCTGCCTATCAACCCAGAACAAACTCGTCTTATGGCCTGCCCTCTGCAGGCTCGTAACGTATTCCCCGTCAAGGCCATCAACGAGGAATGCCAACGTGACCGCATCTCGCATCGCTGCCCGCGTGCTCCGCATCAAACCATCGCCAAGCAGCGCTGCTGCCGATCGGGCCAATGAACTGCGGCGCGCAGGCAAGTCGATCATCAATCTGGTGGTTGGCGAACCCGACTTCGATACGCCTGCCCACATTCGTCAGGCCGCGTCTGCCGCCATCGAAAACGGTGAAACCCGCTACACGCTGAACGCCGGTACGGCCGCCCTGCGCGAGGCCATTGTTGCCAAACTCCAGCGTGAAAACGGCCTGGCCTACGCCCCCGGCCAGATCGTAGTCACCAGCGGTGCCAAGGCTGCGATCTTCAATGCCTTCGCAGCGACCCTGGGCATTGACGACGAAGTGCTGATCCCCGCGCCGTATTGGGTGTCGTACCCGGACATGGTGCTGGCCTGCGACGGGCGTCCTGTGACCCTGGCATGCCCCGAAGACAAACAGTTCAAGCTCACCGCCGAGCAACTGCGCCACGCAATCACGCCACGCACCCGCTGGCTGCTGCTCAATTCGCCGAGCAACCCGACCGGCGCGACCTACAGCGCAACTGAATGGCGGGCACTGGCCGACGTGCTGCTCGACTACCCGGACGTGCTGGTCATGACCGATGATATTTACGAGCACATTCGCTATGACGACACCCCGCTCAGCCATCTGCTGACTGTCGAGCCCGCCCTGCGCGAGCGCGTGCTGATCATCAATGGTGTATCCAAAACCTACGCCATGACCGGTTGGCGCATCGGCTATGCCGCAGGCCCCAGCGATATCATCAACGCGATGGCCACCTTGCAATCGCAATCCACCAGCAACGCCTGCTCGGTGAGCCAGGCCGCCGCAGTGGCGGCCCTCAATGGCGATCAGTCGTTTATCGGCGAGAGCGTCAAGGTCTACAAACAACGCCGCGACCGCTGCCTGGAGTTGATCAACGCGATTGACGGCCTGAGCTGCATCAAGCCCGAAGGCGCGTTCTATCTCTACGTCAATTGCGGCGCACTGATCGGCAAAACCACCCCGTCAGGCTCGGTACTGGAAGCCGACACCGATGTGGTTCTGTACCTGCTGGAAAGTCAGGGTGTTGCGGTTGTCGCAGGCACTGCGTATGGCCTGGCACCGTTCTTCCGAATGTCTACGGCGACTGCCCTCGAAACCCTTGAAACCGGTTGCACACGCATTGCGACTGCTGTCGCTGCGTTGCGCTGAGCGCCTCGCCATGACCACGCCGAGCCACCCGGCCCTGACCTTCAAACAGGCCCTGTTGGCCATGCTCGGCATTTCACTGGTGCTGATGCTTTCCGCGCTCGACCAGACGGTGATCGGCAACGCATTGCCAAGCATCGTAGCGGAACTCAATGGTTTCGAGCTATATGCCTGGGTCGCCACTGGCTACCTGCTGGCCTCCATCGTGACCATTCCGATCTTTGGCCGACTGGGCGATTTCTACGGGCGCAAACCATTCGTGCTGGCCGCCACGGTCATTTTCACCCTCGCTTCGCTGGTCTGCGCGCTGGCCGACAGCATGCTGCTGCTGGTCATTGGCCGGGCCTTGCAAGGCGTTGGTGGCGGGATGCTGATCGGTACGGCATTTGCCTGTGTGCCGGAGCTGTTTCCCGACACCCGCCAGCGGCTGCGCTGGCAGGTGCTGCTGAGTGCCATGTTCAGCGTGGTCAATGCCATCGGCCCAGGGCTGGGCGGTTACCTGTCCGGCGAGTTCGGCTGGCGTTCGGTGTTCTGGCTGAACCTGCCGCTGGGCGTGATTGCGTTGTTTTTTGCCTGGCGCTTTTTACCCTGGTATCGCCCGCAAACAGCCGATGCGATCAGGCTCGACTGGATCGGCGCGGTGTTGATTGTCCTGAGCCTGGGCAGCCTGCAATTGTTTGTTGAATGGCTCGGCCAGCGCTCTCTGGCGATCAGCCTGCTGTGCGGCGCCATTACCGTTATCGCGATGACCGGACTTTGGTTCAGGGAGCGCCGTTGCGCATTTGCCTTGCTGCCTGCCGGGCTGTTTGCCAATCGCAGCATCCGCCTGCTGTTCATCATGTCGCTGCTGGCCGGCGCGATCATGTTCACCCTGCTTTACTACCTGCCGCTGCTATTGCAGGGCAGCTACGGCTACTCGCCGCAGGACGCCGGGCTGCTGCTGACACCGCTGGCCCTGAGTATCACTCTGGGCGCAATCGTAAACAGTCGCATCGTCACGCGTCTGGCAAACCCCAATTGGTTACCGATTGGCGGATTCATTGCCTTGTCGGTTGCCTGCATCGCCTTGGCACTGGTCGGACTGCACGCCGGGTTCACTACCTTGCTGGGACTGATTCTGCTGGCGGGGCTGGGTCTGGGGTTCATTCTGCTCAACCTCACTGTATTCACCCAGACGCTTGCCGAGCGGCAGTTTCTCGGTATCGCCACAGCACTCACTCAATCGTTGCGACTGGTTGGCGGCTTGCTGGGCACTGCGGCCATGGGTGTGCTGGTCAAGTTGCTGTACGTCGCCAATCTGCAGCATGCGCTGGCCGCGGCAGGCCAGATGCAGGCAATAGCGCGTCTGACCGACCCTCAGGTCCTGCTGCAGCACACGCCCACAGATATCGACACCACGTTGCAGATGGCTCGCACTGCCCTCGCCCATGCAGTCGGTACGGGGCTATTGATCTGCGCCGCACTGGGCGTACTCGCATTGGTAGTTCTTTCCCGTTTACCTCGCGTCGCTCTGTATCAAGCGCCTCGCACAACGACACCTGAAACGGATTCAGCTGCAAAACACGCCTCTTAAAACAACAAGAAACCTGACTGCCGCCCGACCCTGCCTCTCACAAAACTTAATGACAGCATGAGGATGAACCCGATGGAGCGTCTCAATCGCGCCACCCCTTTCGTTGCGGGCTTTTGTGGCCTGCTGATCGCGCAGCAGAGCTTCGGCGAAGGTTTTCTGGAAGACAGCAAGGCCAGCATTCTGGCGCGCAACTTCTTCAGCAACGCAGACAACCGCAGCGGTGCTGCCGACCCGAACTACACGCAGGAGTGGGGCCAGGGCTTCATGCTCAACTACCAGTCCGGCTACACGCCCGGCACAGTCGGCTTTGGTGTCGATGCGCTGGGCCAGTTGGGCATTCGTCTGGACTCGGGCAAGGGCCGCCACTACAACCCGCAAAGTACCGCATTCAACGGCAACATATTCCCGACTGACAGTGACGGCCGCGCGGTCGATGAGTTCAGCAGCCTGGGCGCGACGCTCAAGGCACGCGTTTCAAAAACCGAGTTGAAATACGGCACACTGGTGCCGATGCTTCCGGTGGTCATGTCCACTGATCGCATGCTGCAACAGACTTTTCGCGGTGGGCAGATCCAGTCGAAAGACCTGAGTGATTTCACCTTCACTGCCGGGCAACTGGAACATGTGATGGGCCGCGGTTCGACCAACCAGATGGGCATGTCGATTCCGGGTGCCAACAACCCGCTGACCGGTGAATTCGTCAACAAGTTCTACTACGCAGGTGTCGATTACAAACCGACCAAAGACCTGACCTTGCAGTACTACTACGGCAATCTGGAAAACTTCTACAAACAGAACTTTCTCGGGCTGAAATACGACATGCAACTCGGTCCGGGCACCCTGCGCACCGACCTGCGCCACTTCGACAACCGCTCGGACGGCGCCAACGGTCACGATCCATCGTTCTACACGGTGGGTTATTACGGCAACGGCGTTACCAAGGGAGAAGTCGACAGCCGCCTGTCCAGCGCTCAGTTCACCTACCTCATCGACGGTCATACCTTGGCTGCCGGTTATCAGGCCGTGACCGGTGACAGCGACGCGGTATGGTTGAATCAGGGCGATGGATCAACCGCTTACTTCATGACCGAATCCATGATCGGCAAGTTCCAGCGCGCCGGAGAACGCACCTGGCAGGTCCGTTACGGCTATGACTTCGCCAAGCTAGGCGTTCCCGGGCTGAACTTCCTGGCCATGTATGAAAGCGGTTCGAACATCCAGACGTCCGACGGCGACAAGAAGGAATGGGAACGCAACGTTACCCTGAGTTACGTGGTGCAGTCCGGCCCGGCGAAAAACCTCAGCGTTGCTCTGCGCCATGCGCAACTTCGCACCGAGTTTGCCAGCCAGCGTGATGCCGACGAGCACCGGATCATTGTCAGCTATCCGATTAATATCTTTTAAAACCCGAGTGGGTGGCAGATACGGGGTGTATCTGCTGCCTGAGGGTTGGTTGACCGCATGCACAAGTGCTCGTGCTGGTCACAACATTCGTTATAACTTTTGCACCCTGCAGAGGAAGCGAAAACAATGGATAAAACAATCCCGGAAGCCCCCACCGATCACGACCGCCCCACTGTCTTACTGGTTGTTGAAACCGATCCTGGCAAGCCTGAAGTCATCGGTGGCCCTGCTACGCCATTAAAAGCAACTCATCCGCACTTCGATGACAGACCAGCAGACCTTTACCCCGTAATGGAAAACCAGACGGGCATGCCTTTCAGCTCGTTCTATCGAAGCAGGTATATCGGTTTTGCGTCCATCGCAGTTGTCGTGATCGGCATCGGTTTCGCCCTCTTTTTCCTAAGCCTGCAAAGTGACTGGTTTCAGGTGAAGAAAGTGCTGGCGATTACTGTGCTGTGGTTCGCCAACCTGATCTCGACAGTGCTCAATGCAGCCTACTGGTTTATCCGCAGAGGCCCGAAGTGGCTGGCAGTACTGCTAGGCATTCAGCTGATAATAGTGATGTCCGGGGCAGTGCCCGCCTTGATCAATGACTGATGATACCTATCTCTTGAGAGAGGGTGCCCATCATGGGTTAGAGCGTGTTTGGGGTAGCCGTACAGGGGCTCGAACATGTCGAGCCGCTTATCCAGATCAGCCAGACACCTGATCCAGGAATATCAGCTGCGGTGGCTCTGCCAGCCACTCGCCGCTTGCAGCTGCAAACTGTTGGTAATGCGGCGTGGCAACGTGCGCATCCAGTGCAGCCTGATCCTTGAAGCATTCACGCATGTAAAACGTGCCGTGCTCATCGCGCGCCTCGAACAGCGTGTACTCGATATTGCCCGGCTCTGATCGGGACGGTTCCACCAGTGCCGATAATGCTTCTTTCAATGCGGACTCTTTGCCCGTAACGGCTTTCAGAACTGCGATCAAGGCCAACGGCTTTGCAGGTGTATTCATTATCAATGCTCCGGTATTCAATTCGATCAATGAGTGGGTGCAGGCGCAGCGTCGACTTTCACGCGTAGCAGGCTATAAGGTTTTGCACGCTTGTCGTGGCCCGAATTGAAACCGGCCTGACGGTGCAATTGGTTGACGATGAAATACAGGTAGCCATCTGGACCGATAGACAACGTATCAGGCCACAGCATGCGAGAATCGTGCGCCACGGTTTGCCAGACACCGCTCGGCAAGCGTTTGCGAATTGCATTGTGCTCGTAGTCACCTGCATACACAGCGCCATCTGCATCAGCCTCAAGACCATCGGAGGCGCCCTTTTCACCGAGGTCCTGAACAGCTGCAGCCAGTTGCTGCTCACTTACACCGCTGTCGTTCAACAGCTCGGTAGCGACGGAGTACAGGTGGCGGCTGGACAGTGGCGAGAAATACAGCGTCTTGCCATCGGCCGACAGCGCAATGCCGTCTGCGGCTACGTGAACCGGTTTGCGCGATCCGTCCGGGCCATCACCCAGTACCGGCACGCCCTCGACCACGGGCACGAAAGCCGGGTCGGCAGACGTCGACTTCGCGCCGCTCAGGCGCCGTACGGCATGCCCACTGGCAATGTCCATGACAATGATCGCACCCGGACCGCTCACCGAAGAGTCAGTAACGTAGACAGTCCCCTGCGATCCTTTGCGGAAGTCGAAGCGCATATCGTTGACATAAGTGCTGGGCAATATGACGTTATCCGGAAACACCAGCCGCTTGACGATTCGGTTGGTGGCCAGGTCTACCGCAACCAGCTTGGCACCACCCGGACGCGGAGCAGCAAACTGCGGTGCGGCAGTGTCCAGAAGCCAGACGCGTCCTTTACCGTCGGCCACCACACTCTGCACGCTGATCAGCCCGTCGCCGGGGTCCTTCGGATTCTCGCGGTTGACCCCCAGATCCGGGTAGGCAACCACTTTACCGTCACGAATCTCGCCCACCGTAAAAGGCACCTTGTCGCCCCAACGAGGGAAGTTGACGAAAATTCGCCCGGTTTCAGTGACCGTCACACCGGTAGGCATCGCATCGTAAAAGGCATGCCCCTGTTCAAGCTTGCCTACCGGTCTGTCGGCAGGGGCGCTTACAGGGAGCCCGGTGATGGTCGCGCCGTAGGCCAGTGAGGTGGTGAGTGTGGCTGCGGACAGGATGGCCAGTGCTGCGCAAATTGATTTTCGATGCATGGTGCTCTCCTGATGGGGCAGCCAGGGCTGCTCATCGGTATTCGGTAATACGGGCTGTGCACGCGGAAGGTGATGGCGTTCATCACCCTACGTGGCTCAAGGACGATGAATAGACAAGACTGCGAGTAGTTTGGTCTTTCTCATTACAAAGAAAAACGCGGGGAATACGCTAACACTTTCAACGCCAAGGCGAAGATCACCGCCTTTCTTTCGGATGGTCAAAGCCTTGAGTCGCAAAGCTCGTTAACTCAAGACCTCGCGTCCTCTTTTGGCATGCACCAGATGACCAGAGATAGCCAGAGGAAGGGCAAACCAATCAAGTTAATCAGCTGTATGCGAAACCAACACATTGCATGCCGCTATCAGCGTGCTCCGCCACGTTGGAAGAAGAGACGGCATGACCGCAAGGATCAGAATTGCCAGAATGACCATCGCTGGATACCACGCATCTTATTTGATGGCTCATACTACCCAATTTACTCGATTCCAGCCGCTCATTTGGCGACTGGTAACCAACTATCCGAGCCAGGCCAACAACAACTCATGCAACGCCCCTTGCGCGAGTCTCATTCGACCAATCAGCCGCCGACCTTGGTCCAGCGGAGGGGTCCAGACTGCTGACCGCATCGAGCCGTTGAATCTGTTCGTCAGCCAGCGTCAGCGACAAGGCGCCCAGATTATCGGCAATCTGCTCGTGCGAACGAGGCCCGATGATAGGAACAGCGCCGTGCGAACCGGCCCAGGTAATGGCAACCTGACCCGCGCTGACGCCAAGCTCACCGGCAACCTCAAGAACAGTATCGAGAATCCGTGTGCGCTGCGCCGAGTTCTCAGGCTGGAACACCTTGCCGCCAAACCCCTCAGCGCGCCCGCTCTCCCCTTTGCGGTATTTGCCGGTCAGCATGCCACCCCCCAGAGGTGACCAGGTCACGACGCCAAGGCCAAGCGCGTAAGAAGCCTGAAAAAGATCGGCCTCCGGCTCGCGATGCACCAGGCTATGTTCGAACTGAGCGGCTGCAATCGGTAATGCGCGGCTGATTTCGGCCAGCGTAACCGCGCGAGCAAGCCGCCATGCAGGGAAATTGGACAGGCCTGCATAAAGGATTTTCCCTGCACGCGCCAGATCTTCAAACCCTCTGACAATTTCCTCGATGGGTGTAACAGCGTCTGGATGGTGCGCCCAATAGATGTCGATGCGATCCGTCTTCAAGCGCTTGAGACTTGCCTCCACAGAGCTGACCATCGCTTTGCGGTTGTTGCCGATGGCCAGGCGGCCGGGATTGGCCGAGGCACCGTTGGTAAATTTGGTCGCCAGCACGAAATCATCGCGCCGGCCTTCCAGCAGCGTACCGAGTAGCTCTTCGGACTGACCGAACTGATAAATGTCTGCAGTATCGATGAAGTTGCCACCCGCCTCTGCATAGGCGTTGAAAATTGCCTTGCTGGCAACCGGGTCGGCACCGTAGCCCCAGGCCGTGCCGAAGTTTCCTGTTCCCAGCGCCAGTTGCGAAACATTGAGCCCGGTTTTGCCAAACGTTCTGTATTTCATGGTTTTGCTCCTGCCGGTTGAGGATCGCCCGTGGTGCGATCCTGTTGCTGAGAAACAAGGTGGACAGATATCAGTCAGCTTTGAGCAGTTATGATTACGATCAGCATCTTAACTGTCAATGACTTTGATGACGGTCAGCATCAATGTTATATTCACATCCTGCCGAACCCGGACGGGAAAAAACCAAGCAAGCAAGAGAGGCAAGCCACATGAGAGTCACCAAGGCGCAGGCCCAGGCCAACCGGGCACACATTGTCGAGACGGCATCCGTTCAGTTTCGCGAGCACGGCTTTGACGGTATCGGGGTGGCAGACCTGATGGCCGCGGCGGGCTTTACCCACGGCGGGTTCTACAAGCATTTCGGTTCCAAGTCCGACCTGATGGCCGAATCGGCAGCCTGCGCCATCTCGCGCACCGTGGAGCAATCGAAAGACGTCGATCCTGCGCGGTTCATCGAGTACTACCTGTCCAGAGAGCACCGGGATAACCCTGGCACAGGCTGCACGATGGCCGCGCTCAGCGCTGATGCCGCACGTCAGTCAGACGACGTCAAGGCAACGTTCGCCGAGGGCATCGAGAGCATGCTTGCCGCCTTGGCTCCGGCAGATGCATCTCCTGGCGACAACGAGTGGAAACAGGCGCGGGCAAACACCATCGATATATTCGCCCATGCACTGGGCGCGCTGTTGCTATCGCGCAGTTGCCCGAACGACTCGCCACTGGCAGACGAAATACTCGATGTGTGCCGTACGAAAATGCTTGAGCAACTGCAGGGTCTTTGATCGCGTCTATGAGGGGAACAGTTTGCTCAGGCACGCCAGCTTCTTCTTGTACGACTTTCGCGCCTCCAGAGCCTCCTCCAGCGTTACCGCCACGAATCGGGCCTTCTGGTTGGGCTGCATCTGACCAATCAGGTCGAGGTCGGCGCTGATCACAGTGCCGATCATCGCGTAGCCTCCGCCAGACACCGCGTCACGGTGCAAGACAATCGGCTCCAGCCCGGCAGGCACCTGAATCGAACCGATCGGGTAGCAGCTGTCGACGATATTCGATGGATCGGAGCCTGCCCCGAAAGGCTGCTCCCTGGGCTGGAATGTCAACGCCCTGCCGCCCTTGAAGCGATAACCGATGCGGTCGGCTTCCGAGCCTACGCTCCAGGACTCTGAGAAAAAGCTGGTGGCTGCGAATTCGGTCAGACGCTCGTAATACAGGCCCGGCACCACACGCAAATACACTTCCCCGCCCAAAGACTGGCGCAAAGCCATCGGCAAGCTCGCCCCGGCCCGCCCCTTGCCGCCGGGAATGCCTATCGGCAACTGGTCATCAGCCATCAGTCGACGGCCCTGAAAACCGCCAAGCGCACCCAGCGTGTAAGTCGACCGACTGCCCAGCACCAGCGGCACATCAATCCCTCCGGCAACCGCCAGATAGGTGCGCGCGCCGTCTTTGGGGAAGTCGAAACGCAGCACCTGTCCGGCTTTTACCGCAAAGGCGGTGTCGTGGTGCATTTCCACACCGTCGAGGCGCGCCGTCATGTGCGCGCCACAGACCGCGGCCAATGTATCGCACTGGAACTCCAGCTCCGGCCCCAGCAATGTGCATTCAAGCCCGGCGGCACCAGGTGGGTTGCCAACCAGCTGATTGGCAGCGCTGAGCGCGTACTGGTCCAGCGCACCGGAGGGCGGAATACCCAGGTGGTAATAGCCTTCGCGGCCAAGATCCTGCACCGAGGTCGCCAGACCGGGTTTGAGCACCTTGATCATGCCAGCACCTCCTGCAACGACTTGGGATAACCAGCGGGATCAGCCAGAAAGGCATCCAGGGAAAACTCGACGGGACGAATCCGCAAATCGAAGCGCCCGGCTTCAACCTCTGCAACGGCCGCATCATAGGTGTCCCGATCAACCGGTTTGAACTGGACGATGTCGCCCGGCCGGAAAAACACCATGTGTTCTTTCAGATAAGCCAGACCCTGCTGCGGATCGTAGATCGGCGCGGGCGTGACGCCGAACATCTGGTAGCCACCCGCTCCGCGCACCGAGTAGATGCAGCCGAAGCAGCCGCCGTGGCCTAGCGTAAGCTTTGGTGTATCGGTACGTGGCCGCAGGTATTTGGGCACTTGCAGTTGGCGCTCGCGTTCGACCATCTGAAACATGAATGGCAGACCGGCCACAAAACCGACCATCGAGACGAACCACGGCGCGCCGCTATGAGCAGCAATGAAGGCATCTACATCCGCCAGGTTATTGATACGCGCAGCGTATTCCAGGTCCGTCGAACCCGGATCCTGGTGGCGGTCACGAAAACGCATCAGGGTTTCATGGGTCCAGGGGTCGTTGTAAAGCACCGGAATCTCGATGATGCGGGTTTGCAGCGTACGTTCGGCCACCGCATCGGCCTCGGCAGCTCTCACCGCTTCAAGCAAAACATGCGGTGCAATACGGTCCGGGTCGAAGCGAATCTGGAAGGACGCGTTGGCCAGGCATACGTCCAGTACACCGTCCAGTTCCAGACGCTCGACCGCACGGGTCACCGCCAGCCCTTTGAAAAAGGCCTCCAGCGACATACTCTCGCTGACCTCCGCGAACAGGTGTTCATCAGCGCCAAAGCTGTAGCGAATCGGATCAGCCATGTCTGTTCCTTGTTGAATTTTTTGTAGAACGGCAGGCAAATATCAGTAACGTGGCTCCTGTGTCTGTGCACACGATGCCATTTGACTCAGCGTGGTTTACGCACCGTGATCCCGGCAGCGTCCAGCGCCTGCCGGGTCGCTTCGGCAAGGCCCAGAGCGCCCGGCGTGTCGCTGTGCAGGCAGATCGAATCGAATTCGATGCTCAGGTCCTCGCCCTCGACGGTACGCACCAGACCTTGCTGGCACGCGCGAACCACGCGTGCCGCGACCTCGGTCGGGTCATGCGCGCGCACATTACGGGTGAAGACGATGGAGCCGCTCAGGTCGTAGTCGCGATCAGCGTAGAACTCGCGGATTACCGGCTGACCGAGTTCCTGAGCTATCTTGCAGATAACCGAACCGGGCATGCAGTAAAGCAGTAATTCAGGCTCCAGACGCTGAAGGTTTTCCACCAGCAGACGGGCAGCGGCTTCATCCCGGGCAAGGTGCATATACAGCGCCCCATGAGGTTTGAAATGCTGCAATGTCACGCCCTGAACCCGGGCCAGCTCACGCAATGCCCCCAACTGGTAGAGCATGTCATCGACCAGTTCCTGAGGCGCTGCGTTGATGTGCCTCCGCCCAAAGCCGACCAGATCGCGGAACCCAGGGTGCGCGCCAATGGCAACGCCCAGCTGTTTTGCCTGTTCTATGGTCCGGCGCATAGTGCCGGGGTCACCCGCGTGAAAACCAGTAGCGACGTTGGCGGAACTGATGAAGGCCATCAATTCGCTATCGACGCCGTCACCAATGGTCCACGCGCCGAAGCTTTCCCCCATATCCGAGTTGAAATCCACCTGCATGGCTTTTGCTCCTGGGGCTATCGGGTTAAGGGTCCGTCCGGAAAGGAAGCTATCCGGCTTCATACAAAACACGTTAGATTCGCTCGCCCCCCCTTGGGTAGATCTATTTACAGATACATCATCTTCTGAAAAACAGATACCCGCCAATTGGAGTGCTTATGTCCCTGACGTTGCGCCAGGTTCGTTATTTCGTGGCAACGGCCGAGATCGGGCAAATCTCACAGGCGGCCATTCACCTGAACATTTCCCAGTCTGCGGTGACCACGGCAATCAAGGAACTGGAAAGCATGCTCGGCACGCTGTTGTTCCAGCGCTCGGCTCAGGGCATGAGCCTGACCGAAGCGGGTCGACATTTTCTGAACCGGGCCTACGTGATCCTGCGAAGCGTCGATGATGCGTTGAACAGCCCGCTACCCGATATTCGCGCCAGCGGCGTATTGCGCCTGGCCGCCAGCTACACCGTGATTGGCTACTTTCTGCCTCACCACCTGCAACGTCTGGAACATTGGCACCCCGATGTAGCCATCGAGGTTCATGAACGCGAACGGCAAGCCATCGAACAGGGTCTGTTGGAGGGACGCTTCGATATGGCGGTGGTGCTGACAGCCAACATCACTCACCCGGATATCGTCTCGGAGACACTGTTCAACTCCGAACGCCGTCTATGGCTGTCCAGCCACCACCCGCTGTGCCAGCGCGCCGCCGTGAGCCTTGCCGATGTAGCACAAGAGCCTTATATCCTGCTGACCGTCGACGAAGCGGAGCAAAGTGCAATGCGCTACTGGGAACTGGCCGGCCAACGACCCAATGTCAGAGTGCGCACCAGCTCCGTGGAGGCAGTGCGCAGCATGGTCGCCAACGGCAGCGGAGTGGCGATTCTCTCCGACCTGGTGCATCGCCCCTGGTCGCTGGAAGGCAAGCGTATTGAAACGTTGACTGTCACCGACTCGGTAACGCCAATGAGCGTCGGCCTGGCCTGGCACCGCGAGCGCGAGTTGAGCCCGGCGATGCAAGCGTTTCGTAACTATTTTCACGATGCGTTTCTGGCACCGCAGCAGCTGTCGGCGCGGCGTTGAGGATATTACAACCGGGGCAGTTGATCGAACGCACCGAGATGTACATCTTCAGACCAGATATAAACCCGTCTCGATGGATTCAGAGAACAGAGTCGTCTCCAGTCATGAATGATGGAAAGATCGCCAAGCCCGCTGCCACACATTGCATGCTCTGGAAACTCGCGTAACCAGCCGCTCATTTCATCCTCTTGCAGGAAGCTGATGGCTTTGAACGGGGAACGCCCTTTCAATGCATCCTGTACCTGCCTGACAAAACGCTCTGCACATTTGCGTCGAGTGCCTCCGTCTCCATTCTGTCCAATATGATTGCCGGTTTCGAGTATCGTAGCCATCGGCAAAAACAGCGGCTCTCCAGCAAGTATGCGTTGTTCTAACTGACGAAGGGTTTAATGTGTTGTTGCGCCTTGATGGGCACATTGAGAATTTCGACGAAAACAGTGGTATCAATCAAGCAGACGGCTGTCATTCTGCTCCTCCGTCTGTGCTTTGGCGCAGTTCAGTCAACCAGTCCAGTGCTTGTGCCTTGCGCTCATCCTCCGTGGTATCGTCCTTCAAGAAACGATCCAGGACCCTCCGCGTCATGAGTTGCCCCAATGGCCCCTGCGCGACCAATTCTGGATAGCGACTCAGGTCTCCCAAGCGCACCAGACGGCTGTCGCCGTGTTCAGGGTCGCGATAGCAGGCAACCACATCAGCCAGCGCACTATCAGGCAACGCATCCATCAAAGCAGGGTTATGTGATGTCAGCAGGACTTGCAGCTTTCTCTCGGCAGCGGTAGCTCGGAGTTGTCTTACAAGGGTTTCCGCCCGACTGGGATGGACACCATTGTCAATCTCTTCGATAACCACCAGCGCTCCTTCAGGAGCGGCTAAAAGCGTTGCGCCGACGGCTAGAACGCGAAGGGTCCCATCAGAGAGCAGCGGTGCGTCCACGGTTCTGCTTTTCTGTCCGAAAGACTCCACCAGCCTCACCATGACGTCGTTGCGGTCAGTCTTTATAAACTCTATGTCGGTGATGTCCTGTTCGGGCAAGGATTTGATAAAGGCGAGCAGTCTGGCTTTCTGTTCCGGCTCTTGAGAAATCCTGTAGAGGACCGCAGACAGATTGCTGCCGTCCTCTTTGATGAGGTCGTCCTTCACATACGCATAGTCACGCATCAGCGCAGGACACGGATCAAGAAACACCACATTGCGCAAGGTTTCACGTATGGCTTTTGTAACAGCAGGAATGATGCGCTGTGAGTCATGATGAGCCGACTCAAATCGACCTGGCGTTTCGAGCTGGTAGAAAATGGCTTGTCGGTTTCCCCCGGTGTCAGGGTAGTTGTCGTGTCCCCCGCTTTTTAAAAAGTATTCCGGGGGCGGCAAGAGTATGGTCATGCCTTTCTACTCAGAAGAACGTAAAGCTGCACTGCTGAAAATGATGCTGCCA